>NZ_JBGGGT010000002.1:2395000-2702500 GCF_041276405.1 Microvirga sp. TS319 | reverse complement strand
CTTTCCCACTTAGCCACGAATTGGGGGCCTTAGCTGTAGGTCAGGGTTGTTTCCCTCTCCACGACGGACGTTAGCACCCGCCGTGTGTCTCCCGCGCAGTCCTCCCAGGTATTCGGAGTTTGGTTAGGTTTGGTACCGCTGTGGGCGGCCCTAGCCCATCCAGTGCTCTACCCCCTGGGGGATTCACGCGAGGCGCTACCTAAATAGCTTTCGCGGAGAACCAGCTATTTCCGAGTTTGATTGGCCTTTCACCCCTAGCCACAAGTCATCCGAGACTTTTTCAACAGGCACCGGTTCGGTCCTCCAGTGCGTGTTACCGCACCTTCAACCTGCTCATGGCTAGATCACCCGGTTTCGGGTCTAAAGCAACGAACTCAAAACGCCCTGTTCAGACTCGCTTTCGCTGCGCCTCCACCTACCGGCTTAAGCTTGCTCGTTACTTTAAGTCGCTGACCCATTATACAAAAGGTACGCCGTCACCCAGGACGAACCTTGGGCTCCGACTGTTTGTAAGCATCCGGTTTCAGGTACTGTTTCACTCCCCTCGTCGGGGTGCTTTTCACCTTTCCCTCACGGTACTGGTTCACTATCGGTCGCTGAGGAGTACTTAGGCTTGGAGGGTGGTCCCCCCATGTTCAGACAGGATTTCACGTGTCCCGCCCTACTCAAATCCAACCCTCTCACTGACTCGTACGGGGCTATCACCCATCATGCCTGCTTTTCCAAACAGTTCCGATGACGATCAGGTTGGCATGGGCCTGGTCCGCGTTCGCTCGCCACTACTAACGGAGTCTCAATTGATGTCCTTTCCTCCAGGTACTTAGATGTTTCAGTTCCCTGGGTTCGCTTTAAACCCCTATGAATTCAGGGCCTAATACCTTCATCAGACCCTCCGTAGTGCAACGCCACCCAAAGGATGTCGTCACAATACAAAGGGTCGAAGGTGGGTTTCCCCATTCGGAGATTCTTGGATCAAAGCTCGTTCGCAGCTCCCCAAGACTTATCGCAGCGTACCACGTCCTTCATCGCCTCTCAGCGCCAAGGCATCCACCAGATGCTCTTACGACACTTGATTACTCTCATGATCGATGTCCGCTCGGCAGCGGCCATCGACCCAAAAGAAAGACCTGTCTTCGGATTGCTCCAAAGACATGTTTTGCTTGCCAAAGCATATCCGGCGCACCTGGCTGCGGGCCAGGGCTGGTTCGCGGGACTAGGTTGCCCGCTGGCCGAATATGCCGCCTCTTTACGATTTCAAACATCCGCGCCGCTCCCCCACAAGAGGGGAGGGCCCGAATTCGACAAGATCCCGCGCGCCCCAAGCGCGCAGAATTCCGGAACCACCCATCACCACCATCGCACCAAAGCAATGGTGGAGCCTGTCGGGATCGAACCGACGACCTGAAGCTTGCAAAGCTACCGCTCTCCCAGCTGAGCTAAGGCCCCGTTGACAATGGTGGGCCTGGGACGACTCGAACGTCCGACCTCACCCTTATCAGGGGTGCGCTCTAACCACCTGAGCTACAGGCCCGATCCGCCGTTAAACGGCAGGGTTTTCCGGAGAAGAAGAAGCGAAGACGGCAGCGTCCCGCAAAATAGGGTCTGACTTGACCCTGTATGTTCCAAGCGTTCCGATGTGAGCGACAGCCTGTTCGAGAACAGGAGCACCCAATCAAGAGAACATCCTTAGAAAGGAGGTGATCCAGCCGCAGGTTCCCCTACGGCTACCTTGTTACGACTTCACCCCAGTCGCTGACCCTACCGTGGTCGCCTGCCTCCTTGCGGTTGGCGCAGCGCCGTCGGGTAAGACCAACTCCCATGGTGTGACGGGCGGTGTGTACAAGGCCCGGGAACGTATTCACCGTGGCGTTCTGATCCACGATTACTAGCGATTCCGCCTTCATGCACTCGAGTTGCAGAGTGCAATCTGAACTGAGACGGCTTTTTGGGATTAGCTCCCCCTCGCGGGTTCGCTGCCCATTGTCACCGCCATTGTAGCACGTGTGTAGCCCAGCCCGTAAGGGCCATGAGGACTTGACGTCATCCCCACCTTCCTCGCGGCTTATCACCGGCAGTCCCCCTAGAGTGCCCAACCTAATGATGGCAACTAGGGGCGAGGGTTGCGCTCGTTGCGGGACTTAACCCAACATCTCACGACACGAGCTGACGACAGCC
The DNA here is from genome assembly GCF_041276405.1 of Microvirga sp. TS319. Taxonomy (NCBI): domain Bacteria; kingdom Pseudomonadati; phylum Pseudomonadota; class Alphaproteobacteria; order Hyphomicrobiales; family Methylobacteriaceae; genus Microvirga; species Microvirga sp. TS319. The sequence goes on along the minus strand of NZ_JBGGGT010000002.1, from coordinate 2,700,325 downwards.
ATGCAGCACCTGTGTTCCGGCCAGCCGAACTGAAGGAGAATGTCTCCACTCCCCACACCGGACATGTCAAAGGCTGGTAAGGTTCTGCGCGTTGCTTCGAATTAAACCACATGCTCCACCGCTTGTGCGGGCCCCCGTCAATTCCTTTGAGTTTTAATCTTGCGACCGTACTCCCCAGGCGGAATGCTTAAAGCGTTAGCTGCGCCACTGACGAGCAAGCTCGCCAACGGCTGGCATTCATCGTTTACGGCGTGGACTACCAGGGTATCTAATCCTGTTTGCTCCCCACGCTTTCGCGCCTCAGCGTCAGATCCGGACCAGTCAGCCGCCTTCGCCACTGGTGTTCTTGCGAATATCTACGAATTTCACCTCTACACTCGCAGTTCCACTAACCTCTTCCGGTCTCAAGCCTTGCAGTATCGAAGGCAATTCTGTGGTTGAGCCACAGGCTTTCACCCCCGACTTACAAAGCCGCCTACGCGCCCTTTACGCCCAGTGATTCCGAACAACGCTAGCCCCCTTCGTATTACCGCGGCTGCTGGCACGAAGTTAGCCGGGGCTTCTTCTGCGGGTACCGTCATTATCGTCCCCGCCGAAAGAGCTTTACAACCCTAAGGCCGTCATCACTCACGCGGCATGGCTGGATCAGGGTTGCCCCCATTGTCCAATATTCCCCACTGCTGCCTCCCGTAGGAGTTTGGGCCGTGTCTCAGTCCCAATGTGGCTGATCATCCTCTCAGACCAGCTACTGATCGTCGCCTTGGTGGGCCATTACCCCACCAACCAGCTAATCAGACGCGGGCCGATCCTTCAGCGATAAATCTTTCTGCTCTCGCACGTATCCGGTATTAGCCCAAGTTTCCCTGGGTTATTCCGAACTGAAGGGCACGTTCCCACGCGTTACTCACCCGTCTGCCACTCACCCCGAAGGATGCGTTCGACTTGCATGTGTTAAGCCTGCCGCCAGCGTTCGTTCTGAGCCAGGATCAAACTCTCAAGTTGAACTTCAGAATTCGATCTCGACTGTTCGTCTTGAAAACGCAAAATTGACAGAGCACCTCTCACTCCGGCCAAAGCCAGAGCGGTGTACTCACCAAAAGCGCAAGACCATGGTCGATGTCTTGTTCAAAGCAGCCCCAAAGGGCCGCCGCAAGGACACCGCCGCCTGCGCTTCTTCTTCCTTCTTCACTTGTCAAAGAGCAAAACCCAACCCGAAGGCCGGAAGCGACCCGCCCCGAAGAGCGCCCGCCCGGGCAGCGCCCCCAGGGCCGCCGCCGATGAACAGGTGTCTAACCGATCGTCCCGCTTGCGTCAACCGGCATTCGCAAAGAAAGTCGAAAGCCGTTTGCAGTGTTCGTCGGGCCCGTCATCGCACAGGCCAAGCAAAACCGCGCCCGGACACCGCAGGGCGCCCAGGCTGCACCGTCGAACGTCCCACGAGACCTCGACCAATACTCGGGATTTGCCGCCAGAGGAGCCGCAAGGCCCGCAGATCAACCCGCGGACACTCAGGGCTCATGGTTCAGGCCGACGCCGAGTGACCTCAGCGCCGGTTCCGGCACGGCTTCACCCGCTCCGGGCATCGCTGCCCGGGCCGGTCGCCGCGTGATCCGGAAAAAAAAGACCAGCGCGAGGCCGCAGGGGCCGTCGCGCCGGGTTGCGCCGATATAAGCAATCCGCAGCTTTATGCAAGCGGAGAATCACAGGCCCCGCCGCCTCGCACCGCACGGCATCAGGATGTCGTGCTCGGAGAGAGGAGGGGGGAGGGGGATGTCGCGAGGCGCCGTTTCGGCGCATGTAATGAAGGCAGCCCCCGGCCGTGGACGAACGAATGGAAGGACCCGTCGAGGGGGCAGGAATAAGGCGGCCTGCGAGGCTGCCTTATTCAAAGGAGAGCAGGACTCAAGAGAGAGCGGGAGGCGTCACTCGATAACCTGGACGATGGTGCGGGTCTGAGGATCGACGAGAACGGTGCGATCGTTGACGATCGTATAGCTGTAGGGGTTGGAGAGGCCGACGCTCCGCGGAACGGGGTAGAGGCGCACGCGCGGCGGAAGTGGCTGGCCGACGACCACGTCCTCGGCGACGCGGATGGACGGACGGCGCTGGGCGACCGCATAGGTGTGGACGCGCGTTGTCTCCTCGGGGGACAAAGCGGCGCCGACGGCGGCACCCGCAACGCCGCCCACGGCGGCACCGATCGGGCCGCCGACGAGGGCGCCCGTGACGGCTCCGCCCGCGGCGCCCGTAGCGGTTCCGCTCTGGCAGGCCGCGAGAGCGAGGGGAAGGGTGATCACGGCCAGAGTGGCGGCCGGGCGTAGGACACGATTGCGCATGACGGACTCCTTTCCGATTGGCAGAATGCGAACGCGAAAAAGCTTGGCCGGTTCCACAAGGAGAAAAACATGAGCAAGAATTCCAAGGTCGCCATCGTCACCGGCGCCGGCACGGGCGTCGGGAAGGCGATCTCCGCCGCCCTGCTGAAGCAGGGGTATCACGTTGCGATGGCCGGCCGCCGTCAGGAGGCGCTCGAGAAGGCGGCCGCGGAGATCGGCGGGACGCCTCTCCTGATCGCCGCCGACGTGGCGGACCCGGCTTCGGTCAAGGCCTTGTTCGCGAAGGTGAAGGACACGTTCGGGAGGCTCGATCTGCTCGTGAACAACGCGGGAATCGGCGCGCCGCCGGTGCCGCTCGAGGATCTGACGCTGGAGCAATGGCGCAGCGTCGTGGACACCAACTTGACCGGCGCCTTCCTCTGCACGCAGGAAGCATTCAGGATCATGAAGGCACAGGACCCGCGAGGCGGGCGGATCATCAATAACGGCTCCGTCTCGGCCTATGCGCCGCGTCCCTTCTCGGCACCGTATACGGCGACCAAGCACGCGATCCTGGGCCTGACCAAATCGACTTCGCTCGACGGCCGCGCCTACGACATCGCCTGCGGGCAGATCGACATCGGCAATGCGGCCACCGACATGACGGCGCGGATGTCGACGGGCGTCCTGCAGCCGAACGGCACGGTCATGGCGGAGCCGACCATCGATCCCGCCCACGTGGCGGAGGCCGTCGTCTACATGGCGGGCCTGCCCCTGGAGGCCAACGTGCTCACCATGACGGTCATGGCCACGAAGATGCCGTTCGTCGGGCGGGGCTAGCGCATCGTGCGGCCCTTCGGGTCCGCACGATGCGCTCCTCTCAGAAGGGAGCAACGGAGAGAATCCCAAAAGTGCAAATCCACTTTTCACGCCCGATGCTCTAGGGCGGAAAATATGATCGGCCAGGCTGGGAAGCCTGGCTTTTGCGCTCCATATGGACTCGCATGCCGGTCCTAAAACAGCCGTACTATCGAGCTTTCATTCAGCCTTCTTCCGACAGGGTGAGGGGGCCGGCGGCCTGCCGGTCCGTTTCATCGCGGACCGGGCTTTCGGATGAGCGGGGTCGTTCCATGATGGCGGCGGAATGAGCGCAATCCTCGTCAAGATTTTCGCGACGGCTCTCACCTTGAGCCAGGTTCTGGTGACCCCGGAGGCGGTGAAGACATCCTTCGATCCCGTCCAGGACCGCGAGGAGGTGGCCGGAATCCTCAAGCAGGGCTGTGCCCATATGCGGCGCGCCTTCGACATCGAGGACATCAATCTCGACGATCTGATCACGACCGCCATGGACGATCCGCAGGCGGTCGCCGGCGACCTCAAGATCCTCCAGGGACTGAGCTTCGGCGATCTGCACGCGAGCTACCGGCTGTTCTGCAAGAACGAGACGGTGGAGCCCTCGCCCGTCGATCTCGGCGAAGTGATCGCCTATTACAACAAGGCCGTGGCCGACCTTCCCGACGCAGGGCAGCTGAAAGGCCTCAGGCTGCCCGGCGTCAGCGTGATCCTGGACGGCAACGGCCGGCGTTTCGCGGAAGTGTACGAGCCCGATCACCGGCGCATGTGGGTGCCGCTGGCGGATATTCCGAAATCGGTCCAGCAGGCTTTCGTCTCGGCCGAGGACAAGCGGTTCTACCAGCATTCGGGCGTCGACGAACGCGGGGTGATCCGCGCCTTCATGAACAATCTCACCGATCCCGGCCGGCCGGCCGGCGGCTCCACCATCACGCAGCAGGTGGCCAAGAACCTCCTCGTCGGCGACGACGTGACCTACGATCGCAAGATGCGCGAGATGATCGTCGCCACCCGCGCCGAGAAGCTCCTTAGCAAGGCGGAGATCCTGGAGATCTATCTCAACTCCATCTATCTGGGGCGCAACTCCTGGGGCATCGAAATGGCGGCTCAAAGCTATTTCGGAAAGAGCGCGAAAGCACTCTCCGTGGCGGAGGGCGCGCTTCTCGCAGGGCTGGCGAAGGGCCCCAACTACTACAACCCGGACACGCAGCCCGAACGCGCGCGAGACCGCATGGCCTATGTGCTGAGCCGCATGCAGGAGGATGGTTTCCTCGACGCCGAACAGGTCCGGCAGGCGATCGCCGCCCTGCCGCCGCGCATTCCCTTCCAGCGTCCGCGCCGCGACGGCGGCTTCTATTTCGTCGATCATCTCAAGCGCGACGCCCGCAGCCTCGCGGGCATCGAAAGCCTGACGGCAAGCTCCTATACGGTGCGCTCGACGATCAACGCGGACCTGCAGCAGGAGACCGAGGCGGCCCTGCAGGAAGGGCTCGCGCGTTACGAGATGAGCATCGGCCGGCAGCGATTCCAGGCGGCCGAGGCCAATCTCGCGGAGGCCGTCAAGGCGCTCGCGGGCGCAGCGAGCGACGATGGAACGCCGCCCTGGCGCAGAGCGCTCGCGAATGCGCGGCTGCCGCTCTACGACGTCCACTGGCCCGCCGCCGTGGTGATCGAGACGGGCCGGGGGACCAAGAAGGGCGCGGGCGCCCTGCGGGTCGGCCTGTCGGACGGACGCGTGCTGCCGCTCAATGCCTGGGACGCCGCGCGCCGCGACCTGAAGCTCTATGACGTGGTGCGCGTGCGCGTCGTCGAGCCCAGAGGCAAGGGGGCCGTCCGCGCCGATCTGCGCGTGCCGCCGAGCGTGCAGGGCGGGGCGGTCGTTCTGGAGAACAGGACGGGGCGCATCCTCGCAATGGCCGGGGGCTTCTCCTATCCGTTGAGCCAGCTCAACCGCGTGACGCAGGCTCATCGCCAGCCCGGCTCCGCATTCAAGCCGATGGTCTACCTGGCCGCCCTCTCGAAGGGTCTGCAGCCCAATACCCTGGTGTGGGATGCGCCCGTGACCCTTCCGCCCGTGAACGGCAGCTCCAACGCACGGGAGCGGGACTACTGGTCGCCGAAGAACTACGACGGCGGCGGAGGCGGCATCGTCACGCTGCGGCGGGCGCTCGAGAACTCGAAGAACCTCGTGACGGCTCGCCTCCTCGACGGCGGCATCGAGGCCGATCCGGCGCGAAGCCTGCGGGATGTGTGCGATCTCGCCCTGGAGGCGCAGCTCTATCTCGAATGCACGCCGCATTATCCTTTCGTGCTCGGCGCGCAGCCGGTGCGGATCATCGATCTCGCCGCGTTCTACGCCGCCATCGCCAACGAGGGGGCCATGCCGGTGCCCCACGTCGTCGAGAGCATCGACGAGCAGGGACGGCGCATCTACAGCCGCAAGACGCAATCGCCCGCGCGGCTCGGCTCGGCGGACGCCGCCGCCTTCTATCAGTTGAAATCCATGCTGCAGGGCGTCCTGGAGCGGGGCACCGCGCGCAACCTGAAGGCGCTCGCTCCCTATGTCGGCGGCAAGACGGGCACGTCGAACGACGAGAACGACGCCTGGTTCGTGGGGTTCTCGAACGACGTGACCGTCGCGGTCTGGGTGGGGCACGACAATGCGGACGGCAAGCGCCGGACGCTCGGGCGCGGGCAGACCGGCGCGAAGGTGGCGGCCCCGATCTTCAAGGACATCATGGAGGCCGCGTGGAAGTCCCACATTCCCAAAACGCCCTTGAGCCCGCCATCGCCCCAGGCCGCCAAGCAGCTCGTCGCCCTGCCGATCGATCTCAATTCCGGTGACCGGCTCACGAACGGGGAGCGCGGAGCCTTCATGGAATATTTCCGGCTGAACTGGTTCGGACGCCTGAGCGAGACGCAGTACCGCCTCGTGCCCCAGGACCAGGTCTATGCCTTCCGCAATCCCGATCCCTGGAGCGATGGGGACGATTTCGGCGCATCCAGTCCCTATGAGGACGCGCCTTACGTGCCCGGACAGAGCTGGCTGGATTCCTTCCGGCAGAACGGCCCCGTGCAGCGCCGTCCGGAATCGGGCGAGCGCTGGTGGTGGGAGGACGAGCCTCGCTCGCGACCGCACCGGGTCGATCCCGATTATCCCTGGGGCTACCAACGGGTCTATTGATGAAAGCACGTCTCCTGCGATGCCGGCGCCTGATCGTCCTGGCGGCTCTCTCCCTGTCCATGTCTCAGGCTTTGGCCGAGGAGTTCCGGGTCGAGGAGGTGCCGTCGGTCACGGCGGTCGCGCCTGCGCGGATGAAGCCGGGAACGATCCTGTTCAGCGACCATCCGCCCGACAAGATCGCGGACGGTGAGACCGGCCTCATGAAATTCGAGGACTGGGCCCGGGAGCGGCCGCTGCAGAAACGCTTCCTGAGCCCCTTTCCCGGCTATGTGGAGCCGCGGATCATGGTGTCGGTGCACGGCATCGAGAAACCCTATGTCGAAAAGCTCCACATGTACGTGGTGGAAACGCGGTTTCTCATCGGACGGCCGGCGGATGCGATCGATCTCAAACGGTTCGTGACCCTCGACGTCGTGGAGAAGCTCGATCCGTCGATCCGGCACCACCGCATCACGGCCGATCAGGCGCGTCCCAACATCGATCCGAAGAGCGCCCATAACCGTCATCCGGATCGGCGCTGGTGCGAGGCCCCGCAAAGCCTGTGCATCGAATCCCGCTATCCGCTCGAAGGGAGGCTGCCGGTGGGCATCCGGCTCGCCAACAAATTGGAGGAGGGCGGCAAGAAGATCTCCGAGTTCATGGATTTCCAGAGCGAGATCCGGGTTCTGCCGCAGACCGAGATCGATCAGGCGGGTCTCGCGAAGCTCACAAACATGGATGCACCGGTGGCGGGCGTTCTCGAGCAGACCCTGTTCGACGTGAATCAGGTGATGCAGTTCGGAAAGCTGCTCGCCGTCCTTCAGCCCGATCCGGCGGACCCGTCGAAGACCGTCGCGACCGTGTTCATGGCGCTGGGCATCGAAACGGACGTCCTGCAGCAGAAGAAGGAGTTCGCGAGCGTCCCAGTTCTGCGCAATCTCATCCCGGTTCAGGTGCTCATGGGAAAGAGCTCCTTCAACACCGGCAACTCCATCAGCGCGGGGCTGCCGAGCTATGTCCGCAACCGCATCCGTGCGATCGCCCAGATGCTGGACAAGTGATCCGCCATGGAGAAGCCCATGGAAAAGCCCATGAAAAAGCCCCGTTCCAACGCGGGCTGAACGGGGCTTGGAGTTGGCGGAGGCGATAAGGGGTTGCGGGTGTGATGCCTCCGTGCCAAGTCAAGAATCAGGACCGAAACAGGGTTCCGCGCCCAGCGCCGTTTCGGGAAGCTTGGCAGGTTCACATTTTCTCGACCAGAACTTCGGGCGTGAAAAGTGGATTCCACTTTTGAGATCGATCCGATGCTCCCACTAGAGAACAGCGCATCGTTCCTGCAAAAACCGGGTCCACTTTTTCGCACGATGCGCTATGGGCTGTGACCGAGCTACGCCCGTTCCTGGGAGCTCCGGCGCTCTTCAAGGCTTCGATTCAACGAGAGTTTCACCATGGCCAAAGCCATTCATTCGATGATCCGGGTTCTGGACGAGCAGCGCTCGCGAGACTTCTACGGCAAGGCTTTCGGCCTGGATGTCGCGGAGCGTCTCGCCTTCGACGGCTTCACGCTGGTGTATCTGAGCAATCCGGAAAGCGAGTTCGAACTCGAACTGACCATCAATCACGACCGCACCGAGCCTTATGCCCTGGGCGACGGTTATGGTCATCTTGCCGTCTCCGTGGACGACCTGGAGGCGGAACATGCCCGCCTGACGCAGCTCGGCCTGAATCCCATGCCGATCAAGGAACTCATGCATCAGGAGAAGCGGCTGGCGAAGTTCTTCTTCGTCCAGGACCCCGACGGCTACAGGATCGAAGTGCTGCAGCGCGGCGGCCGGTACAAGTAAGACGCCCGCGCGAGAGGAGCCTGCCTGTGGCGATCCGTCCCATCCTGCGTTTTCCCGACCCGCGCCTGCGTCTGCAGGCGGAGCCCGTTGCCGCCTTCGACGGCGAACTCCGCGATCTGGCGCGGGACCTGGCGGAGACCATGCGGGCGGCTCCTGGCATCGGCATCACGGCTCCCCATATCGGGGTGCTCAAGCGGCTCGTGGCGATCCAGCTCGATGCGGACCCTGCCCCGCGCATATACGTGAACCCGCAGATCGTCCGGGCCTCGCCGGAGACGATCTGGCACGTGGAGGGAAGCGTCTCCATGCCCGGCGTCACGGACGAACTCGAGCGGCATGCCCGGGTCCGGGTGCGCTATCGCGATCTCGACGGCGACGAGCGCGAGGAGGAGGCGGAGGGTCTGATGGCCGTCTGCCACCAGCATGAGATCGATCAGCTCGACGGCATCTTCTGGATCGACCGCCTGTCCCGGCTGAGACGGGATCGCCTGATCAGGAAATTCGACAAGCTCCAGCGCCAGAGGGCGCAGGAACGGAGCAGAACATCGCCGAAGCGGCCCTTCGGGTCTGCAGAGGGACCATAACATTTTTCGGCGAAGTGGATCCGGTTCGCCGTCAAAAAATGCCACAGATCAAAAAAGAGAGCTGATTCCACCTCGGTGGAAACAGCGCCAAAAGGGAGTTCCACCCGCGTGGTTGAAGTTTTTCGCATCGAGACCATCGCCTCGGAGGAGGCGGGCGGCGGGGTGATCCGTCGGATCATGGTCCGCACCGATTCCGTCGAGAAGGCGAAGGAGCGCGCCGCCAAAGTGTTCTCGCTCGCCCGCCGGCCGCAATCCCGCGATCCCGAGATCGAGGCGGTGCGCGTGCTCGATGGGGCAGGGTACGAGGTATTTTCCATCAGCACGCGGGATTGAGCGACGAGAACCGCCCTGTGAAAAACTTGTCCGGGCTGTGGATGACGAAAACAACATTTGACAGCCCGGCCAATCACCGGTACCAGCGCGGCCTCCCCAGCGGAAATGTCGGGCCTCGGTTCGACGCGGTGGAAGAGAAAAATGCGCGGGCGTAGCTCAGTCGGTTAGAGTGCCGGCCTGTCACGCCGGAGGTCGCGGGTTCGAGCCCCGTCGCCCGCGCCACTCTCACCCTCCCCAGTACGTTCCCGTTATCGATGACATCGCCGGAGTGCGGCACGAGGGCCGATGGCCCGCTTGCTCCCTGAACGAACAAAGGAGCCGCAAGGGCCCCTTTGAGTCGTCGAATGACGATGGCGCGGATCAGGCGATCCTTCAGGCGATCCTGCCACCGCCCTTCTTGGTGATCACGAGCACGGAGGGGCGAGGCGGAACGCCGTCCTTGAAATCCGGCCAGCGGGTGATCGGGTTTTCGAAGCTCGCCTGAACGCCGTCCTCCGGCTCGCCGGGATGCTGCACCGCCAGGAACAGCGACTCGTCGTTGGGCGTGAAGCAGGGGCCGCACATTTCGGCGCCCACCGGGACGCGGAAGAAGTGCTTGGAGGTTCCGCGCATCTCGCCCTCGGTTTCGAGCGCCCAGAGACCGTCGGCGCGGCCCGTGGCCTTGGCGTTGTTGCCGTCGGTGGCGATCCAGAGGCGGCCCTGGCTGTCGATGGCGCAGTTGTCGGGCATGCCGAACCAGCCGTTCCCGGTGGTCTCCGACGAGAACGTCGCGCCCACGGCAGCCACTGCAGGGTCTCCGCACTTGACCAGGACTTCCCATTTGAACGCGGTCGAGGCGTGATCTTCGCCGTCCGGCATCATCTCGACGATATGCCCGAACGCGTTGTTGGCGCGCGGGTTCGCGGCGTCCACCTGCTCTTCCTTGCGGCGCGTGTTGTTCGTGAGCATCACGTAGACGCGGTTCGTCCGCGGGTTCGCCTCGATGTCCTCCGGCCGGTCCATCTTGGTGGCGCCGAGAAGGTCCGCCGCGCGGCGCGTCTCGATGAGCACGTCGGCCTGGCTCCTGAAGCCGTTCGCTTCGGTGAGCGGCCCCTGTCCATGGATCACCGGCAACCATGTCCCCGTGCCGTCCGCGTTGTACTTGGCGACATAGAGGGTTCCCTCGTCGAGCAGCCCGAAATTCGCGGCTCTGTTCTGCGGATCGACCTTTCCGGCCGTGACGAACTTGTACACGTAGTCGAAGCGCTCGTCGTCGCCGAGATAGATCACGTAGCGGCCGTCGCGGTTGGTGATGCCCGCCGCGCCTTCGTGCTTGGTGCGTCCGAGCGCCGTGCGCTTCTTCGGCACGAAGTTCGGATCGAAGGGATCGATTTCGACGACCCAGCCGAAGCGGTTGGCTTCGTTGGGTTCCTTGGCGAGATCGAAACGGTCGTAGAACTTGCCCCAGGCATAGGCGGGCGTGCCGATGCCGTAGCGCTTGTAGTTCCTGGCCTCGGGATGGCCGTCGCCGACCTTGCCCCAGAAATAGCCGTTGAAGTTTTCCTCGCAGCTCAGCCAGGTGCCCCAGGGAGTGACGCCGCCGGCGCAGTTGTTGACCATGCCGCGAACCTGCCGGCCGCCCGCATCGGCGGCGGTCTTCATGCGCTCGTGTCCGGCAGCCGGTCCCGTGATCTCCATGGGTGTGTCGGCGGTGATGCGGCGGTTGTACCTGGAATCCTTGGCCACCTGCCACTTGCCGTCGACGCGGCGGATTTCGACGACGGCGCCGCCATGGGCCGCGATCTCGATATCCACCAGCTCCTTCGTCATCTTGGCGAAATCGGCGTCCTTGGAATCCTGGATGCCGACGCCGGCAAACATGAGCTCCTCGTTGGTATATTCGTGGTTCGCCACGAGGAGACCGCGGTCGCTCGAACCGTCGAGCGGGATGAAGCCGATGAAGTCGCTGTTGTAGCCGAACTGGCGGGCCTGACGTTCGGCCGTCTGGTTCATGGGATCGAATTCAGGGGCATCCGGGAAAATCGGATCGCCCCAGCGCAGCAGCACCTGGGCGTCGTAGCCCTCGGCCACGTGGTGGGTCTGGTCGACACCGGCTTCGATCTCGGCGAAATCGAAGGACCCCGCCTGTGCCTTCCTGGCCGGCTGCTCGTTCGCCGCCAGGGCTCTGGTTCCGACCGTGGCGGAAATCGCCGCCACGGCGAGCGAGCCCCGCAGAAGATCGCGCCGGTTGAAGCGCGTGGCGATGATCTCGCCCATCGTGAGGTTTGCCGTCGGGTTGATGCCGACATCGCCCGAATCTTCCAGCTCGCTCGCGCGAAGGCGGCCCTTGTGCTCGTCCATTTGGCTTCTCCGTCTCCTGTGACGAGACTGCCTTAGAATCGTTCCATGTAAGCTGCGTGACAGGCTCCTGTCCGACGTTCCTGCCCGGGACGATTGCCGGGGACAGGATGCGCCCGATCGTGTATGGATCAGACCATGACCGATGACACCTCCGCTCTCCGCATCCAGCTCGCCGACCAATGGCAGAAGCTCGCCATCGAGCTGATCAAGAAGGGCCTGCCGGCCGACATCATCTTCGAGTCCCTGCTCACCGTCGGCCTCGCCGGTCAGGTCGAGGTGCTCGGAAAGGACGTGGCGGCAGCCCGACTCGCCGCGATCGCCGAGCAGCTCTCCGAGCAGGTCCGGCAGCAGAAGGAGGCGCTTCAGGAGGCCTCCGGCGCAACGAAGAACTGAACCGGCGGGAGGCGAGCGGCCACTCCTGAAAAATGTCGCCGGACATTCTTCCATCGCGTGCAACGCCACGCCAGATTGCGGCGTTAGGCTGTTAAGCCTTGTGGAACCTTGAGGTGATGTCCTCATGCAGCCGGCATTCGACAGCGACATTCTGGGCCGTTTGGTCTCCCTCGGGCGGGAGCGCGGACATCTCACGACGGCGGACCTTCGCGCCGGCCTTCCCATCGAGCGCATGAGCGCGGAAGAGATCGCGCTGGTCGTGGTTCATCTTGAGGAAACAGGCATTCCGGTCGAACTCGAGAAGGGTTTGCTTCCAGACCGCCCGAAACCGACACCGGCCCCCCGGCACAGCGCTCAGATCATCCCCTTTCCCGGGCCGCGGGCGAAGCGCAGCGCGCCGAACGCGAGACCTGCGCTTCCGCCGAAGGCTCCACCGGTTCCGCAGCCGCCTCAGGCCACGGATGAGACGCCGCTTCCCGTCCGCTGGATCATCGCCGGGATCGGGGTGCTCGTCTTCACGGTCGCCTCGCTCGCCGTCTTCGCGGCGGCCATCTGATCCGATCGGAGCCCGTTAGAGCATCGGACGTGAAAAGTGGAATCCACTTTTGGGATCGAATCCGATGCTCCCACTATAGAACAGCGCATCGTGCGAAAAACCGGGTCCACTTTTTCGCACGATGCGCTAGAGCCTTTTCCATGAACTTCGGTTCATGGAAAAGGCTCTTGTTGTTTGAGAAAGACGCCTTTTCTTCGCAAAACCGGCATCCACTTTTGCGGAAAAGGCTCTAGCCGGCATTGGCCCAGATGTTCCTGGGAGGCCGTTGCTCGAGCCGTGGAAGAGGTTTGATCGCCGGGCCCGTGAAGCGCCCGGTGGTCAGCTCGCCGAGCGTCTCCGCCGAGAACCCATTGTCGAGCCATGCGGTCTTGGGCTCGAAGAGCGAACGGACGGCGGCCCTCACGTTGTAGCCCAGAATCGGCTCGAAGGAGGCCGCGGGTCTGCCGCTCGGCTGCGCCGCGAGTGCGATCCGGGCGGGCGGTACCGGCGGATCGAAGGACGCGACCCGAGGCATGACCTGCGGCGCCGCTTGAGGCATGAGATCCTGCGGCCGCTGGGGCGGCAGGGGCGCGGGCGGCGCAACGGCCTCAGGCGCAGCCGAAGCGACCTGGACCGGCTGCTGCTGGGCAGGGGCCTGCGGCGGCGTCTTCCGTCCAAAGACATTCGCCAGAACCGTGCCGATGGAGCCGCCGCCCGCCGAAGCCTGCTGGGCGAGGGCGGCGTTGCGGGAGGCAATCTCGACCCTGGCCTGCTCGTAGCCGGGAAGCGGCTTGCCGTTGGCAGGAAGGTGAGCGGTCTTTCCGTCCGGGAAGAGGCGCGCGAGCTGCTGCTGCGACATGCGCGGCCAGGCGCGGACATTGCCCGTGTCCACATGCACGAAGTTGGACGAGGCGTAATAGCCGACGCCGCCGTATTGCAGGCGCATGGCAACTTCCCGAAGGCGCTCGGTGGAGACGTCGGGCAGGCGGATGTCCATGGCCTTGCCGAGCATGTGCTGGCTGTTCTCCGCCACCCCGCTGGACCGGGCGCGCAGGGCTGAGTTCGTCTCGGGCGAGCGGTAGGACGAGATGATGTGGATGGGCTGCCGCGATCCGGACTCTTGATAGACCTCCCACAGAACGTCGAAGAGCCGCGGATCCATGCGCGCGGGCTTGTCGTTGCGCCAGTCCCGCAGGAACCAGTTGAGCTGGGTCAGGGCCTGCTCGTCATATTGCCCGTTCTTGCGGAACGTGATGGTGAGGCTGTCCTGGCGATGCGTGTGGACGAAGCTCAGGGTCCGGGTCTCGCCCTCCGCCTGCACGATCGTGTTCCAAGGGTACAGGGCAAGAAGACTAGCCGCTCCGGCAAGAAGATAAGCAATCTTTAGGCTCGTTTTCCTGACGTGCCCGCAATTGTCCGCGAGCACACCCGCCGCACGATATTTGCCGAACGACCGTTCCGGTCGGTCCGTGATGTCCCGCATTTTGGTTTTATCCCGCTACCCTTACGAGAGGTGTGGCGGTCAACCATGGCAAAAATAGGCTTAATACTTCGTTCGCGCGCTACGTTGCCCGTGCGGTATGCGGCCCGCGCCGGCTTCCCGAACCGAGAACTACCACTTTCGTGCCGAGAGGCGTGTGGTTGTAGAGGTCGATCGCATCCTGGTTGATCATGCGGATGCAGCCGGACGAGACGTTCGTGCCGATGGTCCAGGGCTCGAAGGTGCCGTGAATGCGATAGAGCGTATCCTTGTTACCCTGCCAGAGATACATGGCGCGGGCGCCCAGGGGATTGCCGGGACCTCCGGGCATGCCGGGACCTCCGGGCAGATCGCCCATCTGCCTCATCAGCTCGGGCTGGCGTCCGAACATCTCCTTGGGCGGGTACCAGTCGGGCCATTCCTGCTTGTCCTTGATGACGGCCGTGCCCGACCAGCTGAAGCCGGAGCGTCCGACGCCGACGCCGTAGCGGACCGCCATGCCGTCCCTCAGGACGAGGTAAAGATAGCGGGTTTGAGGATCGATCACGATGGTGCCGGGCTCCTCGTCCCTGTCATAGGCGACGACCCGGCGAAGGTAATTGGGATTAATCCGCGATAGGTCGATCCCCGGAACCGGATAGAGGTCGTTCTCGACGGGAGCGTAGATCGCCCGATAGGACGAATGGGGCGCCGGCTGTTGAGCGAGGCTCGGAGCGGCCGGAAGGCTCGAACAGACGGCTGCGGCTGGAACGCCCAGCACAAAGGCGCGACGATTGAGGTCCATCTTCACTCTCCCCAAGGCTTCGACCTGGCAATAAGAAGACGCAGGACCACACGGCTCGGTTTCATGGAGCCGAGCCTTAAGATCGGGAGGGGGCGATGGTTGAGAATATGTCCTGGGCATGGATGGGCGGCATCGCGCTGCTCGTCCTGGCGTTCCTCGTCGCGCTGGTCTGGGTGCGCCGCGTCCGCTATCGCCGCACGTCGGTCATGACCGCCAACGAGCGCGAATTCTATCAGCGCCTGCTCCAGGCGCTTCCCGATTGCGAGATCTGGCCGCAGGTGCCGCTTCTGGCTCTCGTGAGGCCCGACGCGCGGGAGGGCAGCCGCACCTTCTGGGTCGCGTTCAAGCAGATCTCCAACGCCCGCGTCGACTGGGCGATCGCCCGCGACATGGAGGTGATCGCCCTGATCGAGCTCGATGATCGCTCGCACGATGCGAAGCGCGACGCCAGGCGCGACCAGATCCTCAAATCCTGCGGCTATCGGGTCCTGCGGTTCCAATCGAAGAAACGTCCGGACCCGGAGCAGATCCATGCCGCGGTGTTCGGGGCGCGGTAATCCGATCAAGCCGTCAGGGACCGTGCTTCGCCGGCCTGAAAACTCTCGGCGAGTTCCTGCCGAAGCGCATCGGGTTCGGCGATGTAGCGCGCCGAATGGTGGAACGGCGTCACGCGCCGCACGTTGGCCTCGCGGGCGAGAGAGCCCGCTTCCCATGCGGTCAGATGGCGCGAGGCTTCGGCAAGGGGCCGGTCGCTTTCGAGAAACACGGCCTCGATGAAGAGCTGATCCGCGTCCTTCGCCAACCGCCGGATCCTGGCGCCGTTTTCCGCATGCGGCGCGGCGTCGGTGACGTAGGCGACCACCTGGCCCGGAGCCAGGCGCAGGGCGCGATGCTTCAGCTCTCCGAGCCCGAGAAGCCTGCCGTCCGGCACGCGGATCGGATGATCGTCCGGCAGGCCACGGCGGACGGCCTGCTTCGCCTCGTTCAGCCAGGGCCCCGGCGGCAATCCCATCTCGGCCAGAACGCCACGCCAGACATTCACCTGCATGACCTCCCGCAAGGCGAAGGCGAGCGATGGAATGCCGTGATCCAGGGCAACCGCCTCGATCACGAAGTCGGCTTCCGCCCATGCGAGACCCTCCGCGAATCGCGGCGCCTGCACGTCGCGCCGGGCGAAGGCTTCGCGGGCGTGGAACTCGGCCGCCTTCACGAGGCGGGAGCCGTCGTAATCCATGGCCCGGAGGCCGAAATCGACCGAGTTCTCGTCGAGCAGGTTCCAGGTGAAGCTGCGGATCCGGTGCTCGATCCGATCCGTGAAGCCCGGCGGGCCGATCAGGACGAGCGGCGAGGCACGGTGGAGGCACAGCCTGAACAGCCGGTCGAACCCGGCGAAATGGTCGACATGGGTATGGGACACGAACACATGGCTCACCCGCAGCAACTCGCGCGAGGAGAGGGCGCTCACGTCTCCCAGATCGAACAGGATCGCCCGGCGTCCGAACCGGAAATCGAGATAGGCGCCGGGATCGCCGAAGGGATCGTTCACGAGGCGGGGTTGCACGAGCCAGGACATGAACGGCCAACGAGCCCGCCTTCCCCGGTGTTCCCGGGCCGCGATGGCCGTTACCGGAGCGAGTAGAGATAGGCCGCCACGTCCCTCGCCTCGTCCTCCGATATTCCGGTCACCGGCATGGCGGTCTTCGGGTTCACGTCGCGCGGGTTGACGATCCAGCGGATCAGGTTCTCCGGAGAGTTCGGCAGCATGCCCGCGACATAGATGCGCCGGGAGATGCTGTCGAGCGGGGGGCCGACGAGGCCGTTGGCGCGGGAGATGCCGGGAATGGTGTGGCATCCGGCGCAGCCATAGCGCACGACGTGGGCCGCGGCGCGGGTGATGTCGCCTCCGGTCATGCGCTCCGCCCGCTGCTCGCGCTGGCGCATGTCCCGATAGGCATGGGCCGCATAGCCCGCGGCAACCGCGATGAGCAGAAGAACGAACCCGATCGCGGCGCTGCGCGGGAGCCCGTAGGGCGTCTCGACGAAGGGGATGAAGGCGGCCTCTCGCGTGGAGCGTCGTCTGGTGCCGCGCGGCTGTCTCGACCGCTTGACGAGGGAATAGCCGACCGCGAGAGCGCCGAGAGCCGTGAAGGCCAATTTACCGAGGAAGCGAGGCATGGGCTCCTCCCGGGGCGGACAGGGTGCTCGACCGATGGATCCAGATCCCCATCATGACGAGGGAGGCGGCCGCGTAAACGACGCCCGCCGGAATCCACATGATCAGCCCCGCAAGCTGCTGATCTTCGAGAGGGCTGAGCCCCCATTCCGGAGCGGCGGCGGTCTGGCCGGGATAGGTCGGCGTCTTCGTCAGGGAAATCAGGATGCCGAGAAATCCCGAATGAAGCGCGGTGAGGAAAAGGTAGAACGCCGCCACGCCGTAGCCGCGCACGCGGGCCCTTCCGCGCAGAAGCGCCCACCAGAACAGGATCGCCGTGGCGAAGAAGCTGATGTGCTGCAGCCCATGAACGACAGGGTTCGCCAGCGCCGCATTGAACAGGATCGGCACGTGCCAGATCCAGATGGCGATGCCGTGGATGAGCGTCGCCACGGCAGGATCGATGAGGAACGACCAGATGCGGGCGATGATCCGGTTGCGCTCGATTGTCCCGGCGATGCGCCGTCCGCCCGGAGGCAGGGCCCACAGCATTCCCGCGATGGGCCGCGCCATCACCAGGAGCGGGGCGGAGACCGCCATGAGGATCTCATGCTCGATCATGTGCGCCGTAAAGAGCCGCTCGCCCAGGGCGTGAACGGGTGAGACGAGGGCGACGGCGAGAAGGGTCCATCCGATCAGGAAGCAGCAGAACTGCCATGAGCGGACGCCGCGTCCGATCCCGGCCTTGCGCCAGAGGCGGACGATGCCCGTCAGGTAAAGAGCCGCCGAGGCGAAGAGAGCCGCCGCGACCCAGGTCTCGAGAGCCCATGGCGAGGGGAGGTGATGAGCACCGCCATGGGCGAGGGCGCCCGTCGGGACGAGAAGGATGAAGCATGCCAGCAGGATGCTCATCGCTCGCACCCATGGAACATGAGCCCGGCCACGCCCTGGAGAACGATGACGGCCGTGAACAGGGCCGCGATCGCCATGCCGGCGAGAGCCGTGAAGCGGTGAGGGCGCCCGGCGCCCGTGCTGTCGGAAGGCGGCGTGATGGGCGATAGCCTGAAGGCGCGCCAGGACAGAAGCCCTCCCACGAGGCTCACAAGCGCAGCCGCGACGGAGACGACGGGAACGAGCCTGACCTGATGGGCGCAGATCCAGGGCACGAGGGCGTAATTGAGCTGCGTGTTGATGAGCCAGGCCAGAGGCCCGAGGAAGATCCCGGCCGACGGAATGCCTGTGCGAAGAGCGGCCATCATGAGCGCCTCACATCCTCGGAACCCAGTAGAGAATGGCGTAGATCGGAAGCCATGTGAGCACGACGAAGTTCCAGTAGAAGGCATTGTCCCCCACGTCGCTGAAGCGCTTGCCGTGCCCATGGCGGGTGAACATGAGGACGGTCAGGACGATGGTGTCGCCGAGATCCGTCAGGACGTGCAGCGTGTGCAGGCCGAGCAGCAGCCACACGACCGAGCCATAACCGTTCTGGTCCCAGCGCACGTGCAGGCTGAAGAACTCGAAATAGCGGATGACGAGCAGCACGACGCCGATCACGCTCATGATGACGAGATAGAGACGGACCTTGGGAAGGTCCTGTCGCTTCCCGCTTTTTCCGGCGAGGTGGTTCGGCCAGACGCTCGCGAGCAGCACCAGGGTGAAGAGACCGGACCAGAGCAATCCCGGTGCGGGGGCGCTCAGCGGCCATTGCGGATTGATGAAGGCGAGATAGAGATACGCCCCGATCACCATCGCGAAGCCCATGCCTTCCACGGCGCAGAAGGCCAGGGTGCCCCACCAGGTCGTCATGCGGGGGCCGTAGGCGTGATCGGGCAGGGCGGAGAGATCCTGGACGGGTTGATGCCTCATGCCTCGTCCTCCTTGTTGTTCTTCGGCCAGAACCATCCGACCAGCGTGAAGGCCACCAGCAGGCCGCCCCACACCACGGCCCAGGGCGTGAAGATCGAGCCCACGAAGGCGATCGTGGTGGCGATCGCGGCCAGGAGCGGCCAGATCGAGGGCTCGGGAGAGCTCTCGCGCAGATCGGCCCTGGCTTCGGAGATCGTCGTGACGACGAGTTCGCGCTTCTCGACGGCAAGCCCCGTCGCCACGGGCAGCTTCTCGCGTTCGGCCCAGAGCGGCTCGCGATTGATCACGAAGGGAATCCGGTTGAAGTTCTGGGGAGGCGGCGGCGACGCGGTGGCCCATTCGAGGGTGCCCGCGTCCCAGGGATTGTCTCCCGCGAGAGGCCCCCGGCGCGCGCTCGCGATCATGTTGTAGAGGAACACGACGAAGCTTACGAACAGAACGAGCGCCCCGATGGTGGAGAGCAGATTGTAGGTGCTCCAGCCCATCTCCGGCTGATACGTGTAGACCCGGCGGGGCATGCCCATGAGCCCGGTGATGTGCATGGGGAAGAACGCCAGGTTGAAGCCGACGAAGGCAAGCCAGAAGTTCCACTTGCCGAGGCGCTCGCTCATCATGCGCCCGGTGAATTTCGGGAACCAGTAATAGACGGCGCCGAGCAGCGGGAACACGTTTCCGCCGATGAGAACGTAGTGGAAATGCGCCACCACGAAGTAGGTGTCGTGAACCTGCGTATCGAGCGGCACGGAAGCCAGCATGATGCCGGAGAGCCCGCCCAGCACGAAGATGAAGAAGAAGCCGATGACGAAGAGAAGCGGGGTGCGGAAGACCGGCCGCCCGTCCCAGAGGGTCGCGATCCAGCAGAAGATCTGAATGCCGTTGGGAATGGCGATCAGCATGCTGGAAGCGGTGAAGAAGCTCGCTCCGAGCTGGGGCAGGCCCGTGGTGAACATGTGGTGCACCCACAGGCCGAACGAGAGAAAGCCCACTGAGATCATCGAGAGCACGAGGGGAAGGTAGCCGAAGGCCTGCCGCCGCGAGAACGTGACCACGATGGCCGAGACCCAGCCCGTGGCCGGGATGAAGATGATGTAGACCTCCGGATGCCCGAAGAACCAGAACAGGTGCTGGTAAAGGAGCGCATCCCCGCCTTCCGCCGGGTTGAAGAAATGGGTGCCCACGAGCCTGTCCATCATCAGCATCGCCGAGGCGGTCACGACGGCCGGCAGGGAAAAGACGATGATGAAGGCGTTGATCAACTCCGCCCAGACGAAGAGCGGAATGCGGTCGAGGGTCATGCCGGGCGCGCGCTGCTTGAACACCGTCACGATGACCTGCACCGCGACCGCAAGGCCGGAGACCTCCGTGAAGGTGATCATCTGGGCCCAGAAATCGACGCGCTTGCCGGGCGCGTTCTCCGGTCCCGACAGGGGAACGTAGGAGAACCAGCCGGCATCGGGCCCTGTATTGAGCATGAAGGCGAACCAGACCATCAGGCCGCCCGCCAGATAGACGTAGTAGGAATAGGCGTTGAGGCGCGGGAAGGCGATGTTGCGGGTGCCGACCATGAGGGGCACGAGATAGACCGCGAAGGCCTCGCCGATCGGCACGCCGAAGAGAAACATCATCGTCGTGCCGTGCATGGTGAAGATCTGATTGTAGAGATCGGGGCCGATCAGCTGGTTCTCGGGCCGCGCGAGCTGCAGGCGCATGACGATCGCCGCGAGACCGCCGAGAAAAAGGAAGAAGATGGCCGTGAAGATGTAGCGGCGGCCGATGATCTTGTGGTCGACCGTGGAAAGCGCGCCGATGATCCCCCTGGCCGTGCCCCAGGTCTTGGCAAGCCGCGCCGACAGTTCGGCATCGCTCAGATCGGTGTCGCGCAACTCGTCCTTGCCGGCAGCAAGATCGCTCACTTCAGGCTCTCCAGATAGATGGCCAGCGGCTGAATCTCCTCCGGCGCGAGTTGGATGAGGGGCATGTGCACGCCCGGCTTGATCCGCTGCGGATCGATGATCCAGGCGGCGATGTTGCCGCGTGTCGTGGGAAGGGTGCCCGCGCCGATATACTGGCGGCTGCCCACATGGGTAAGGTCGGGCGCGACCTTGCCGCCGGCGGAGGTGCCGCGGATCTCGTGGCACATGATGCAGGGCTTGGTCATGAAGACCTCCATGCCCTTCTGCGCCTCGGGATCGTCGGGCGCCCGCGCCGCGGCGATCTGCCCGTCGCGCCAGCGCTCGAAATCCTGCCTGCTCTCGGCCACGATGATGAGCCCCATATGGGCATGCTGCCAGCCGCAGAACTCGGCGCATTGTCCGCGATAGATTCCCGGCCGGTCCGCCTGGATCTCGATCTCGTTCTGGCGTCCGGGAATGGCGTCCATCTTCCCGTTGAGGCTCGGCACCCAGAAGGAATGGATGACGTCGCCGGCCTCGAGCTTGATCAGCACCTTCTCGCCGACCGGAATGTGGATCTCGTTGGCGGTCGTGAAGGTGCGGGCGGGCGAGGCGTCCTCGTATTGCACCTTCCACCAGAATTGCTGGCCCGTGACCAGCAGGGTGAGCGGCCCGTCCCGGTGCGCGAACAGCACCCTTTGGGCGCCGTAGCTCACGACGGCCAGGGACATGACTGTCATGACCGTGAGCGCGACCGCGCAGGAGACGACGATGGTCATGCGCCGCTCCGTGCCCGGCCGGGTCATGAGCGGATCCGCATCCGGAGCGCGCCTGCGGCGCAACGCCAGGAGGAGCATGAGGATCGTCGCCGTCCAGATCGTGCCCAGGATCGCAAGGAAGATCCAGAAGAGCCGCGAGAGAGCGTCGGCATGGGGACCATGGGGATCCAGGGCGGATTGCCAGCCGGTGCATCCCGAGAGAGCCAGGGCGATCGGAACGATGAGGAATGGACGCACCCGCATCATGGCCTCACTGAGGCATCTGGGCGGATGGCGGAATCATGCCGCCCTGGTGCATCTCGGCCGGAGGGCGGCGCTGCTCGGCGGGGCCCGGGCTCATGGCGTCCCTGCGTCCCGGCGACGCGGTCTTCGGCGTGTAGCGGCCCATGGAGCGCACATAGGCCGCAATCTCCCAGATCTGATCGTCCGGGATCTTGCCGCGGAAGGACGGCATGCCGTTCGGGCGGCCCTCGCGGATCGTCTGCACGATGTTCTCGATCGAGCCGCCGTAGATCCACCGGTCGTCCATCAGCGCCGGGCCGGAATCGCCCCCGCCATTGGCGTGGCAGCCGTTGCAGTTGAACCAGTGATAGAGCTTCTGGCCCTGGCTGATGTGATAGGCGTTGTCTTCGTATTCCTGGCCCTTGCCCGAGGTCCGCTGCGTGGGGGGCGACGAACCGGCGGAGATCGACGAGAGGGTGATCTCCTCGTCAGTCTCCCCCGACATCTGCGGCGGACGGAATTCCCGTTTCTCGCGCTCGCAGGCCGTGAGCAGAAGCACCGCGAGCGGGAACAACCAGAGAGCCCTCATGGCCGGGTCCCCGTATGTTTCGACGGCCGGTCCAGGCGCGGAACGCCGTATTCATCGAGAATGGCGTCGATCTGCGGCTTCAGGCGTGTGAGCGCGCCTTCGATCTCGTCGCGCAGCGCATCGTCCTCCTTCCGGACCGCCATGGAGATGTCCCACGCCATCGGCAGCTGAGGGCCGTCAAAGAGAGGCCTGACCGGCGTGACTTTCAGCGGGGCGGATTCCCGCGTCGCGAAGTAGCCGCCGAGCGGCCCCCAGGCGATGGCGACGTCGATGGTTCCATCGGCCACCGCCTCGATGATCCGGGCCGGCGGGTTCGGCTCGCGATAATCGCCATAGAGGCTGAAGCCGCGCACGTTCTCGACGATGCCCCGCTTGGAGAGGGCATGGGCGGGCGGCGTGTTCCAGCCGTCGTCGCCCACGAGCTGCACGCCGACCTTCACTTTGCGAAGAACCGCATCGTTGAAGGATTGCGGCGCAGCCTCGTCCATGCGCGTCACGAAGACATAGGACGAGCGGTAATAGGGGAAGGTGGTGCGCACGCCCTCGATGTTGCTCGGAAGGCCCGGCACCAGATCGCAGGTTTCCGCTTTCAGCCCTTCGCGCAGGAACCCCCTGCGCTGGGCGCGCCAGGTATAGCTGAGCATGGCGTTCAGATCGCGGGCGATCAGATCGACGATTTTGTTCTCGAAGCCTTCGCCCTTGTCGTTGGAGAAGGGCAGGTTGTTCGGATCGGCGCAGACCCTGAGCTCGCGGGCCTCGGCGGCACCGGCCGTCAGCAGCGCCGCGACAAGGATGGTTCCAGCGCATCGTGCGAAAAAGTGGCCCCGGTTTTTCGCCGGAACGATGCGCTCATTTAGGAAGCGAGCATCGGATCTGTCCCAAAAGTGCAAATCCACTTTTGGGTCCGATGCTCTAGGGAAGCGCGAAGACATACAGCGTTCCTCCCTTCGTCGTGACATCCTTCAAGTCGCGCATGGCGTTGACGAAGCCTTTCGCGGCCGTGCCGTCGCGCGGGTCGAGATCGTTCGACACGATCGCGCCCGCCCAGCCGCCGACGCCGGACAGGATGGCGACATATTGCTTGCCGTCGGGGCCGCGATAGGTGGTGGGTTGCCCGATGATCCCGGAACCCGTCTTGAACTGCCACAGCACCTCGCCGGTACGGGCATGGACGGCTTTGAACCAGCCGTCCATGGTGCCGTAGAAGACCAGGTCTCCCGCCGTCGCCATGGCGCCGCTCCACAGGGGGAATCTCTCGTTGATGGTCCAGAGCTCCTTGCCCTCGCGGATGTCCCAGGCCGAGAACTCGCCCATATGCCCGCCGGGCCCGGGGAACATGCGCACCTCCGCCCCCACGTAAGGCGTGCCGGCGATGTAGTTGGGCTCCACGCTCTCCCAATCCATGCACATGTTCATATGCGGGATGTAGAGAATGCCGGTCTTGTGCGAGAAGGCGCTCGGATTCCAGTCCTTCGAGCCGGGCGCCGTGGGGCATATGTCGCGCACGACGCGGTTGTTGATGGGCTCCTTGTCGGAGTTGTACTGAATGCGGCCGGTCTTGAGATCGACGCCCGTCACCGCGGTGAGCGCGTGGAACGGCTTTGCCGAGAGAACCTCGCCGGTGGTGCGGTCGATCACATAGACGAAGCCCGTGCGGCCCGGATGCACCAGCACCTTGCGCGGCTGCCCCTCCCACTCGATGTCGAGCAGGATCATCTCGTTGATGTTGTCCCAGTCATGGAGGTCGTGGGGCGCGGTCTGATAGAACCAGCGCGCTTCGCCGGTATCGGGGTCCCGCGCGAAGATTCCGGCCGTCCATTTGTTGTCGCCGGGGCGCTGATTGGGGTTCCAGGGACCGGGATTGCCGGTGCCGTAGAAGATGAGGTTCAGGTCCGGATCGTAGGAGATCCAGCCCCAGACCGTGCCGCCGCCCTGTTGCCAGGCTTCCGGCGGCCAGGTGCTGACGCCGAGATCCTTGCCCTTGTCGGTGTCGTAGAACGGCTTGAAGCCGGGGCCGATCTTCACGTCCTGGTCGGGGCCGGTGTGATAGGCCTTCCAGACGCTTTGCCCACTATTGGCGTCGAGCGCCTGAATCCAGCCGCGCACCCCGAATTCGCCGCCGGAGATGCCGACGATCACCTTGTCCTTCACCACGAGGGGAGCCATCGTCATGGTCTCGCCCATGTTGATGTCGCCGAGCTTCGTCTTCCACACTTCCTCGCCGGTATCGGCGTTCACGGCCACCGCGTGGGCATCGAGGGTCGTGAAATAGATCTTGCCGTTCGCGAATGTCGGGCCGCGATTGACCACGTCGCAGCAGGCGACGCCCTGCGCGGCGGAATCGGGCTTCGGGTTGTATTGCCATTTCAGCGGCGCGCCGGGCTGCGACAGGTCGAGCGCATAGAGTATGTTCGGATACGGCGTGAGCACGTACATGGTGGAGCCGACCACGAGCGGGGAGGATTCCTGCCCCTTGTTCACGCCGGTCGAGAACGTGAAGGCCACCTTCAGGTTCTTCACGTTATCCGTGTTGACCTGGTCGAGTTCGCTGTAGCGGGTGCTGGCGTAGTTCTTGGCCGGCATGGTCCATTGGCCGTCGTCCTTCGGAGCGGCTGCCGGCGGCGGCGTCGGAACGGGCTGCTGCTGGGCGAGGGCGGGAAGGCACAGAGCCAGAGAGAACAACGCCTGAACGGCACCACGGCGGAGAACGGCCAAGCCTCGGTGCATCCCCACAACCTCACACCCGATAATCGCCGAGCTTAACGATCCTCGGACAGGTATGTTCCTCTCAGGCCGGAGCCCTGCGGGCCCAGAGTCCGCGTCCGGGATCGTACCCCCAGGCGGCCGCGCTCAGGAACGCCACGAATGCGCCGAGGCAGACGGCAAGGGAGGTCGGCTCCAGGCGCAGGTAGAGGGCGAAGCGGATCAGCTCGACCGCATGGGTGAAGGGATTGACCTGAGCGATCAGGGCCAGGGGCGGGCTCACCTCGTCGAGACGCCAGAGCGGGTAGAGCGCGGTCGAGGCGAAGAACATCGGAAAGATCACGAAATTCATCACGCCCGCGAAGTTCTCCAGCTGCTTCACGAAGGCCGAAAGGAGAAGCCCGAAAGCGCCCAGCATCATCCCGGCGACGAGAAGGGCCGGGAGGACGGCGGCATAGCCGAGGAGCGGCGGGCGAACGTCCCAGAAGCGGGCAAGGGCGAGAAAGACGTAGACGATCGGAACGACCGAGATCGTGTTGGCGATCAGCCTCGCGGCGAGAAGCCACCAGCGGGGCAGGGGCGCCGTCAGAAGAACGCGCATCGAGCCCATCTCCCGGTCGTAGACCATGGAGAGCGAGGTCTGCAGGCCGTGAAAGAGCAGCATCATGGCCGCGAGCCCCGGCACCACATAGACCTCATAGAGGATGTAGGTCTGATAGGGCGGGATGATGGAAAGCCCGAGGACGGACCGGAACCCCGCCGCGAAAATGCCGAGCCAGACCAGAGGGCGCACGATGGAGGCGGCGAGCCGTCCGTGCTGTCCGAGGATCTTGAGGCTCTCCCTGCGGACAATTCCGTTCAGGGCGCGCAAGGCATGGAGCGCGCTCATGCGGCCTGCCC
This sequence comes from Microvirga sp. TS319, assembly GCF_041276405.1. NCBI lineage: Bacteria > Pseudomonadati > Pseudomonadota > Alphaproteobacteria > Hyphomicrobiales > Methylobacteriaceae > Microvirga > Microvirga sp. TS319. Next base: position 2,674,599 of record NZ_JBGGGT010000002.1, on the reverse strand, counting down.
CGTCAAGCGGACGAAGGCTTCGGACAGGTCCGAGGCGGTGAGCGACAGATCCTGCGCCTGTCCCTGCCAGCACACGCGGCCCTGGTGGAGGACGACGAGACGGTCGCCCGGTTCGACCTCGTCGAGCATATGGGTCGCCCAGAGGACGCTCAGGCCCTGGTCGCGGCAGAGGACGCGGACATGCTGGAGCAGCGCCCGCCGCGTCGGCACATCGAGCCCGATCGTCGCCTCGTCGACGATCAGCACGCGCGGGCGATGGATGAGCGCGCGGGCGATCTCGACCCGCCGCCTCAGGCCGCCCGAGAGGTTGCGCACCTTCTCGTCGATGCGCTCGGCGATCCCCAAGCGCTCGAGTTCCACGGCCGAGCGCTCCTTGGCGTCTCGCCGCGAGAGCCCGTGCAGGGAGCCGAAATAGAGCAGGTTTTCGGACACGCTCAGATCGAGATCGAGGGTGGAGGCCTGGAAGACCACCCCGAGCTGGGCGAGGGCCTTCAGGGGCTCGGTCCGCAGACGATATCCCAGGACGCTGATGTCGCCGTGACGGGCCGCGTAGAGCCCTGTGACCAGGGAGATCAGCGTCGTCTTCCCGGCGCCGTTGGGGCCGAGAAGCACGCAGAACATGCCCGGCTCCACGCAAAAGCCGACCTCGCTCAAGGCGCGCCGCTTGCCGAAATGATGGCTCAGGTCGTCGAGAACGAGGGCCGTCACGGCGCCACCACCACGCCCCAAGGAGACCGGCCGACGCCGATGCTCTTGATCACGCTCTGGTCGTCGAGATCGATCACGGAGACGTCGTTCGAATTGCCGTTGGCCGTGTAGAGGCGCTTGCCCGCGGGCGAGAGGGCGATGTGCCAGACCCGCTGACCCACGAGATACGTGCGCAGCACCTTGAACGTCCTGGCGTCCACCTCCGCGACCCGGTTCGACGGCCCGAGGGCCACATAGGCGCGGGATCCGTCGGGGGTGAGCTGAAGGCCGACCGCCTGAACCAGCTCGCGCGAAACCCCGGGCACCTCGAAGCCGATCTTCGCCAGGGGCTCGCGCGTCCCGGCGTCGAAGACCGAGACCGTGCCGCGCAGTTCCGACGAGACCCAGATCTGCTTGCTGTCGGGAGAGAACAGCACCATGCGCGGGCGCGTGTCGACGAGGACGTTGTCGATCAGCTCCAGCGATTGCGCATCGATCACATGGACCATGCTGGTGGTTTCGGACGTCACGGCGGCCAGTTGCCCGTCCGGGCTCACGCCGACGCCCTCCGGCTCCACGCCGACCTCGATCTCCTGCTCGATCGCGAGCTTGGGCAGATCCACCACCGAGGCCTGGTTGTTGTCCTCGTTCGCCACGAACAGTCGCCGCCCATCCGGATGGACGGCGAAGAATTCAGGATCCGGCCCCGAGGGAATCGCGCTTTCCACACGGTTCGTCTTCAGGTCCACCACGTCGATCCGGTCGTCGTCTCCGACCGCCACATAAAGCTTCCCCCCGTCATGGCTCAGGGCGATCCCGCGCGGCCGCCGCCCGACCGCGATGGTCGCGGTCATCGTCAGGCTCTTCCCGTCGATGACCGAGATGGTGTTGTCCTGCTCGTTGGAGACGTAAACGGTTTCCGCTGCGGCCGGCATCGAGACGGAGATGAGGCAGAAGAGGAGGCTGTGCTTCACAATTTGCATCGGCTTTCGTCCTTGTCCGTTCCCAGGCTGTCGAGCTCCGATCCCTTGTGCAGAAAGCCCGGCTGGGGCGAGGCCGAGACCAGCAGCCGCTGGTTCACGATGAGAATGGGCTGGCGCATCTGCCCGTCCCATTCGCGAAAACCCTGGCCTTGTCCCTTGAAGCCGGAGAGCAGGAAATCCTGGCTTCGCATATAGGCCTCGATGGTGCCCGGATCGCTGCTCCTCGACCGGAAGGCGGCCTCGCCGATGGCGCGCGCGGCGGCCCAGGCGGCATAGTCGATCGCGGTCATCCGCCGGTTCGCCTGCTTCTCGAAGCGGTTCTGCAGCTGGGTCGCGCCCCACTGCTCCGTGACGGGGCTCCATCCGGTTGCAACGAGGCCGTGCGTCCCCGCGACGGGGCGCGGGCGGGCGGTGCGCCCCTCCAGATAGTCGCCGAATTCGTCGGCTTCGTCCGCCACCACGAGCACGTCGTAATCGGGGCCTTGCGTGAAGGCGGGGATTTCGGTCTGGAGCTGCACGTGCCCCGTATCGGTGCGGCCGTTGCCGGGCTGGAAGGTCCATTCCTTCTCGGCCACGATCTCCATGCCGAATTTGCGCGCGGCCAGCCTGTAGGCCTCTGCGAGTTCCTTGTCGCCCGGCTGCCGGCCCGTCACCAGAAACCAGCGCTTCCAGCGCTTGAACGCGAAATATTGCGCAAGCCCATCCGCGATCATGGCGCGGCTCGGCAGCGTGTGAAGCGTGTCCCGGCTGCAGGCTTCGTTGCGAAGGCTGTCGTCGGGGGCGCCTGCATTGAGAAGCAGAATGTTCCTGGTCGCGGCCGCCCGCGAGAGCGTCCCAAGCGTCGCTCCATCCGTCGCCGCGATGACGAACCTAATGCCTTCGTCAGCGAGCGCCTGGATCGCGAGCGCCGGATCGTCGCCCCGGTCGAGCCGTTTCTCCACGAGGACGAAGCGTTGCCCCGTGAAGCGGCCCGTGGTCTGATTGTCGGCGATGCCGAGGCGGGCTCCTGCCGCGCCCTCGTCGGTGACGACGTCGTCCAGGCGGGACACCGGCTGCGAGGGCGGCTTTGCCCGCATTACGATTGCAACGCTCAGCACCTTGTCCTGCGCCAGGGCAGGCACAGCCAGGACGAGACCGATCAGAAGGAGCAGGGTTCTCATTCGGCGGCCCTCGGCGGCATGAAGGGTCGATCCTGCACGATTCCCGCGGGCACGCCCTCGAGAATGACGATGCGGCAGCTCAGGGCGGCAGCCTCCTGCCAGGAATGGGCGACGAGAAGGACCGTCGCGCCGAGGCGCGCCGTCTCTCTACCAGGACATTGTAGAGCAGCCCGGCGCCGCGTCTCTCGTCGCCGCCCCATTTTTCGAGGATGCCGGCGCGATATCCTTCCTTCAGCAGGATGCGGACCTTGGCATCACCGGCGCCGATCAGGTCCAAAGCCTGGGCCTGCAGGGCGATCTTGGCGGCTTCGTCGGCGGCGAACTCGGTCACGGACAGGGCGATGCCGTTCGTCTCGTCGAGCTTGTGCCGCCTGATCGTGTCGGCCTCCCAGGCGACGGTGCCGAACGTCACGAGGCCGAGGCGGACGGGCGCGAGCTCCGCCGCCATGGCCGGCAGGGAAAGGAACAAGAGAAGGAGAGAGATGAACCGAGGAACCATGTGCCGTCTCGGTTGCGAGAGAGGAATCCATGGTCGGAACGGTCAAGCTGAGGGGTTGTTCCAGCCCTTTCGCTCGACGGGGTGCCGGGCCCGGACGATCCGGGCGCGGCTTTGTTGAAAACGCCTTTCACCGCGAGGGCTTAGGGCTCGTCCTCGACTTCGTCGGGATCGGTCACATCGACCAGGAACATGATGTAGGGACCGTCCTCCTCATCATCGTCCTCGTCGTCCTCGTCGTCGAAATCCGCATCCTCGAATTCAGCCTTCTCCTCGTCGGTCGAAGGCCGGACATTGAGCGTGGCGAAGCCGTCCCAGATCGGAGCGCCTTCGCTCTCCAGATATTTGAGGTCTTCCTTGAAATCCTCGCTCATGAGGAGTTCGCGGGCTTCCTCCTCATCGGCATTGGTAATGGCAATCGGCTTGTCGCTGATTGTAAGCGTGAACATGGTTTTTCCTTTCCTGTCGCCCGCAAGGGATACCCGTTAACGCACGAGCCCTCTCGTTCGAAGCAGAGAACTCCCCACAAGTGCGCAGCGACGCTTCTGTACACGCTCCAGGGCCGGATTGACACTGCCAAGGTGGAAACGGCCGCTCCGTCGAAGCGACAATACCCACAGGGAACCGGGGCGCCCAGACCCTATTGAATGCCCTTTTTCTTCAACCAGGCCCGCATTTCGGCAATCTCGCGTTCCTGCTCGCGGATGACGTCCGTCGCCCATTTGCGGATCTGCTCGTCCTTGGCGTTGCGCAGGGCCACCTTGGCCATGTCGATGGCGCCCTGATGATGGGGAATCATGCCGAGCACGAAGTCGATATCGGAATCGCCCGTATAGGGGATGTCCATGTCCCGGTGCATCTTGGCGTTCGCTTCGCGGTATTCCTTCGTGGCAGGGGTGTCCGTGGATCGCTGCGTCTGCATGGGCATGGAGTGGCCACTGTGACCGGCCCCCTGCGCCGTCGCAAGGGATGGCAGAGCGACGACGGCAGTCGCGACGAGAAGAGAGCGTAGGAGCATATTCATTATCCTTGTGTGGAATGAGGGCGAGGTTCGTTTGACAGGGAGCGATCCGGGCGGCTTCAGAGAGCTTCCGAGAGAGGCTTGGCCGCATATCCGGCCTTGTCCAACGCCGCGAGCAGCGCCGCCTCGGGGCTGTCCGACGTCACCGCGATCGTGCGATGTTCAAGGTCGCCGTCGATCTGCGCCTGCGGATCGAGCGTCTCGATCGCTTTCGTAACCGCTGCGAGGCAGCCGCCGCAGGCCATCTCTGGAACGTGGAAACGGAACATGACGGAATCCTTTCTAGGTGGGGATTCTGGGAGTTCTGGACCTTCCTATCGTGGCAAGGTCAAGCGACGGGCACGCGGGCAACGCGTCATCTCACTCGAAAGAACTCCTTCGCCATAACCAGGAAAATGACTATTCAGATCCATCGGCGCTATCGCAGGCGCGCGTGATAAGGTTATATGGTCCGTCCGCAGCGTGGCTGTTCCGGGCGTTGCAAAACCGGAGTCGCACAGTTCTCGATGTGCCGACGGGAAGAAGGAATACGGGAAGAGAATGAAGGTCGTAACCCATAGCGGGACATTCCACGCGGATGACGTGTTCGCCTCGGCCGTCCTGCGTGCCGCCCTCGGGGACTTCGATTTCGTCCGCACCCGCGACACGGCTCTGATCGCCGCGGCCGATATCGTCTTCGACGTCGGCGGGGTCTATGATCCCGCCCGCAGGCGCTACGATCATCACATGCGCGATCTGCCCCGGCGCGAGGACGGCACGCCCTACAGCTCGGTCGGCCTGATCTGGCGCGATTACGGCAGGGCCGCCCTGTCCTGTTTCGTGCCGGGTATCGACGACGGGGAACGCGATTGCGTGTGGCAGGACGTCGATGCCAGCATCATTCTTCCCATCGATCTGACGGATAACGGCGTCGCGACTGTGTCCCCGAGCCATCTTGCCCTGCTGATCGAGGCCTTCAATCCCACATGGGACAGCACGCAGACCTACGACGAGGCTTTCGAGGAGGCGGTCGGGCTCGCGCACGGAATCCTGCAGCGGGCCTGCCGCCAGGCCCATGCGGAAGCCCGCGCGACGGCCTTTGTGCTCAAGGCCGCGAAGGAAGCGAAGGACCCACGCGTCATCGTCCTCGACCGGAAGCTCCCCTGGGAGAAGGCGGTGTTCGGGAGCGGGCTGACGGATCTTCTCTTCGTGATCTATCCCAACGAGGACTCGACCTCCTGGTATTGCCGCACGGTCCCGCCCGAGCCGAGTTCCTTCGGCCAGAGGCTTTCCCTGCCGGAGGCGTGGCGCGGCTTGCAGGAGGAGGCGTTCTCGAAGGCCTCCGGTATTCCGGACGGCGTCTTCTGCCATCCGAGCGGCTTCATCTGCGGGGCGCGCTCGCGCGCATCGGCCCTGCATCTGGCGGAGCAGGCGATCGCGGCCGGCCGGGAGACCGGGACAGCCTGATCTGGCTGTTGTCCACGCACCCGGAATTGGCTCCTTGTCTTTGGCTCATCGGCAATTCTGGACGGCGAACCGCATCCGCCCGTCCGAAAAATGCTCGGGCGAGCTGTTTCGCAAGCGAGGTGGAGACCTTCTCATGTTCTTGACCAATCAGGACGTCGTCACGCTGACCGAGTGGCGGCGCGAGCTGCATCGCAATCCCGAGATATCGGGCGAGGAAGCCGAGACGGCCCGCGCGGTCCGGGCGTTCCTCGCCTCGGCCGGTGCCGACCGGATCGTCACCGGGCTCGGCGGGCATGGGATTGCGGGCATTTTCGAAGGAGGCGAGCCCGGTCCCACCGTCATGGTCCGCGCCGAGCTCGACGCCCTGCCCATCGAGGAGATCTCCGAGGCGCCGCACCGGTCGCGCGTTTTGGGCAAGGCGCATCTCTGCGGCCATGACGGACACATGGCGATCCTCGCGGCGCTCGCTCTGGGTTTGAGCCGCCGGCGTCCGCAGCGCGGCCGGGCCGTCCTGCTCTTCCAGCCGGCCGAGGAGACCGGAGCGGGCGCGGCGGCCGTGGTCGCCGACCCGAAATTTCGCGAGATCGCCCCGGATGTGGTCTTCGCCCTTCACAACCTGCCCGGCATGCGGTTCGGCAAAGCCGCCCTGATCGAGGGACCGGTGAGCTGCGCCTCGCGGGGCATGCGCATCGTGCTCACGGGCAAGACGGCCCATGCCTCGATGCCCGAGACGGGGCTGTCGCCGGTCGATGCCGTGGCCCGTCTCATGCCGGCTCTCACCGCCCTCGGGAGCGGCGGCCCCATGGACGAGAGCTTCGCGATGGTGACGGTCACGCATGCCCGGATCGGCGAGCCGGCCTTCGGGATCGCGCCCGCCCATGGCGAGGTCTGGGCGACCCTGCGCACGCTCACGGATGCCGGGATGGACGCCCTTGTCGCCAAGGCCGAGCGCCTGGCGGAGGATGCGGCCCGCGCGGGCGGCCTGTCCGTCGCGGTCTCCTACAGCGACATCTTCCGCCATTGCGAGAACGCACCCGAGGCGGTGGCGCATCTGCGCCGTGCCCTCGATGCCGAGGGCGTGCCCCACGATCGGGGCAACCTGCCCATGCGCCCTTCCGAGGATTTCGGGCATCTGGGGGCGAACGCGCCCGCCGCGATGTTCTTCCTCGGTTCCGGCGAGAACCACGCGGCGCTTCACAATCCCGATTACGACTTCCCGGACGATCTGATCCCGATCGGGGCGAGGGTCTTCATGCGCGCGCTGCGGGATCTGTTAGGGTAACGCCGCTTCATTTACGGATTGAGGAATGCGGACAGGAAGCCCGGGAACTCATCGACCGGGATCTTCTTTCCTTTGCTCGTGATGCTTTCGATCCGCAGGGAATTCGGCGAAACGCTCACCGGCTCGACGGCGAATTCGATCAGCGTTTGCGCATCCCCCTCACCGCAGGCGAGACCGGCAATCGATGCCCGAGCTTCGCCTTCGCAGACATGGCCGGCTTGTTTGAGCGCCCTTAGAAAATCGCGAAGGTCCCCGAGCCAGTACCGCTGCGGCGGAGACGGCAACGCCAGCATGACATCGAACGACAGGAAGGGGTGCCCGCCGGATGCGAGATCCATGGCGGGCACAGAGGGTGCCGTAAACGTCACGAGGCCGAGCAGCGGCAAAAGGCACCGGAACCTCGCATGAAACGAGGCCCGGCGGCGTTTACGGGTGACTGCGGTCGGATCCATTCATGATACGATATTACGGACGCTTCGGAATCTCAAGGCCCCGCTGCACGGCGGGACGGGCGAGGCCGCGCTCCAGCCAGGCGGGAACGTTCTTGAGCGTGTCGAACTCGACGAGCTCGCGAGCGCCGTAGAAGCCGACGAGATTGCGCACCCAGCCGAGCAGGGAAATGTCCGCGATGGTGTAGTCGTCTCCCATCATCCAGGAGCGGCCGTCGAGGCGCTGCTCGAGGACGCCGAGCAGGCGCTTCGACTCCGCGCGATAGCGCTCGAGCGGTCGCTTGTCCTCGATCTCCCGGCCGGCGAATTTGTGGAAGAAGCCGAGCTGGCCGAACATGGGGCCGACCGCCGCCATCTGGAAGAAGACCCACTGGATCGTCTCATAGCGAAGCGCCGGATCCTTCGGCAGGAGCTGCCCGCTCTTCTCCGCGAGATAGAGCAGGATCGCGCCGGATTCGAAGAGGGCGAGCGGCTTCCCGCCCGGTCCGTCAGGATCGATGATGGCCGGGATCTTGCCGTTGGGATTGAGCGACAGGAATTCCTCGGTCCAGGTTTCGTTCGCGCCGATGTTGATCGCGTGCGGCTCGTAGGGAAGGCCGATCTCTTCCAGCATGATCGATACCTTCACCCCGTTGGGGGTCGGGACGGAGTAGAGCTGCAATCTGTCGGGATGGGCTGCGGGCCAGCGGCGGGTGATGGGGAAAGCGGAGAGGTCTGTCATTGAAAGGCTCCATGAAGCCGTGTTCGTGATCGAACCGAGGCTCTCCCGAACAGTTAACGGGTGATCTGATTCAGCGAAAGGCCGGCAACATGGCTCGAAACGAGGACGGTTCGATCTCACGGCGCGGCGTCGTGGGCGGGGCGGCGATCGGCCTTGCCGTAGCTGCCGCAGGATCCGCGAAAGCTCAAACGGCCAGCACAGGTGGACTCGCCATGGAAGATCCGACCACGAAATATCCCAAGCCCCCGTTCCGCTCCCAGTCCCAGCCCTGGCCCGGCCTCGCGGGCAAGATGGATCCGCGCCCGGACCATGGAGAGACGAGCTACAAGGGCTCCGGACGCCTTCAGGGGCGCAAGGCGCTGATCACCGGGGGCGATTCGGGGATGGGCCGCGCGGCCGCGATCGCCTATGCCCGCGAGGGGGCCGACGTGGCGATCAGCTATCATCCCGACGAAGAGCCCGATGCCCGCGAGGTGATCGACCTGATCAAGCGGGAAGGCCGCATCGCCGTGGCCCTGCCGGGCGACATTCGCGACGAGGCCCTGTGCCAGCGCATCGTGGCGGATGCCGTGCGCGAGCTCGGCGGCCTCGACATTCTCGTGAACAATGCCGGCCGACAACAGCAGCGCCAGTCTCTTCTCGACATCACGTCGGACGATTTCGACGCGACGATGAAGACCAACATCTATGCCATGTTCTGGATCACGAAGGCGGCGCTGCCGCATTTGAAGCCCGGCTCCGCGATCATCCAGACGACCTCGGAACAGGCCTACGATCCGTCCGCCAATCTCGTCGATTACGCCATGACGAAAGCGGCGATGATGAATTTTTCGAAGTCGCTCGCCAAGCAGCTCGGCCCCAAGGGCATCCGCGTGAACGGCGTCGCGCCGGGCCCGATCTGGACGCCGCTTCAGGTGAGCGGCGGCGCCACGCAGGAGAAATTGCAGCAGTTCGGCGGCGACACACCCCTGGGGCGGCCGGGGCAGCCGGCGGAGCTCGCCTCGATCTACGTGCAGCTCGCGGCATCCGATGCGAGCTACGCGACCGGCCAGGTCTATGGCGCGGCCGGCGGCAGCGGTCAGCCATAGAGCATCGAGCGCAAAAGTGGGAACCGGTTTTGCGTGGAAAGATGCTCGAAACCTAGAGCATCGAGCGCAAAAGTGCGAACCGGTTTTGCATGGAAAGATGCTCGAAACCTAGAGCATCGAGCGCAAAAGTGGGAACCGGTTTTGCGTGGAAAGATGCTCGAAAGCAAAGACTGACTGCATCGGATGTGGGTCCGATGCCGTAGGTTCCGGTCCGGACAGGCAGAGCGGGTCAGTCCTTGCCCTTGAACAGAAGGGTCGTGTTCCCGCCGATGCCGCTCGATGCGACGGGCCGCTTCGACTGGAGCAGCGCCTCCGCCTGGGGCGAGGGGTAGCGGCTCTGATAGATCTCCAGCCAGGCGATGCGCGAACCCGGCACGGTTCCGTCACCGGGATAGGGCTCCTGCCTGGAGCCCGTCGTCGTCTCGAAGAATGACGGGTCGGAGATGGACCCGAGGATCCGGTTCACGAGCCTGGACAGAGCGTTGTCGTTCTCCGCGTAGAGATCGATGCCTTGCGAGCGCGCGAGTTCCGCGGTGGCGATCAGCGGCTCGGCAGCGAAGAGGTGGTAGTCGCGGGCGCGCTTGGCGCGCCTGAGCTCCAGGGGCAGGGTGCCGTCCCGGGTGATCTGCCCGATCCCGATCCGCGCGCTGTCGGCGCCCCATCTGATCAGCGTCGCGTCGCCGACCGCGATACCGGACGCGATGGCGCTCAGGCCGTTCCAGTAGCGGTGGTTGTTCCGGCTCGAGACGCCGTCGTTCCCGTTCATGGCGTCCATGACCTGATGTCCCAGCGTGTCGAGCCATGTCTCGACACGCTTCCTCTGGTCGTCCGGCAGTCCTGGGGCGTTGCGGACCTGCAGGTAGGCCAGCGCGATGCCGCCCACCGCTTGGCCCTGATTATGGCTCGCCTGCCGGGTCTGCATGTCGGTGAGCGCGTGGGCCCTGGCCCAGGCATCGAGCCAGGCGAGGGCGCAGGCCGCGGCCGCGGTGTTCCTCGGCTGCGACCGCACATAGGCGTTCGAGATCTTCACAAGGGCCTTGACGTAGTTGCGCAGCGGCTCGACGGCTTCGGAATAGGCTTCCTCCGCCTCCTCGTCGATGGTGGCGCGGGAGGCGTCGTCCTGCCTGTACTTGCTCTTCGCATCGAGCGAGATCAACGGCGTGTCCGGCGTCTCGCAATCGTATCGCGAGGTCTTCTGAAGGTCCTTCGGGCCGGGAGCCGGGACCAGATAGCCGGTCCCCTGCGCTTGGGCAGTCGCGGTGAAGAGCAGCAGGCTGAGCCCCATCCATGCCAGGGCCGACACCATGAGCCTGCGGTTGCTCCGGAGCGAGGGCCGACCCGCAGCCCGCCTGGCAGCCCGCCTGGGTGATGCCATGATCCCGTATCCCTCTCTCGATCGGGAACTAGCGCATCGTGCGAAAAAGTGGACCCGGTTTTTCGCAAGGACGATGCGCTCTTTCCAAGAAGGAGCATCGGATCTGTCCCAAAAGTGCAAATCCACTTTTGGGTCCGATGCTCTCACGCATCGTGCGAAAAAGCGCAAATCCACGTCCCGTGTCGGATGCTCGAGTCCGGGAGGGACAGGCGGCAAGGTCGGGGGCACGCCTCGAAAGGGTTAGGACGTGCGGCCCCGGCCGACCATGCGGGGCAGGGCGTCCTGGCCGCGTCCGGCGACGACGACGAGACGCTTCACCTCGCCTCTCAGATAGGCCTGCAGAAACCGATCGTAGTTCCTGAACGATACGCAGCCGTTGGAATCCCCGTTCGGCCCGAGCATGTAGGTATGGGCGAGGATGCCGTCACGACCATGGATGGCGGCGCTGCCGCCGACCGGAGTGAGGCGGATGGCGCGCACGCCGTGGAAGAGCGCCTCTCGTTCCCTCAGGAGATAGGTGCCGGGCGGGGTCGGGCCCCTCATCCGCACATGGACGAAGCGGGGATCGTCGAGCTTGTCGCCCAGGCCGGAATGCGCCTCCAGCCGTTCCCCGTTGGGCATGATGACGACCTTTGCGCTGATGTCGTAGACGGCGGTTCCGTCGCCCGGAACCGCGTTGAGGCTGCTGCCCAGGGCGGCGTTGCCGGATTCCAGCGCGGCATAGCTGAGGGCGTTCTCGGGCGGGCGCGCGGGCTTGATGCCGAACAGCTTCTCAATGAAGTTCGGGGAGCCCTCCTGCGCGCCAGATGCGGCCGCGACCTGCATCGGGGCGGCGAGCGGCGCACGAGCCGCCCGCGGCGTCTCGGGCCTCAGGGGCGCCAGGGCCTTCGCGACCTGGAATTCGGCAGGGCGCGGCACGGGCAGCGGCACCGGCTGGGCGGCTTGCGCCAATTGAGGCCCGGGTGCGCTCTCCTGCCCCTGAGCGCTCTCCTGCACCTGAGCAGTCTCCCGCACCTGAGCAGTCTCCTGCACCTGAGCAATCTCCCGCGTCGGAGGCACGGGTGTCTGTGCAGCGGCGGTGCTGGTTTCGCCAAAGCGTCGGAACGTGGTCGCGAGCGGAGCGTTGCGCGTGAAGGCGAGCGCCTCGGGCTTCAGCATGGGCGCCGGGTCGACCGGCGACCATGCTGTGTCGTTGCCTGTGCTTTCGGCTGCGCTCTCGGCCGCAACCGTCGCAGGCGCCGCCTGGACGGGGGCTGCGGGAGCGGCGACATCCATCGAGCGTGACGAAGAAGGTGGCAGCGTATCCTGCCCCTGAAGCTTCGCGTAGAAGGCGACGGGGCTCATGGAGATCGCCACGAGGGCTGCCGTCAGGAACAGGTTGCGCGGGTTTTTCCGCTGAACGCGGCGGCCTGACGGATAACGGTACTGCACCATGGCGAACTCTACGCAACATTCTTGCCGCGCGCGCCATGCCTCGATGGTCCGACCGGGAAGGAGCCCCCAAGCGCCGAGACGGCCGCGCGAATATTGATTTTCACTAGCGCTGATTGGATACGGTTTTGGTTAAATTATGGATAAGTTGCCCTTGGTTCGCCGAAATTGCCTGCGGCAATTCTGCAAGGGTTACCCCTATCGCGGAGCGGTCGTAGGCGGGCCGGGCGGAGCCTGCCTGACGATCTGGCCCGTGGACGTGGGCCGATCCGACCGGCCCTCGGGATCCATGTTCGCACCGAGAATGGCGAAACAGAAAACGAGAATGGCGGCCGCGATGGAGGCCAGCGCCACCCACATGCGTATGCCCATGATGGTCTCCCGACCGGCCGGCAACATCAGAGGAGCAGAACAGCTGGGATCAAGGCCGGTTCCGGCAGGGCCCAGGACGAAGAGGGGGTAGGCCAAAGAGGCCGTCCGGCTCGCAAAGCTTGATTTTCGTGCTAGCAATGACCCTTGATAACCCTCAGGCACGACCGTCCTTCGTCCGCAGCAAGAGCATTCAGTCCTCCGCAAGAGAATAATGACACAGCCATTCACGCCGATCGCGAGACGACGCCCGTTCCTCCGACGTGCCTCGATGACGGGGCAGGGGACGGCTCCGCTGTCCTTCATCCTCGTCGGCTTTCTGGCGTTCGTTCTCAGCGCCTGCGCGAGCAGGCCGGGGCCCGAGGTCCTGACGCCCGTGGCCGCCGCGGTTCCCGGCGCGCGGACCGTCACGGTCTATGTGGCGACCACCCGCGAGCGCGCCGCTCCCGGGCAGAACGTCTTCACGGCGGGGCGGTCGCCGGGTCTGAACTATGCGGAATTCACGATTTCCATCCCGCCCGGACACAGGCCGGGCGAGATCGAATGGCCCGGCGCTGCGCCGGATCCCGCGACCAGCTTCGTCACCCTCAACCAGACCGTCCTCGACGAAGCCGCCTTCCGGAAGAGGATCGGTGGCCGCACGGGATCGGGCGGACGGGATGCGGGCGTCTTCGTCCATGGATACAACACCAACTTCCAGGAGGCGCTGTTCAGGCTCGCCCAGCTCAGCGCCGATTCCCAGCTGGACACGGTGCCTGTGCTGTTCGCCTGGCCATCCGAGGCCGCCATCACCGGCTACGTGGCCGACCGGGAGGCTGTGACCTATTCCCGCGACTACCTGGCGCATGTGCTCACGCTGCTGGCGCAGGAGCGCGCCGTGCGCAAAGTCGCCGTCATCGGGCACAGCATGGGCGGATGGCTGACGATGGAGACCCTGCGCCAGCTCCGCCTCCAGGGGCGGAACGAGGTTCTCTCGCGGCTCCAGGTGGTTCTCGCGGCTCCCGATATCGACCTCGACGTGTTCCGGACCCAGGTTGCGGCAATCGGCCCGATGTCCCCGCCGATGACCATTCTCGTCTCGAAGGACGATTGGGCGCTCGCGGCCTCGAGCCGCCTCTCGGGCGGCCGCGAGCGGGTCGGCACCCTGGACGTGGCGGATGCCCGGGTCCAGGCCATCGCCCGGCAGCAGGGGCTGCGCGTCGTCGACATCTCGACGCTGTCCTCTCCCGACAGCTTCAATCACGACCGCTTCATCAGCTTCGCGGCGGTCTATTCCTCGGTCGCTCCGAGAAGCGGGGCGGATCCGCTGCGCCAGGCCGGGGCCTTCGTGTTCAACACGGCCGGAACGGTCCTGTCCGCCCCATTCACCCTGGTCGGCCAGGCCCTCGCAAGCCCCTGACGATCAGCTCTATTGCATCGGACGCGGGAATTGGATTTGCGCTTGTGGGATCGATCCGATGCTCCCATCGTGGGAAGAGCGCATCGTTCTCGCGAAAAACCGGTTCCCACTTTTTCGAACGATGCGCTACGTGGAGGTCGCGGCCTGGGGCTCGGGCTGCGCAGCCTCGCTTCGATGGGCGCTTTCCGCGAAGCGCCGGGCCAGAATGGCGCAGGCCATCAGCTGGATCTGATGGAAGATCATGAGCGGCAGGACGATGGACCCGGCGTCGCGCCCCCCGAAGATCACGTTGGCGATGGGCGCGCCGGAGGCGAGGCTCTTCTTGGAGCCGCAGAACGCGATCGTGATCCGGTCCGCCCGGTTGAAGCCGAGCCAGCCGCTTCCGTAGTACGTGAAGCACAGGACGATGGCGAGCAGCGCCATGTCCACGAGAACGACGGCGGCGAGATCGCGCGCGCCCATGGTGCTCCACAATCCGCCGATCACCGCCGCGCTGAAGGCGCCGTAGATGGCCATGAGGATCGATCCCCGGTCGACGATCTGGGTCAGGACCCTGTGGCGGAGCAGCCATTTCCCGAGCCAGGGCTGCAGGATCTGGCCGACGACGAAGGGAACGAGAAGCTGCAGCAGGATGCCCTCCACGGCGTCCCAGGAAATGCCCGGACGGCCCTGCGTGTGGAACAATAATCCGGCGATCAGCGGCGACAGCACGATGCCGATGACGTTCGAGGCCGAGGCCGAGCAGATCGCCGCGGGCACGTTGCCCTCCGCGATCGACGTGAAGGCGATGGAGGACTGGATCGTCGAGGGCAGGACGCAGAGGAATGCCACGCCGAGAGCCAGGGTCGGATTCATCAGGTCCGGCAGGGCGAGAATGACGAGGCCGAGCAGGGGAAACAGCACGAAAGTCGTGGCCAGCACGAACAGGTGCAGCCGCCAGTGGACCATGCCGGCGATCACCACGTCGCGGGACAGGCGTGCGCCCTGCAGGAAGAACAGGAGCGCGATGGCGACGTTCGTCGCAATGGAGAACACGACGGCCGGTTCGCCGCCGATCGGGATGAGGGAGGCAAGCACGACCATTCCGGCAACGGCGATCGTGTACCATTCCCGCACAACGAGAGAGCGCATGAGATCTTTCGGACTGGGAATTGTCAGGCCCGCATGGATGTAATGGATTGCCTCGTCCCCGTCCACGACGAGGGGACATGCCTGCCCTGCTCGAAAGCGGCAGCGGGAGCTTGGCATGAGCGGAGCGCTCGACGCATGTAAGCGCCCTTCGCGCTCCCGTTCGTCACGGCCGGGCTTGTCCCGGCCCAAGGCAGGGCACGACGGGCGCCGCCATGAGGAGAGAGGGAGAGGCAAGGCGACACCGGCCGACGCGCGGGCTTCCCGGTCGGGGACCGGATCCTATTTCCTTCCCGGTGCGTGATGCGGCATGATCATTTTGGCTAGCTGGATGCGGCCCGGCGTCGCTGATAAGGCCAGAGCGATGATCGGCGACGAGGGCCGCGCGAGTCCGCCCCGATCGGCAAACCGGAGGAATACCATGAACGTCAGGCCGCTGCTTTCCCTCTCCCTTCTGTCCCTGTTGGCCGCGACAGGGGCAGCCCGCGCTCAGGACATCACCATCGCGGTGGCCGGTCCGATGAGCGGTCCCGTCGCGTCGATCGGCGAGCAGATCCGGCACGGAGCCGAACTGGCGGCCGACGCCATCAACAAGAACGGCGGCGTCAACGGCAAGAAGATCGTGCTCTCGATCCAGGACGACGCCTGCGATCCCAAGCAGGCGGTCGCCGTCGCCAACCGCATCCTGTCGGCGGGCATCAAGTTCGTGGATGGCCACGCCTGTTCGGGCTCATCCATCCCGGCGGCGGAAGTCTACGGCGAGAATCACGTGCTGATGATGAGCCCGGCCTCCAGCGCTCCGAAGCTGACGGACGATGCGGCGCAGAACGGCTTCACGACGATCATGCGCCTGTATGGCCGCGACGACGCGCAGGGGCGCTTCATCGGGCCGTGGATCAAGGAGCATTACGGCACGAAGAAGATCGCGATCCTGCACGACAAGAGCGCCTACGGAAAGGGCCTCGCCGACGTGGTGAAGGAATCCCTCAACAAGGCCGGTGTGAAGGAAGCGATGTACGAGGGCATCAATCCCGGAGAGAAGGACTACACCGCCGTGGTGAACCGGCTCAAGAGCGCGGGCATCGAGTTCGTCTATTTCGGCGGCTATCACACCGAGGCCGGATTGATGAAGCGGCAGGCGGCGGATCAGAACTACCAGTTCCAGCTGATGATGGGCGACAGCATCGCCACCCCCGAATTCTGGTCGGTCGCCGGACCGGCGGGCGAGGGCACCCTGTTCACCTTCCCGGCCGATGCCCGCGGGACCGATGCCGCCAAGGCGGCCGTGGAGCAGTTCAAGCAGATCAACTTCGTGCCGGAGGGCTTCAGCCTGTTCTCCTACGCGGTGATCCAGGCAATCGCCGGCGGCATCGCCAAGGCGAACAGCACGGATCCGGTCGTGGTCGCGAAGACCCTGCGCAGCACGAGCGTCGATACGGTCCTCGGGCCGATCAGCTTCGACGAGAAGGGCGACATCAAGAACCCGCGCTACGACATCAACATCTGGAAAAACGGCCAGTACAGCAAGCTTGCCGAGTAAGGCTCGCCGATAAAGGCTTGGCCGGGCGAGACAGCCCGGCCTCTAAAGCATCGGACGTGAAAGGGGATTCCACTTTCTGGCACGATGCTCGCTTCTTAGATGAGCGCATCGCTGCGAGCGGAATACCGGGTCCACTTTTCGCTGGCGCGGCCCGCCGGGTCCGCACGATGCTCATGCCCGGCCCCGTGCCGGGCATGACCGTCTCTGGAATGCGGTTTTCCCGAACGGAGCCGGCCGCCGGGGCAAGCAGGTTCAGGCCGCGTCCTCCATGTCCCGGCGCATCACGAAGTTCGTCGTGGTCTCCGACGCGATTGAAAATCCATGCCGCTCATAGAAGCGGACGGCAGGATTGTTCTTCAACACGAAAAGGGCGATCGACCTCGCCATTCCACGACGCTTCTCCATCAGCCGCCGGATGATCGTCGAGCCGATTCCGCGTCCCCGCCGGGCGGGAGAGATATAGAGTTGCTTCAGGAAGATTTCGTCGCCGGTCTGTCGAAATTCGACCCAGCCGATATCCTCCCTGCCGTCGAGGACGAGGATCCATGTTTCCGCCGGACGCCAGAGGCTCGCAAATTGAGCCCGCTGATCCTCGTCGCACCATTCGGTCCAGGTTCGTGCGAGAGGTCTGATCGCCTCGACGTAAAGACCGAGAGCAAAGGCGTAGTCGTCCGAGCAGGCGGGACGCAGGTCAATATTCATGGAAGTCAAAAGCAGAAACGGAATGGTCCAAGGCCAATAGCGCTTGTTAGCGCATCGTGCGAAAAAGTGGACCCGGTTTTTCGCAAGGGCGATGCGCTCTTTCCAAGAAGGGAGCATCGGAGCGAGCCCAAAAGTGCAAATCCACTTTTCCCGTCCGATGCTCTAGCTGACTATTCGAGTGATTTGAGGGCACGGGGCCGTATCACGCAGCCGAATATGCAAAGCATCGTGCGCCAACATGCCGCGATATACGTCGCGATATAGGAAATTTTTAGTAAAGCTTCTTCATCATTCCGGCGCACAAGGGGTTGGCGCTTGGACGAGGTTCTACGATGAAGGTTCAGTTGGGCTCGCTGCGAAGCAAGATCGTCGTGGCGGTTGCCGTCGTGCTCACGACCATGCTGGGGCTGGGCGTGGCGGGAAATGCGTGGCGCAGCTCGCAACGCGCTTCGAGCGATCTGGCCGACAAGATCAACACCGCCATGTCGAGCATCGAGAAAGCCTCGGCCCATGCTCTTCTGATCAACAGCACCACAACCCTGGAGACGCTGCTCTCCGGGCTCAAGAGCGATCCCGATTTCGATCTCGGCTTCGTGACGGCGGACGGCATGGAGGTGCGGATCGCTCGGGAAAATTCGCAAACGAAACTCTCCGGCAAGGATCTGGAGACGCTGATCGAGGGCCCGCTCAAGGATGCCTTCACCGAGGCCGAGCGCCGCACCGTGGTTCAACCCGACGCGCTGATCGAGATCTCAGTTCTCAAGATGGGCTCCAACCCGATGGGTCATCTCGTCCTGCGCTATTCCCGCGAGCGGACCCTGGAGCGGGTCCGGTTCGAGGCGCTGACGGATATCGCCATGGGCGTGGCCATCATCGTGATCATCGCGTCGCTTCTGGCGTTGATTCTGTTCAGGTTGCTGCAACCGGTCCGGCTGCTGGCCCGGGCGACGAGCAGGCTTGCCGCAGGGGATCTCACTGTCGCGATCCCGGCCGGCGAGCGGCGCGACGAGGTGGGCGAGATGGCGCGCGCCGTGCAGGTCTTCAAGGACAATCTCATCGAGCGCAGCGCCCTGCGCGACGCCAGCGAGCAGGATAAGCTCGCGCGCGAAGAGCGCCAGCGCCGGATCGAGGATCTGATCCAATCCTTCCACGGCTCCGTCCGGGACGTGCTGACCGCATTGGACCAGAACGGAAATGTCATGGCCGAGACGGCGGAGGCTCTGTCGGCGATCGCCGCGCAAACCGCCGACCGGGCCCGGACCGCGACCGCCGCCACGGGCGAGGCGTCGCAGAACGTTCAGCAGGTCGCGTCGGCCTCGGAGGAATTGTCCGCCTCGGTCGAGGAGATCACGGCACAGGTGCGCTCGGCCCGGCAGGTGGTCCTGGGCGTCGCCCAGACCGGTGCCGGCACGAACGAGAGCGTTCAGGTGCTCGCCGCCAAGGCCCAGAGCATCGGCGAGATCGTCGAGCTGATCCGGGACATCGCGAGCCAAACCAATCTCCTGGCGCTGAATGCCACGATCGAGGCAGCCCGGGCCGGGGAGGCGGGACGCGGGTTCGCCGTGGTGGCATCCGAGGTCAAGAGCCTAGCGGCGCAGACGGCCTCCGCCACGGAGCGCATCTCGGCCCAGATCGCGGAAATCCAGGACGCGACCGCTCAGACGGTCCAGTCCATCGGCGCCATTGCGCGGCAGATGGACGAGGTCGATCGCTATACCGGCGGCATCTCATCCTCGATCGCCCAGCAATCCGCCGCCATCCAGGAGATCGCCCGCAGCGCGTCCGTCGCAGCCTCCGGTTCGATGAGCGTCTCGGCCGATATGCGCAGCCTCAACGAGGGTGTGGCGCATACCGACGCCGCAGCCTCGCGGGTTCGCGGTGCGGCCGAGGCGGTCGTCTCGCGGGCGGGCTATCTCCAGAACACGGTCGAGCAGTTCCTCCAGAAGGTGGCTGCCGCCTGACAGTGGAGCCGGAGGGCGGTCCGGACCTGTGTCGCCAACCCTCCGCTCCGGTTCGCCTGCGGCCCGGCGCCTCTTCGGGCAATGGCGCGTCCGGCTATCGCACACCGCACCGCGATGATAAAAGCGCGCCCATCGCCATGGCGGTAGAGAGTACCTCATGCCTGAAGGGCTTCAACTTCTGACGATTGCGGGCGTCTTCCTCCTGAGCGCGATGAGCCCGGGCCCGAATTTCGCCATCGTGACCTCGACCGCGATGGGCGTATCCCGTCGCGCGGGCGTTCTCGCGGGACTGGGGCTCGCCTCCGCGTCCTTGACATGGGCGCTCCTCGCAGTCGCGGGGATCGGCATCATCCTGACGCAGGTTCCCTGGATCCATACGGCCGTGACGGTCGCCGGAGCCGTCTACCTGATCTGGCTGGGGATCAAGATGGTGCTCGGCGCGCGCAAGCCGTTGCCGGCGATCGGCGGCGACGGGGTCAAGGGCGCGACCGCGTTCCGGAAGGCCTATCTGGTCAGCATGACCAATCCCAAGTCGGTCGCGTTCTACGGCAGTATCTTCACGGTCATGGTGCCGGTCCATGCGCCGTCGTGGTTCTACGTCGCGGTCCTGATGATCGCGGGCTTCGTGTCGTCGGCCTGGTATTGCGGCCTGGCGCTCCTGTTCTCCCACGGCGCCGCCCGGCGCATCTTCGCGAAAGCGAAAACCGGAATCGAAGCCACGATGGGCGTGGTCCTGATCGGCATGGGCGGAAGGCTGCTCTTCAGCCGGTAGGGCCGGGACCAGTCCTTGAACGGTTTCGCAAGACGGTGAACCGAATCCACTTCACCGAAAACGACTCTCGTTCCCCAGCACGTCGCGGGAAAAGGTGGCCCCGGTTTTTCGCAGTCAGCGATGCTCTGGCTCCCATTGGGATCCCAAATTACAAACATGCCGCGATGACTCTGTGCGCGAGCTCTGAATTTCTTGAAAAAACTGCGACTAAAGTAGCCTCGTTGCTGGCTTTGGGATCCCAAAAGCCGATGTTAGGATCCTTTTCTGAACGAGGAGGAAGATCCTCGGTCTCGGCCGCCGCCGTCACCATGCACGGCGCGGGCCTTCAGTCGGGGAGTTCGGAATGTCTCATCGATTGCCATCGGGCCGCCGAGGCCGCGACGAGGGTCGCCACACGGGATCGCCCGCCATGAAGCAGCAAACCCTCGTGATGCTCAGGATCCGCGAGATGATCCTTCAGGGCGAATTGAAGCCCGGCGAGCGCGTGCCCGAAGCCGTGATCGCGGAGCGCCTCGGGATCTCGCGCACGCCCGTCCGGCAGGCTCTTCCGGCCCTGGCTCAGGAGGGGCTGCTGGTCGCGGGAGGAGCGCGCGGCTATGTCGTCCGGGGCTTCACGGCGCAGGAGATCCTCGATGCGATCGAGGTCCGGGCCGCTCTCGAGGGGTTCGCCGCTCGGGCGATCGCAGAGAGAGGCCCCACGCGGGCTCTGCTCAGGGCGTTCCGGGCGTGCCTCGACGAAGGTGACGCGATCTTCGAAAAGCGCCGCCTGACGGAAGACGACGAGCTTCAATACGGCCGGATGAACGGGACCTTTCACGCGCTCATCCTCGAAGGGGCGGAGAAAGCCATCGTGTCGGATCTCGCCGCCCGCTGCCAGTTGGTGCCGTTTACATCTCCGTCGGCGATCGCGTTCGACAAGGCCGAACTGGGCCGAATGTTCGAGGTGCTGTTCTATGCCCATCGCCAGCACCACGCCATCGTCAACGCCATCGAGCAGAGAGACGGCTGGCGCGTCGATTTCCTCCTGAAGGAGCACGCCAACCCGCAAAAGCAGAGCATGAATCTGCCCGAGTGGCGTCTGTCCGCCGGCTCCAGGCTCGGCGACCCTGCCGGCTCCGAGGGCGCGCAGGCCTCGCAGACGGCGATCGCGAAACTCGTTCCCAATTATTAGAGCATCGAACGGGGGAAGTGGGCACCGGTTTTGCGTGACAAGATGCTCAACAACAGAGGCTTGCAGCATCGGATGGGGTCGATTTCACACCCGATGCTGGAGCGGCCCGACAACGGAAGGCGACCACGGCACACCATGAGCGAGAGACCCAAGATCATTCTGCTGCCCGGCCTTCTCTGCGACGCCTCGATGTGGAGCGCGCAGGTCCTGGCGCTCGAGCCTTATGCGGATGTGTTCGTGGCCGATGTCTCGCAGCACGATTCCATCGAAGGCATGGCCCGCTCGGCGCTTGCGCTGACGGAGGGACCCGTCACCGTGATCGGCCATTCCATGGGCGCGCGGGTCGTCATGGACATGGCGCGTCTCGCGCCCGAGCGGATCGAGCGCCTCGGCCTGATCGACACGGGCATCCACCCGCGGCGCGAGGGCGAGGAGGTGAACCGGCAGGTCCTCGTCGACCTTGCTTTCGCGGAGGGAATGGAGGCGTTGGCCGAGCGCTGGCTCCCGCCGATGGTCCACGAGGCGCGCGTCGGCGACCGGGCCCTGATGGAGCCTTTGAAGGCCATGGTCATGCGCGCCACGCCCGAGCAGCATCAGCGTCAGATCCGGGCGCTTCTGAACCGCCCGGATGCGCGGACCCATCTGGCCGCGATCGCCTGTCCGACCCTGGTCATGGTGGGGCGCCAGGATCGCTGGAGTCCGCTCGCGCAGCACGAGGATATGGCCGCCGTGATCCCGAATGCCGAACTCGTCGTCATCGAGGACAGCGGTCACATGAGCCTGGTCGAGCAGCCCGAGCAGGTATCCGGCGCGCTCCTGCGCTGGCTCGGATTCGAGAACGGGACGGCGGGTGCGCAAGACGCACTCAGCAAGGATGCACTCAGCAAGGACGCCCCGCAGCAAGGACGCCCCGCAGCAAGGACGGTGAAAGCCATGGCGGACGAAGCCGACGAAGATCGCATTCCGGAGACTCCGCTGTTCGACCGCAAGCGGTCTCTGGGCGGGTACCGGATCAACAAGATGGCGATGGGCCTGAGCCGGCCCGAGAACCGGGAGGCCTTCCGCCAGGACGAGGGCGCCTATCTCGACCGTTTCGGTCTGACGCCCGTGGAGAAGGAGGCCGTCATGACCCGCAACTGGCGCGAGATGGTTCGGCTCGGCGGCAACCTCTTCTTCATCCTGAAGATCTCCGCCGTCGATCCGGTCCGCATCACCGAGATCGGCGCTCATCAGGCCGGGATGGAGCACGACGACTTCCTGCGCAACCGTTTGGGAAAGAAATAGCCATGGCAAAGCTCATCGGCGGTCTGGGGACGTCGCACGTTCCCTCGATTGGCGCGGCGCTCGACAAGGGCCTGCGGGATACGCCCGACTGGAAGCCGTTCTTCGACGGCTATGGTCCGGGACAGGAATGGGTGAAAAACCAGCGGCCCGACGTGGCCGTCGTGATCTTCAACGATCACGGCAATTCCTTCTTCCTCGACAAGGTGCCGACCTTCGCGGTCGGATGCGCCGAGGAGTACCGTCCCGTCGACGAGGGATGGGGTCCTCGCGCCATCCCGCCCTTCAAGGGCGCGGTCGATTTCTCCTGGCACTTCATCGACACCCTGGTCGAGAACCGCTTCGACCCGATGATCTGCCAGGAGATCGAGGTCGATCACGGCATCCAGGTGCCGATGGAGCTGTTCTGGGGGCGACCGGCGGAGTGGCCGGTGCGCGTGGTGCCGATCTTCGTCAACGTGATCCAGTACCCCATTCCGCTCCCGAGCCGCTGCTACGAGATGGGCCGCGTCCTGCGCAAGGCCATCGAGAGCTACCCGACCGACGAGCGCTTCGTCGTTCTCGGCACGGGCGGTCTGTCCCACCAGCTCCAGGGCGCGCGGGCCGGGTTCGTCAATCCGCAGGCCGATCAGGCCTTCCTGAACGACATCGCCACCGATCCCGACAGGCTCGCGGCCATGTCGCGCGAGCAATATGTCGAGATGTTCGGCAGCGAGGGCGCAGAACTGATGATGTGGCTTGTCATGCGCGGCGCGATGGACCGGGACGTGGTGGTCCGCCACAAGCATTATTTCGTGCCCGCCTCCATGACGGGAGCCGGAATGATCGTCATGGAAAACAGGGCGACGGAAAACAGGGCGACGGCCGCTTCGGCCGAAGCGGCGTGACGTCATGTACTGGCTCATGATCTGCCGCCACAAGCCCGGCATGACCGAACTGCGCGAGCAGCACCGCGAGGCCCATCGCCAGCACGTGGCGACGGGCGGGGGAGGGCTCGCCAAGGTGCTGACCGGGAGCGCCTTGACCCAGGACGATGCCGAGACCCCGCTCGGGAATTTCGGCATCCTGGAAGCGCCCTCGCGCGAGGCGGCGCAGGCTTTCGCCGAGAACGATCCGTTCGCCCGCGCCGGACTCGTCGAATCCATCGAGATCACGGCCCTGGCATCACGCTTTCAGGCCCATCGGATCGATCCCATGACGCGAGATTTCACGCCACGATAGGGATCGGGAACAGGAAACCGGGCCGCCCAAGAGCCCGGGTCCGACAATCACCAGGAGGAAACACATGAAGAGACGGATCATTCTCAAGGCGGGCGCGGCAGCGCTGGCGCTTTCGCTCGCTCCCACGCTGGCCCCCGCGCCGGCTCAGGCCCAGGAGGTGGTGAAGATCGGCCTGATCCTGCCGCTGACGGGCCCCTTCGCGTCGACCGGCCGGCAGATCGAAGCCGCCGTGAAACTCTACATGCAGCAGAACGGCGACACGGTCGCGGGCAAGAAGGTCCAGCTCATCGTCAAGGACGACACGGGCGTGGCCGACGTGACCAAGCGGCTCGCGCAGGAATTGATCGTCAACGACAGGATCGCCGTCATGGCCGGTTTCGGCCTCACCCCGCTGGCGCTCGCGGCCGCGCCGCTCGCGACCCAGGGCAAGGTGCCGGAAGTGGTGATGGCTGCAGCGACCTCGATCATCCCCGAGCAGTCGCCCTATGTCGTCCGCACCAGCTTCACGGCCGCGCAGGTGACCGTTCCACTCGCGGACTGGGCCGCGAAGGAAGGCATCAGGAAGGTCGTCACCATCGTGTCCGATTACGGTCCGGGGATCGACGTCGAAAAGGCGTTCACCGAGACCTTCACGAAAGCGGGCGGTCAGGTGGAGAACCTGCGCGTGCCGCTGGCGAACCCCGACTTCTCGCCGTTCCTGCAGAAGGTCGCCGACGCCAAGCCCGATGCGCTCCTGGCTTTCGTGCCCTCCGGCGTCGGCGCGCAGTTCATGAAGCAATATGTCGAGCGCGGCCTCGACAAGAGCGGCATCCGGTTCCTGGCGGAAGGCAGCGTCACGGACGACGATCTGCTCAACAGCATCGGGGACGTGGCTGCGGGCGCGGTGACGTCGCATCATTATTCGACGGCGCATGACAGCCCGGAGAACAAGGCTTTCGTGGAGGCCTTCAAGAAGGCCAACAACGGCATGCGGCCGAACTTCATGGCGGTGGGCGGCTATGACGGCATGCACCTGATCTACGAGGGCCTGAAGAAGACCGGCGGGGCCGGCGGCGAAGCGCTGATCACCGCCATGAAAGGCCTGAGCTGGACGAGCCCGCGGGGCCCGGTCGCGATCGATCCGCAGACCCGCGACATCGTCCAGAACGTCTATGTACGCAAGGTCGAGCGGGTGAACGGCGAGCTCTACAACGTCGAGTTCGCCACCATTCCGAACGTCAAGGACCCGGTCAAGGCCGCCAAGTCCAACTGATCGAGTCCAACCGATCGACCACCGGACGGAAGCGCCGCCGCGAAGGCGGCGCTTCCGTGACCCCGCTCGCCGAACGCCCGTTTCTCAGGGAGAAAACCAATGACCGACGCTCAACGCTTCCCGCTGAATGCATGGTATGCCGCGGCCTGGAGCCATGAGGTCAAGCACGAGCTCGCGGCCAGGACCGTCTGCAACAAGGACATGGTGCTCTACCGCCGGTCGGACGGCCAGGTCGCCGTCCTGGAGGATGCCTGCTGGCACCGGTTGCTCCCGCTGTCCATGGGGCATCTCAGGGGCGACGAAGTGGTCTGCGGCTATCACGGGCTCGTCTTCAACGCCGCCGGGCGCTGCACCTACATGCCCGCGCAGAAGACCATCAACCCATCGGCCTGCGTGCGGGCCTATCCGGCTGTCGAGCGGCATCGCCTCGTATGGGTCTGGCCCGGCGATCCCGCTCTCGCCGATCCCGCCAGGATTCCGGATTTCCATTGGAACGACGGCACGGACTGGGTCGGAGAAGGGGGAACCTTCTACAGCCTGAAATGCGACTACCGCCTCGTCATCGACAATCTCATGGACCTCACCCACGAGACCTATGTCCATGCAGGCAGCATCGGGGACGAGGCGATCACCAGCGCGCCCTTCGACGTCACGCACACGGACCGCACGGCGACCGTGACCCGCTGGATGATCGACATCGAGCCGCCGCCGTTCTGGGCCAAGCAGCTCGGCCGGCCCGGCGAGCCCGTGGACCGCTGGCAGATCATCTATTTCCAGGCGCCGTCCACCATCGTGGGCGATGTGGGTGTCGCGGTGACCGGAACTGGTGCTCCGCAGGGCGACCGCTCGCAGGGCGTGAACGGCGCGTTCCTGGCCGCCATCACGCCGGAGACCGACAAGACCTGTCATTATTTCTGGAACTTCGTGAGAACCTTCCGGAGCGACGACGAACAGCTCACGCGCGACATCAACAAGGCTCACGTCAACGAGGGCAAGGGCGTCTACGACCAGGATCACGTGGTGCTCGAGGCGCAGCAGATCGCCATCGACCGAAATCCGAGGCTGCCCTTCTACAACCTCAATATCGATGCCGGCGCCTTATGGGCCCGCAAGCTGATCGACCAGATGCTCGCGGCCGAACGCGCAGAGCCGGTCCACGTGCCGAACCAGGCCGCAGAATAGGGTCCGCCATGGCCGAGCCAATCGAATGGCGCAGCGCGAAGCTGCGCGCAACGCGAGACGTCTCTGCGGACATCCGTCTCTTCGAGATCGAGCCGTCGGGAGCGTTCGTCGCACCGGCGCCGGGCAGCCATATCAACGTGGCGGTGCAGATCGGCGCGCGGCCCGACACCCGCTCCTATTCGATCGTGGGCCCCTGCGCGGACGGGATCTATCGCATCGCCGTCAAGCTCCTGGGCGACAGCCGCGGCGGCTCCGCCTACATGTGGAGCCTGGCTCCGGGCGCCCATCTCACGATCTCGACGCCCGGCAATCACTTCCCTCTCAGCCGGGGCCGTCCCGAATATCTTCTGCTCGCGGGCGGCATCGGCATCACGCCCGTCTTCACGATGGCGCTGGCCCTGGCGGAGGCCGGAGCCCGCTTCCGGCTGCTCTATGCCTGCCGCAGGCGGCAGGATCTCGCCTTTGCCGACGAACTCCGGGCGCGCATCGGCGACCGCCTGCAGGTCTTCCTCGACGAGGACGGGGAGCGGGTGGATCTCGATGCGGAGATCGCCAGCCTTGCGCCGGAGGGCGAACTCTATGTCTGCGGGCCCATTGGCATGCTGGAGGGAGCCAAGCGCGCCTGGCAGCAGAGCGGCCGGCCGGTCGACCGCCTGCGGTTCGAAACCTTCGGCAACAGCGGCCGCTTCGCCTCGCAGCCCTTTACGGTGAAAATCCCCCGTCTCGGCAGGGAATTCACCGTTTTGCAAAACCAGACCATGCTGGATGCCCTGGAGGCCGCCGGAATCGCCATGATTTCCGACTGCCGCCGTGGCGAATGCGGCCTGTGCGCCCTGCACATTCTGGACGTGGACGGAATCGTCGATCACAGGGACGTGTTCTTCAGCGACGACGAGAAGTCCGAGAACGGGAAACTCTGCACCTGCGTCTCGCGCGTCGCCGGCGCCAGCATCACCATCGACACCGCCGACAGGGCCGCTTGACGCAAGCCCTTCGGCGGCAGCCGCCCGTCGTGCAGCGAGCGAAGCCGGGCCTTCAAGAGGCCGGTCGGGAGCTTTGCGCGACGCGGCCGGATGCGCCCAGGGCACGCTGGCCCGAAGCGACGCCGGTGCGACCTCGGACATACCCGAAGGACAGGGCCGCGGCGAGACGTTCGATTCGCTGCTCCTGGATGAGCTGCTCGACCAGAAGCGCCTTGACGGCCGTTCTCGGATCGCCGCCGCAGGCCTCGATCACGGCCGCGACATCGGCCTCCAGATCTTCCGGTTCATAGAGCATCGGACCCAAAAGTGGATTTGCACTTTTGGGATTGAATCCGATGCTCCCTTCTTCGACAAGCGCATTGTGCGGCCCTCCGGGTCCGCACAATGCGCTTGTCGCCTGGTCCTGCTCAGCCATCGTCATCTCCTTTGGGAAGCCGGGATGCTACTGATTCAGGCCTCGGGCCACCACATTTTTGTTCATGATTTGTTCTTTGGCTGGGGAATGCGTGGAAATCTCGCCCGATGTCGGTCCGGGGGGCTTGATCTGTCCGAATGGGCATGCCGCCCGGTCTGTTCAATCCGGTCCGGAATTCCCAGATAGAGATCATGAACCAGGACCTTCACCCTCATGCGTCGCTTGCGACCTCCACCGATCGCAGCGCCGTCCCGGAGATCGCGTTGTCCGAAGAGGACCGCGAGGCGTTGCGGCAGGCCGTCCTCGCGCTGGAGGGGCCGAGCTACGTGGCCCGGCTGTCGTCCCTGGCCGGACGGCCGATCGAGCTGCTCGGGCTTGCACTTCCCGCTCCCGTGTCCGAGGTGATCTCCAAGACGACGCAAGCCGCGCTCGCCCGCGCCCTGCGCTATGCGCTGAAGACGATCCCGAAGGAGGGCAGGGACCCCGAGACCCGGATCCATAAGGCGCTCGCGATCCTGTCCGGCGCGATGGGCGGCGCGCTCGGCGTTTCGGCCGTCCTGGCGGAGCTTCCGATCTCGACGACGATCATGCTCCGTTCCATCGCCCGGATCGCCGGGAGCGAAGGCGAGGACCTGGAGGATCCCGAGACGGCGCTGGCCTGCCTGCAGGTCTTCGCGCTCGGCGGACATGCCGGGTCGGACAACCTGCACGAGGCCGGCTATTTCGCCGTGCGGACCGCGATGGCGAAGTCCGTCACCCATGCTCTGCAGCAGATCGCCGGGCGCGGCGTCGTCGACGAGAGCGCCTCGGCCATCGTCCGCCTGCTCGCTCAGATCGGAACGCGGTTCGGGGTGGTCGTCTCGCAGAAGGTCGCCGTCCAGGCTGTGCCGGTGCTGGGCGCCATCGGCGGCGCGGCCATCAACGCCGCCTTCATCGACCACTTCCAAACGCTGGCCCGGGGGCATTTCACCGTGCGCCGCCTGGAGCGGGCCTACGGCAAGGGAACGGTGCGGCGGGCCTATGACCAGATCCGCGCGGCCGCCGGAATCTGAGCCGATCTCTTGCGATCCCGGAGCAAATTGCATTCTGGCGGGAACAGAATGCCCGCTCCATCTCTTTGGCGAAGCATCGTTCTCCGCGAAGAACCGGTGGTGTGCAACTGGAAGAGCCTGATCGCCCTCGAGACGGTCAAGCGCGGCCTGAAGATGGCGGCGGACGTGGAATGACGTCGCGCGAAACGCTGGAACAGCTCCTGGTTGCGGCATCGTAAAATTCGCGCAGTGGTTTTTGTGGCTACGCTGAAACCAGCCCGCGGGCCAGTGGTTCATTTCTTAACATAGGTTAGCCGACACCGTGTCCCGAGCCGATGCGAGGGGCCGAGATTGGCCGAGGAGAACGCCGATGCCCCACGACGTTTCGGGCGGCCTGCGCCTGCCCCATATCAATGAACTCCATCCGGACGTCGCCACCTTCGCGATCGCCCGCTCCCTCGAGGAGGTCTACCAGAGCGTGATCGAGGAGCCGTTGCCACCGCGTCTGATGGCCATCCTCCTGCGCATGGAAAGCCGAGGAGGCCGGGATGACGGATAGAGGTCCCGATCCGCATGTCGCCCTGATCGTCGAGGACGACCCGGAGGTCCGGGAACTCGCCGCCGCCCTCTTGGAGGAGACCGAGCTCGATGTCGTGGAGGTCGCGAGCGCCGAGGCGGCCCTGGCCTATCTGAAGGACCGGGGAGGCGAGGTGGCCATGATCTTCGCCGATATCCGCCTCGCCGGCCCGATGGACGGGATCGGGCTCGCCAAGGCGGCCTGCACGCTCTGGCCGACGATCCGGATCGTGCTCACCTCGGGCGTCGCGGGCGACCGGCTGGGCGAGCTGCCGGATTGCGTCGCCTTCATGCCGAAGCCCTGGCGCGGCCTGGATGTGCTGGTCGAGGCGGAAAAGGCCGTGCAGCAGCCCCAGCCGCCGGTGGCCTGACGATAAGAGCCCGCCCGGCCGATGCCCCTCGGGCCTCGTACGGGCGAGAGCATCGGACGCGGGAAAGGGATTTGCCATTTTGGGATTGCATCCAATGCTCCCACCCGGAGCATCTTTTCCCGCAAAACCGGCATCCACTTTTGCGGAAAAGGCTCTAGCCCAGTCTTCGGTTGGGCGCCGCCCGGCTGAACAGGGGCTATGACCTGCTCCGGGCGCTGAGTGCTTCGATTACTGCCGCGACGATTTTCTCGATCCTGAACGGCTTGTCGAAAACGGCCGCGAACAGCTCCGGATGGCCGCGGGCAATCGTCCCTTGCGCCCCGCTCAGCAGGATGATCGGGATTTGGGCCCAATCCGGGTTGGACTTGATCGCCTGAGCCAATTCCAGTCCGTTCATCAGCGGCATCATGAAATCCGTCACCACCAGCGCCGGCACGTCCTTGTCCAGTACCTCCAGGGCCTTGCGGCCGTTCGAGGCGGGCCATGCGCTTATGGCACGCCTTGGGCTCAAGCTCGAAAGCAGCCACTTCGCCAAGTCCGAGGTTCCCGACCGCGTCGGACTACCTCGGCTTCCCGCGTGCCGATTGCCCCTAAGTCAGCCATTTTCGGACAAGTTTTCAAACAATCGTCCAACGCTGCGCGTCAGGTGCCCTATGGGGTCGGCGTTGATGGGCTTGGCAGATTGAGGAGCTCGGACCCATGGAGTCCGTCATAGGCCTTCTGACCTTCATCGCCATCGCATTGGGCGCACTCGCCGGTCTTTGGCTGGCGCGCCACCTTCCCAAGACACACCTCAGCAGCGAAAGCCGGACGGCGGTGTCCGTGTCCATGGCGGTTGTCGGCACTCTGGCCGCGCTCGTGATGAGCCTCCTGATCAGCAGTGCCAGTGCGTCGTTCAACGCCAAGACCGATGCACTTCACAGGCTTGCGGTCAACATTATCCGGCTCGATCGCGCCTTGGGCCAATACGGCCCCGAAGCACAGGACGTTCAAGGTCTCCTGCGCAGCTATGCGCAAACGAAGGCTGAAGAGCTGTTGGATAATGATGACCCATCCAGCCTGGACATTCGATCACTGGCGCAGTTCGAGGCGCTGACGAGCCGCGTTCTCGACCTTCAGCCGGGCGACAGCCATCAACGGCAGGCCCAAGCTCAGGCCTTGAAGGTGCTCGACAGCATCGCAGACGCACAATGGCTCCTCGTTGAAGAGGCCAATACGTCCTTACCGACATCGTTCGTGATCCTGCTGATCTTCTGGCTGGCTCTGCTCTTCGGCAGCTTTGGGCTGTTTGCGCCCAGCAACGCCACCGTCATCATCGTGCTCCTGCTTTGTGCGCTGGCCATTTCAGGAGGCGTGTTCATGGTGCTCGAGTTGGAAACAGCGACGAAAGGACTGGTCCGGATCTCGACGGATCCAATCCTCAACGCGATCCACGAGATTACGGTGGCTCGGTAAGGTGGCTGCCGGGCACTGCCATACGCTCCTGAGCGGAACATCGACAGGCGGCAGCCGATTCAAGCGTCTTGACTTCGCGGCGGCGGAGAGCAGTCACTAGCGCATCGTGCAAAAAAGTGGACCCGGATTTTCGCCGGGACGATGTGCTTTTTGCAAGAAGGGAGCATTGGAAGGACTCCCAGAAGTGGGTGCCGGTTTTGCGTGGAAAGATGTGCGAGATCAAAAGCCTCGGACGCAAAAGTGGGTACCGGTTTTGCGTGGAAAGATGTGCGAGATCAAAATGTCAAAGCGTTGGACGTAAGTTCGATGCCACGTCCGATGCTGCTCTAGATGCAAGGAATCTCCGTTCCTGGCCCTGAGCGGGCCATTGCGTGGCGCGGCATGCCGTAATGCCTCGTCATCGGATATATGGCCGCTCAACAGGCTCGAATCCCGGATTGAATGAGGAAATGTTGTGTCTATGGATCCACGCGTGTTCACAGTTCGCCAATCCCGTCCCAGCGACATCGATACATTGTTCGGTATCTGGCACTCAGCAGTCCAGGCCACTCACTTCTTCCTGAGCAAGGCCGATATCGAATTTTATGCCAACCTCGTGCGCAACGATTACCTCCCGCATGCAGAGTTCTGGGTTGCCGTCGACGCTTCGGATGCTCCTGTCGCCTTCATGGGCATGACAGGGGCCATGATCGACGCTCTGTTCGTCGCCCCAGGGCAGCATGGGAAAGGGGTTGGTCGTCTGCTCGTTCAACATGCCCACGAAAGAGAAGGCGCTCTCACGGTCGATGTTAATGAGCAAAATGAAGGGGCGCTTGCCTTCTACAGAAGGCTCGGTTTTCAGGAGCTAGGTCGGTCCGAACTCGATGGAAGCGGTCGCCCGTTCCCGCT
Source organism: Microvirga sp. TS319 (assembly GCF_041276405.1). Lineage (NCBI taxonomy): Bacteria > Pseudomonadati > Pseudomonadota > Alphaproteobacteria > Hyphomicrobiales > Methylobacteriaceae > Microvirga > Microvirga sp. TS319. Next base: position 2,642,763 of record NZ_JBGGGT010000002.1, on the reverse strand, counting down.
GATCCATATGAAGATGGCCTAACATCCTTGGCTTGGGCGATCATTGTCCTGATGTTGCACTAAGTTCCCGAGCCAGGCCGATAACAACAGCCTCCACGCACGGAAGGTCCCAACTCTCACTGCCTCCGGCGTCACCGGCGAAATCCGCGCCACCGATCCCGGAGGACGAAGCTGAGGCGATACTCTCTGCCTTGAGGCCGCCAAAACGTCCGCGACCGCTGATCGCAGTCATCGGCATCAATGACGCCACCGAAACCACAGACTATCTGATGCCCACCGGCATTCTCCGGCGAGCCGATGTCGCCCATGTGGTGGCACTGGCGACAAAGGCGGGACCAGTGACGCTGTTTCCGGTGCTCACGGTCGAGCTCCGTCTGAACCGACGCGTCCTTCGGCTGGAGAAGGAGCACGAGAAGCGGAACTAGAGCATCGGACCCAAAAGTGGACTCCACTTTTGGGATTGAATCCGATGCTCCCTCCTTAGATGAGCGCATCGTTTGAGCGGAAAACCGGGTCCACTTTTCCGCACGATGCGCTAATGGTCGAGTTGCCGCTTCGCCTCGGCAACGGCGTCCATGCACGCGCGAGCGTTGCCTTGCTGATCAAGCGTCCGCGCCTGGTTCAATGTTGCCCTGGCCTGCATGACCCGGTCGCCGCCGGCCCCTGCTTCCTCCGCCCGCTTGGTCGCCTGGGCCTCAGGCGAGCCGGGAGCCGGTCCATGCGGCAGGGCGGTGACGGGCACGTCCTTGTTGCGCGCCTCGATCGCCTCGGCTTCACGCGACATGGAAACCTCCTTGCTGCCGGTCGAGGCCGAAATAGCCGCGGTGGCCTCCTCCTTGAGCCGGCCCGCCAGCGCTGCAATCTCGTCGGAACAGGATGCCGCCCAAGCGGGCCCCACCGCCAAAAGGCACAACGCCCCTGCTGAAATTTGCGGAAATAACTTCATTGCCTTGCCTCCTTCGGTCGCCGCGAGCGCATGGGGTCAAGCCCCTAGCCGATCTCGGATCGGCAGTTGGCGAATTCGTTTGCCCGTCGCGGCGAACACGGCATTGGCAATGGCAGGCGCGACCGGAGGCACACCGGGCTCTCCAACCCCGCCGAGCGGCAGCCGATAGTCCGACGACGGCAGCAAATGCACTTGGAGCTCTTTCGGAGCCGCATCTATCCGCGTCAGCTCGTAAGTGTCGAAGTTGTCCTGCTCGGCCCGGCCATTCCGGAATGTGATCTCGGCCGTCAGGGCGAGCCCCATGCCCATGATGACCGCACCTTCCATCTGCGAACGGACGCGTTCCGGGTTCACCTGCGGGCCACAGTCGATCACGATATGGACCCGCGGGATCGTGATCTGTCCTCTCGCATCGACTGCGGCCTCGACCGCTACAGCCGTATAGGTGACGAAACTGTAGTGCCCGGCAACCCCGAGGCCCTGACCCGTCGGCATGGAACGGCCCCAGCCGATGGCGTCTGCCGCCGTCTCGATCACTCGCCGCAGGCGCCCCGTGTCGATCGGGTACAGGCTCGGATCCTCACCGTAGTTCCAGACATCGCCGATACTCGTAGGATCGATCGTGCGGGGAGGGCCGATCACATCGAGGAGATACTCCTTCGGGTCTCGTCCGGCGGCGTGGGCCAGTTCGGCGATGAAAGACTGGATCGCAAAGGCGTGCGGGATGTTGGACACCGAGCGGAACCAGCCGATCCGGACATGAGCAGCCGCCTCCGGGTTCTCGACACGGATGTTCGGGACCGCCAAGGGCATGTTCAGGACCCCCATTCCGAGTTCGTTCGGAAGCTCGTGCTTCGGATCGGGGGCGAAAATCGAGCCGATGGTTGGGGCCACCGTGCGATGCAGCCACGCCACAGGCATGCCTTTATCGTCGAGACCAGCCTCCAGCCGTTCGACCGACACTGTGTGATAGTAGCTGTGGTGGAGATCGTCCTCGCGCGTCCAGGTCAGCTTCACGGGTGCGCCATCCACAGCTTGGCTGCACAGAGCCGCCTCCAGAACGTAGTCAGGTTTCGATTTGCGGCCAAAGCCGCCGCCGAGCAGGGTCACGTTCACCCGCACCTTGTCCTCGCCGATGCCGAGGCGATTGGCGAGGCGCGTGCGCGTCGCCTGCGGCGCCTGGGTGCAGGCCCAGGCCTCGCACTGACCATCGCTCACTCGCGCCACCGCGGCTGGCGGTTCCATGGGAGCCTGGGCGAGGTGAGGGATGTAATACTCAGCCTCGACCCGTTGCACGGCCTTCGCCATCGCGGCGTCGAGGTCGCCCTGAGCGCGCACGACTTTGCCCGGCCTGCGGGCGGAGTTCTCAAGCTCGGTACGATACGTCACAGAGTCGTAGCTGGCGTTGGGTCCATCGTCCCACGTGATCTTGAGCTTGTCGCGGCCTTGGATCGCCGCCCAGGTGTTCCTGGCGATCACGGCGACGCCGCCGATCGGCTGAAACTCCGATGGGATTGCCGGAGTGTCGATGACCAGCGTCTTGACGACACCTGGGACCTTCATGGTCTCGGCCGCATCGAACGAAGCGACCTTGCCGCCATAGACAGGAGGGCGTGCCACGACCGCATAGAGCATGCCGTCGAGCCGGGTATCGATGCCGTAAATGGCCTTGCCAGTTGTGATATCGCGGTTGTCGATCAGGCCGACCTCGCCCTTGCCGATGTAGCGGAAAGCAGCGGGATCCTTGAGCCTCAGGCTCTCTCGCGGCGGCACCGGCAGGTTCGCCGCAGCTTGTGCCAGTTCGCCATAGCCGGCGGAACGCCCCGAGGGAGCATGCCGCACCATGTGGTTCGCGCCTTCGACCTCGGTCGCCGGCACGCCCCATTGCTGAGCCGCGGCCTGGATCAGCATCTGCCGCGCGGCTGCACCGGCGCGGCGCATCGGCATGAAGAAATGGCGCAGGGAGCGCGAGCCGTCAGTGTCCTGGTTTCCGAACCGGGTCTCATCCCCATAGGCCTGGACCACCCGCACCTTGGCCCAGTCGGCCTCGAGTTCGTCCGCGACGACCAGCGCGATCGAGGTGCGGACACCCTGGCCCATATCGGAGCGGTGGCAGGTAACCGTAACGGTCCCATCCGGAGCGATGGCCACGAACACCTTCGGGTCGTCGCGCCAGCCGTTCGGCATGGCATCGGCGCCAAAGGTCTTCGGCTGAGCTGTGTCCTCGGCAATAGCCCGGGAACGCAGGCTGATCGCGAGCACCAGGCTTCCGGCTCCGGCCAGAAAGCCGCGGCGGCTGACATTGGCCAGCTCGGGATCGAATGCGTGCCTCATGGCCGGCCTCCCTTGGCGGCTTGCTGGATAGCGGCGCGGATGCGCGGATAGGTGCCGCACCGGCAGAGATTGCCGCTCATGACCGTGTCGATATCCTCGTCGGCCGGGTTCGGCGTGTCGTTCAGGAGCGCGGCGGCTTGCATGATCTGGCCTGGCTGGCAGTATCCGCATTGGGCCACGTTCAGCTCACGCCAGGCCACTTGCAGCGGGTGATTGCCGTCCGGCGACAGGCCCTCGATCGTCGTGACGGGTTGGCCGTCGGCGGCGGATACGGGCGTCTGGCACGCGCGCACCGCAGTGTCGCCGACATGGACAGTGCAGGCGCCGCAGGCCGCGATGCCGCAGCCGAACTTGGTTCCGGTGAGGCCAAGCTCATCGCGCAGATACCAGAGCAGCGGCATGTCGGGATCTCCGTCAAAGCGATGTTCAGACCCGTTCACGATCAGAGTGGGCATGTCCGGTCCTTTCCGAGATTGTTGCTGAATTCGCGGTGACGGCTCGGTGCCGGCCGCTCGGCCCGTCAACAGGATGATCGATCCCGACTTCGGTGGGCGGCAGCAGGTCGCTGTCCGGGTTCAACATGAACAAGGGAGAGACACAAAAGTTCACAAGGGAGACCCCACTCTTGGCGGCCTGGAGACACGCTGTCTCGAAATTTTTCAAGGAGTCCGGGAGGCCCCGCCCAGGTGCGGGACACTGATCGTTCCCGCGCGGCGTCACATGGATGCTCGGCCGCCTTGACTTCAACGTGCGGCAGGCAGATGGTGAATCAATGGTAGCGTGATCCGGAGAAGGATCCGTATGACCTCTCCGCCACACCGCGTAACGTGACAACGCCGTCTGGTTGGACGATCCCGATGGACAAACCATTGCGAGAGGCCCGAAAGGGCCAGAACAGCCTTTCGCTGCCCTCGAAGGTTACAATCACGCTTCATGTGAACGACGTGGAGCGCACGCTGACCGTAGCACCGTGGACGACGTTGCTGGATGCGTTGCGCGAGGACCTGGATCTGACTGGCACCAAGAAGGGCTGTGATCACGGCCAATGCGGTGCCTGCACCGTGCTCGTGGACGGGCGCCGGGTTACGTCCTGTCTTGTCCTCGCGATCAGGCTTGACGGCGCCCGGGTGACCACCGTCGAAGGATTGGCGAAGGATGGCGTCCTGCACCCGGTGCAGCAGGCCTTCATCGACCATGACGCCTTCCAGTGCGGCTATTGCACGCCCGGCCAGATCATGTCGGCCGTGGCTCTGATCAGCGAGGGCAGGGCGCATACCGCCGACGAGATCCGCGAACTGATGAGCGGCAATATCTGCCGCTGCGGCGCGTATCCCAGGATCGTCGCTGCGGTCCAGCAGGCCATGGCTCCCATGGAGAGCAAGCCATGATCAACTTTCAATTGTCTCGAGCGGCCGACCTGGGCGACGCTCTCCGGCAAATCGCAGCCGATCCGGACGCCAAATTCATCGCAGGCGGCACCAACATCCTGGACCTGATGAAGTACGATGTCGAGCGCCCGAGGCGGCTTGTCGATATCTCGCACCTGCCGCTCAGGGCCGTCGAGGAAACCCCGAGCGGGGGTTTGCACATCGGCGCCCTCGTGCCGAACAGCGACCTAGCCTACCATCCGGTGGTCGAAGCACGCTATCCTTTGTTGTCGAGCGCGATCCTGGCCGGAGCCTCGCAGCAATTGCGCAACATGGCATCGACCGGCGGAAACCTGATGCAGCGCACACGGTGCCTGTATTTCTACGACGCCGTAACGCCATGCAACAAGCGCGAGCCCGGCAGCGGCTGCTCCGCAATGACGGGTATCAACCGCATCAATGCCATTCTCGGAACGAGCGAAACCTGCATCGCAACGCACCCGTCCGACATGTGCGTCGCGCTCGCGGCGCTCGCGGCAACGGTACACGTCACGGGGCCCTCCGGCGAGCGCACGATACCTTTCGCCGATTTCCATCGCCTGCCGGGCGATACCCCGGAGATCGATACCAATCTTGCACCGGACGAGATCATTGTGGCGGTCGAGTTGCCGCCCAAGGGCTTTGCCGCCAACTACAGCTACCTGAAGATCCGTGATCGGCTGTCCTATGCATTCGCACTCGTGTCGGTTGCGGCGGCCCTGGAGCTTGAGAACGGGCGTGTCAGAGAAGCGCGTCTTGCGCTCGGCGGCGTGGCCCACAAGCCCTGGCGCAGGATGGAAGCCGAAGCCGTCTTGCGGGGCGAAGTCCCCGATCGGGCGGCTTTTGCCAAGGCAGCCGACATCCTGCTGCAAAACAGCCGCGGCTTCCAGCACAACAGTTTCAAGATCGACCTTGCCCGCCGTGCGATCGTGCGCACGTTGACGCAGGCCGCGCGCGGCACGCCCCAGGTCCAGGCCATCAAGAAGATCCGGTGACCGTCATGACGTATATCGGCACTGCCACATCCCGCGTCGATGGCCATGCCAAGGTCACGGGCGCGGCCCTATACGCGGCGGAAGCCAAGGCTTCCGACCTTGCCCACGGCAGCGTCGTCGTATCCACCATCGCCAAGGGCAGGATCGCGCGTATCGACGTGAGCGATGCCCTTCGGGTCGACGGCGTGATCGACGTGCTCACGCACACGAACCGGCCCCGGATGGCGGACGCCGACAGCGGCTACAAGGACGACGTGGCTCCGGATGGTTCGCCGTTCCGGCCTCTCTACGACGACAGGATCCTGTTCGATGGCCAGCCGGTTGCGCTGGTTGTTGCCGACGATCCGGAGACCGCCCAGTTCGCGGCCTCCCTGGTTCGGGTCGACTACGACAAGGAGCCGCACGTCACGGACATGCAGCGCCGGCGCGATGCGGCTTCAGCCTTGAAAGCCACTGCGGAGCCCGGCGCGAACCCCTTCGCTCCGCCAAAACCACGCGGCAATGCCGAAACTGCGCTCGCGGCGGCGGCCGTGCGCCATCAAGGCGAGTATTCCGTCCCGATCGAGCACCACAACCCGATCGAGCTCTATGCCTCGACGGTGATGTACGAGCCTGACGGCCATCTCACCGTCTACGATAAGACCCAGGGCGTGCAGAACGTCCAGCGCTACCTCTGTGGCGTGCTGGAGCTCGCGCCGGACCGCGTTCGCGTGCTCTCCCCGTATACGGGCGGCGCATTCGGCTCGGGACTGCGGCCGCAATATCAGGCGGTGCTGGCCGCGCTGGCGGCACTCGCGCTGAGGCGCTCGGTGCGGGTCGTGCTCACCCGGCAGCAGATGTATGGTCTCGGCTATCGGCCGGCCATGATCCAGCGGATCGAACTCGGTGCCGGGGCCGACGGAACTCTCGGGGCCATTGCTCATGATGCCGTCACCGTCACCTCGCGGTACGAGCGCTTCTATCGGCAGGAGACCGGCTGGTCAGGCTTACTCTATCAATGCCCCAATGCAACTTACGCGCACGAACTCGCGCCGCTTGACCTTCCAACCTCGTGCGACATGCGTGCTCCGAGCGCGGCGACCGGCGTCTATGCCCTCGAATGCGCCATGGACGAGCTCGCGGTCGCGCTCAGCCTCGACCCGCTCGATCTGCGGTTGCGGTGCTATTCGGATCGTGACCAGATCGCTGACCGGCCCTACAGCAGCAAGAACCTGCGCGAATGCTATCGCCGCGGCGCTGAAGCATTCGGCTGGGACAAGCGAAATCCCAAGCCGCGCTCAATGCGCGATGGCAGCGAGCTGGTCGGCTGGGGTATGGCGACCGGTGTCTGGGAGGCAATGCAGGCGCCGATCGCCGTGCGCATCGCGCTCACCGCCAATGGGCATGCAGAGGTGTCGTGCGCGACCTCCGATATCGGTACCGGCACCTACACCATCATGGCTCAGGTCACAGCCGACATGCTGGGCCTGCCTCTCGACAACATCACCGTCAAGCTCGGGGATTCGACCCTGCCGCAATCGCCCGTCGAAGGCGGCTCGTGGATTGCTGCCTCGGTCGCCAATGGGATCGCGACAACCTCCGACTCGATCCGCCGCGAGCTGTTGGACCTCGCCAAGCAGGTGCCGAATTCGCCGCTTGCAGACCTTGCGCCCGATGATGCCGGGCTCGCCGACGGCAAGATCGTGAGCCACAAGAATCCGGCCCACGCGGTGTCGATCGCCGACGCCATGCGGTATGGGGGCGTGGGCCGAATCGAGCATGAGCAGGCCACTCACTTTTCCAAGGACGAATCCCATTCTCACAACACGCATTCAGCGGTATTCGCCGAGGTCAAGGTAGACGAGGAACTCGGGATTATCCGGGTCACCCGGGTCGTCAATGCGGTCGCGGCGGGACGTATCCTGAACACCAAGACCGCCAGCAGCCAGATCCTTGGCGGGGTGGTATGGGGGATCGGCATGGCGCTGCACGAGGAAACGCTTCTCGATCACACCTTCGGGCGGTTCATGAATTCCAATATTGCGGAATACCACGTCCCGGTGAACGCCGACATACACGATGTCGAGGTGATCTTCGTCGAAGAGCCGGACGACCATCTCAACCGGCTCGGCATCAAGGGTCTGGGCGAGATCGGAATCGTCGGCGTTGCCGCCGCGATCGCCAATGCGGTCTATCACGCAACGGGACGGCGCGTGCGCGATCTGCCCATCACGTTGGACAAGGTTCTCCCGTAGACCGGAATACGCCTGAGACCTCGTCCCGGGCGCGACCCATGTCCTCTTCGAGACATAACCCGCTCCTGAAACGGCCTCGTCAGGTCGTCTACAATATGTCTGGAGCATCGGACGCGGGAAGTAGAATCCACTTTTGGAATTGACGCGATGCTCGCTCCAAGAAGGGCGCATCGTTCTTGCGAAAAATCGGGTCCACTTTTCGATCCGATGCTCTAGATGCCCAACCAGGCTCAAAGCAGTATGAGTCGTGTATTGTGGAGTTCGACGTCACGTCCGATGCGGTAGCGCATCGAGCCGTGCAGAAGTCGTCGACGCAAGCGACTGAAGTCATGGTTCAGCTGGCGTGGTTTCCTCCTAATCCCCGAGCCGCTGGCCCCCTCTACGTCCGATTTTCGATCTCGGACGGGTCACACGGCTGCGCGTCGCCGCCTTCAGGAGCTTGCGGAAGGTCGGGCATTCCAGATGCGTCGGGGCGGTACACTCGGCCACGTGCCGAAGCGCATCCCGCAGCACCCGCAGGTCGAGCATCTGCCGCTGCAGATCGTCCGCCTTGGCGTGCAACTGATCCCGGGGAATATCGGGCCTCCCGTCCTTCCCGAACATGCCCGCGATCTCGGTGAGGGAAAAGCCTGCCGTTTTCCCGAGTTCGATCAGGGACAGGGTCAAGAGGACATCGGCATCGAATTGCCGGCGCAGCCCATGTCGGCCGATCGATCTGATCAGGCCGATCTCCTCATAATAGCGCAGGGTCGAGGGCGGAACGCCCGATTGTTCGGCGACGTCACCAATATCCATCATTCCCATGCTTGACCTCAAGGCGACTTGAAGTCGTACCGTGCCTCGAATCACCCATCCAAGCAAGAGGCACACCATGCTCATCACGCCCGTCCCGAGGCAGACACGCATCTGGCAAGACCCGCGAGCGATCGCGCTGCTGATGGCGGCATCGCTCACGACCATGGCCAATGCCACGATCAGTCCCGCGCTCCCGGGGCTCGAGCGCTTGTTCGGGGAAGACCCCAATGCCGGGATGCTGGTGCGACTGCTGGTGCCCGCGCCTTCACTCAGCGTTGCCGTCTTCGCGCCGCTCGCCGGTCTCGTCGCGGATGGGTACGGTCGGCGTCGGATGCTCCTGGCCGGAGCCATCCTCTTCGTCATCGCCGGATGCGCGGGGCTGCTTCTTCCCGACCTGCCCACCATCTTTGCCAGCCGTCTGGTTCTCGGGGTCGCCGTCGCCCTTATCATGACGGCCCAGACCGCACTGATTGGCGATTATTTCGCCGGTGACGACCGGAACAGGCTGACAGGACTTCAGATATCGGCGCGGAACTTCGGCGGGCTCGTTTTCATCTCACTGGCCGGATGGTTCGCGGCGATCTCGCCACGACTGCCATTCGCCATCTACGGCATTGCCGCGGTCTTCCTGCCGTTGATGTGGAAGGTCATCAAAGACCCATCACGATCCTCGCCCAATCCTGGCGCCGAGCGCGCCGACCGCTCTCCAGGGCCTTCTTCGTGGGGCTTCGCCTTCACGTTGCTCGTGGTGCTCCAGGCCGTCACGAACATGATCTTCTTCGTCATGCCGACCCAGCTGTCGTTCTTCTTCACGGCGGCCGGCTACGCCAGCCCGCTGATGACCGGGTCCGCGCTCGGAAGCCTGATGCTCTCGGGCGGCTGCTTGGCGTTGCTGTACAGCCGGATCCAGAGGGCTGTCGGCTATGTCGGCGTCTTCGCTCTGGGATACGGCGCGATGGCGCTCGGGTTCCTGTTGCTGGCCGTTGCTGCATCGCCTTCGGCTTGGTTCGTCGCGGCCGTGGGCATCGGGGCGGGTTACGCCCTGGTCTCGCCAAGCTTCCTGACCCTGGCCTTGAAGCTGGCTCCAATCCGGCGGAGAGGTATGGCCGGCGGTATCCTGACGGCCTCGGTGTTCATCGGCCAGTTCTGTTCGCCGCTCGTCAGCACGCCGGCGATTGCATCATACGGGTATGAGGGCCTCTTCTGCGGCGCTGCCCTGATTGCTGGCGCGATGGCTTCCGCCGTCGCATTGAAGGCTGGCGCGACAGGACTGCATGCCTTCAAAGTTCGTGTCGCCATGGCGTCGCGCGATGCGACGGAACGAAGGCTGGCTCCCCGACCCGATTGCGGGGAATAACGCCAATGGGCGCCTTCTGGAGCATCGAACGCGGGAAGTGGGAACCGGCTTCGCGGGGAAAGATGTTCAAGATGACAATGTTGACGCGCCGGACGTGAGTTCGATGTCACGTCCGATGTTGTAGCGAAAACCGGATCCACTTTTCGCTGGCGCGTCCCGCTGGGTCCGCACGATGCGCTAGAGCATCGGACGGGAAAAGTGGATTTGCACTTTTGGGATCGATCCGATGCTCCCCCTATAGAACAGCGCATCGTTCGGAGCGAAAAACCGAGTCCACTTTTTCGCACGATGCGCTAGAGCAGATCGCATTCCGACAGGGCCAGAAATGCCTGCTCTATCATTTTGATGAAGCATCGCTCCTCGCGAAGAACCGGTTCCCACTTGTTCTCGCGCTGCTCTAGCCAGGGCCGCGTGGGCAGGTTTGCATCCTGGACCGGCGCCGAGGGGAGGGGCGGCCCCTGAGAAAACTCCCTCCACCCGAAGATGGAGGGAGCAGGCGGTTAGGGAAAACCATCCATGCGTGCTGTTGCTTGAGCAAATGTTTTGAGGAGGGGCTTTGTTCCTGTGATGGATCAATCGCCAACGGATTTACAATTCGCACCTTCCGCCATTCGTGATTTCGTCCATAAGGTCCGTTCTGCCTTCACGCGCGACCCTCCTTCGCGCCAGCAGGAAATACACACGACCCGGTTCCACAACGGGTTTACTGGAAATGCGCCCGTCGGCAGAGCGCTCACTTTCGTATCTTGAAGCTCTATGATAGGTGCGCTGAGCTTACGTGCGGCAACCTTTAGTTTATATGCCGACCCGGTACCCGCACCCCCTCCATGATAAAGGAAGAACCGAACTATGCTTATCGTCCGGACCTCGAAAATAGCCATGGTTGCGGCCGTCGCTTTCTTCGCAAGCTTAGTGGCGTTCGGCAACATCACTGATTATGCTACGAACTTCGCCTTTGTGCAGCACGTATTTCTCATGGATACGATCTTCCCGGATGCGACGATCAAGTATCGGGCGATTACCGATCCCACGCTGCACAATGCAGCCTACATCCTGATCATCGCGGCTGAGGCGCTGACCGCAGTTCTGTGCTGGATCGGCGCTTTGATGTTGCTGCGCCGCCTGCGCTGTGATGCGGTGAGCTTCAATCGGGGAAAGGGCATCGCTATTGCTGGCCTGACGCTTGGCTTTCTCGTCTGGCAGGTTGGCTTCATGTCTGTTGGAGGCGAGTGGTTCGGCATGTGGATGTCGAAACAGTGGAATGGCGTCCCGGATGCCTTCCGCTTCTTCATCACCATTCTGGCTGTGTTGATTTACCTCGTTCAGCGTGACGAGGAACTCGCGCGATAGGGTCGGAAGGTCGATCACTGAGGCTTGGCCGGATTCGACCTACGGCTCTCGCTAGAGCATCGGACGTGAAAAGTGGGAACCGGTTTTGCGTGAAAAGATGCTCAAGCAAGGAGAGCATCGGACGTGAAAAGTGGGAACCGGTTTTGCGTGAAAAGATGCTCAAAACCATCAACTTACAGCATCGGATGTGGGTCCGATTTCACATCCGATGCTGTAGCGGGCGCCGCGCCCGGAGCGGTGCGAGGCGGACTTGAGGCCGCCGTGCTCGTCATGAAGCGCCGGAGGCGCGGCGAGAGCCTTGTGCAGGTTCTCAGACGAATGGTGAGATTGCCGTAACCATCTCACCCTACGACCGGCTGCATCAATGGCGTCGGCTGCTACTCCATGACCCTCGACATGCCGGCTTACCTGAAGAAGGCCTTGCCAGGCTGATCCGCCCGAGGGCAGGCTGGATTTCATCACACCGCATACCGGAATTGCACGGTGTGTTATAGGGTGGCGCATGATCGATCTTGAAGGTGAAGTTCTCATTTTGACCGGGCCACCGGGATCAGGGAAAACTACGGCGGCACGGGCCCTCGCCGGAAAGCTCGGATCACCGAAGGTGCATCTGCATGCCGACGACTTTTGGCATTTCATCCAGAACGGTGCAGTCCCTCCCTATCTGCCCGATGCGCATGAGCAGAACCAAGTGGTGGTCGACGTTGTGGCAAAAGCCGCAGAGGGATACGCCAAGGGTGGTTATTTCGTTGTGGTGGACGGGATCATTGGCCCCTGGTTCTTGGAGCCGTTCAGGGCCTTCACTGTGCCCCTTCACTACATTGTCCTCTGCCCGCCGCTTGAGGCTGCCATCAGGCGGTGCCGCGAGCGCGGCGGCGATACGCTGACCGATCCGGTGCCCATTACGGCGCTCTACCAGCAGTTTTCTTCGCTTGGAGAGTTTGACAGACATGTGCTTAGGACAGAGGGACAGGGTCGGCAGGATACGTTGAACGAGGTGATCAGGGCCGTGCACAGTGGGGCATTTCGCTTGCTGTCGTGAGACATCGTCGGCCCTGCGGACGCAAAGTCCGACACCGGATTTGGTGTCAGGCCGGTCCCAGGCAGGGCCTTATCCGAAACTGTCCTGTAGCTGCCATGCGGCGGCGTGCTCAGGCCGCGCGCCATATGTTCAAACTGAACTGATCGGAGAGCAGCGGGCCCAAACGGACCTGCGGGTTCAAGCCCTTCCGTCATCTGCGAATGGCGCCAGCCCGGACGCATGGTTAAATCTGCATGTCGGACAGCATGAAGGCTTGCGTCTCAGGTGCGAAGAAGCCGCGAACCATGTTCCCATTATCGACAGGGGTCTGCTCCTCGGGGACCCAGGAGAGGCGATCGGGCGTCAGGTGCACGTCGATCCGCTCCCCGGCGTATCCGAGCGCGGCAACAATACCTTCCAGCGAAGGGATCGACGGCGCAACAATGTCGAGCAGGGTCATCGATGGCCCCTCCCGTCCTTTGACCGCAACGACCGCATCAAGATCCGGGAGGTGGATCAATTCTATTTCGGGCGTCTCGACCGCCTTCAACATGAACAAGGCTGGGTGGTCGCACGCCGAAGCCACCAGCGAAGTCGGGCTTCGGCGGGAAAACATTTCCTTTAGAAGCGTGACATCCTTGTCCTCATACAAGGATAAGAGACGGTATCTCGGCCGCGTATGCTGTTGCGCCAATCCGGCACCAAATGTTGTTTCTTCGATCTGACGAAAGCCGAATGGCGTGTAGAGGCTCGGCGTACCGGTTGCGAGAATAACGAGGTCTACCCTGGCATCGACGTAACTGAGTGCTCGGCGCATAAGATCGCGAAACAGGCCTTTCCCTCGCCACTCTGGTCGAACCGCGACGGACTGAACGCCAAAGGCTGCTACCTGTTCTCCCATCAACCACAGCCGCCGCTCATGAAGGCTGACATTGGCGACCAACTCGTTCCCGAGCCACCAACCGAACGCGACAATGCTTGGATCATGGCCCAGGCGGTCCAGTGGCGAAACATCGACTTCGAAAACGTCGTAGATGAGCCGTGTCAGTTCCGATAATCCCTCTCCGGAATGTGCATAGTCGGAACGGAAGTCGAGCGGATTCATCCATCACCTTGTGTGTCGGGACGAGAGTGGTCGGCACTCAGAATACAGCCTCCTGAGCGTGAGACAATGTTCCCGCTTGGCGGGCGCCGACATCGCGGACCTCTCGGATGAGGCGCTGATCGCCATCTGTGAGCGGCTCGACGAGACGCCACGCAAGTGTCTGGGCTACCGCACGCCGGCAGAGTTTCTGATGAACGCTCGGGATCCAGGGTTGCCGGAATTGCGCAGCCCAAACCAACGAAGTCCAGACATCTCTTGGATGAGAGGCTATCCCTAGAGCATCGGACGTGAAAAGTGGATTCCACTCTTGGGATCGATCCTATGCTCCCGTCTTGGATGAGCGCATCGTTCCGGCGAAAAACCGGGTTCACGTCTTCGCACGATGCGCTAGCGTCCCGCTCGTCGCACTTCGGCTTGATTCCATAGGGCTTTATCGGACGAATAGCGAGGTTGTCGTAACCATCTCACCCCACTGTAGACCAGAATTCCTATCGGTGGCGCATGATGCGGCCACGTCGTGCTTTCCGCCTGAGCCCGGGCATGATGCGGGCAATGGCGCTCCAGGGCGGCCGCCATGCACGTCAATTCCACCCTCGCTCAAGGTCTTCAGATCCTGATGGCCGCCTCGGACCAGACCGCTTCCTCTAAGACCAGCACAGCCCCCCAAGGCCAGTTCTGTCTCCAACAGCATTGTCCCGCTGTCCTCGGCCACCAAGACCATCGCCGGGCAGATCGGCGCGGCCATGTTCGATCTCTCGGCCAGGAGCAACAGCCGTGTCCGGTCCACCCTGGACTTGAGAGCCGGGTTGGCATCCAGGCCCGCCACCCGGCTGCCGTACCGATCGGAGCAACCAGGCCGCGCTGCTCATAAAGGCGGAGAGCCTTGGTGGAGACGCGGAGCCGCTTGGCAGCTTGGGACGGGGTTAAGAACCGGGCGGAAGAGCTCACGACGCACCTCGGGTTTGCTCACCGTCCTCCTTATCGAGGCAGCCCCAGGGGCCAGGTCACCAGGGGTCAGGTACCAGGAGCCAGGTCACCAGGGGCCAGGTCACTGGGGTGCTCTCGCTTTTCCAGCGCGCCCGGCTTGCCGCGGGAGGGGCAGCCTGGTCCTACATGCGGCCCTTTGGGAACGACGCCGTCTCTTTTGTTCCACCGCTCGGAGACGTCCGGTCTCCATCGCATCTATCGCGACCGGGAGTGCATGCGGTCCTATCCCGCGCCGAAGTCGTATCCCGAAACCCGGGCGTGGTTTCAGGAGCTTGCCTTCGACAGCGACGCCTGGAACGGGTTCGGCCTCTGGGCTGTCATCAGCAGGGATACAGGCGATCCGATCGGCGATTGCGGGCTCACCCTTCAGAGGACGCCAGCCGGGCAGGAGCCGGAGGAGGAGCCGGAGGTCGGCTATCACCTGTGGGGCTGGTTCGGGCACCAGGGCTTTGCGACGGAAGCCGCCCGCGCCTGCGTGCGCTATGGGCTCGGCACCCTCCGGATGCCGCGGGTGGTGAGCATCACCAGCCCCGAAAACCTGCCTTCCCAGAAGGTAGCCGAGAGGGTTCACCAGAGGCGGGAGGTGTTCACCAGGATCAGCCGCGCCACCGGGCAGGAGGTTCTGCGGTATCTCTATGTCACTGACGCCGAGGCCTGATTCCATGGATGGGCTTTTGGAGCTTCATGCCCGTCCTGCGCGACGCCGGAGGCGCAAAAGGGCGATACACAGCTCCGGCTTCATCGGCTAAACCGCTTTCCATGACACCCAAGACCTTCTTCCGCTGGGTCGCCTGGCTGCTGATCCTCGCCATTGCGGTCTTTACCCTCGCGCCCATCGAGTTTCGGCCTGTAACCGGCGCTCCGGTCAACCTGGAACGGTTTGCCGCCTTCGCGGTGATCGGAGCCGCCCTTTGCCTCGGCTACCCGAAGCACCGCGTGCCGATCCTGGTCCTGCTGCTCGGGCTCGTCGGACTTCTTGAGGTCGCCCAAAACCACGTTCCAGGCCGCCATGGCCGCCTGCCTGATGGTCTGGTGAAGGCCTCAGGCGCCCTCCTCGGAATCGCTTTCGCCATGCTCATCGAGCGCTGCAAGCCCGATCCATGAATCCATAGAGGTGTTTGAGCGCAGCTCCCGCCTCAATAGGATCAGCCTTCGCCGTTACGCCTGCGCCTCACGCTGCCCGAGGTTTTGATAGAAGCGCAGCAGGTATCCGTCGGGATCCTGGACGAGAAACTGGCGGTTCCCACCCTCGACGTTCCCGGTGCGGTACCAGGCGTCGTGAACGTCGCGAAACAGCCGCCATCCCATTGCCGAGAGCGCAGCGAGGATCGGCTCGAGGCTGCTCGCCTCGATCTGGAAGTTGATGCCGCGTCCAAGGGGCCGCTCAAGGGGGCCGGTCCGCCAATTCCCGTTCATCTCGCACAGCATGACCTGAGCCCCTTCTCGCTCGAGATAGGCGAAGGCGCTCTCCGGCCGTTGATAGGCGATCGTGAACCCGAGGCCATCGCACCAGAAGCGCAGGCTGTCAGCCAGGTTCAGCACATCGAGTTCTGGGACGAGCTTCGCAAAGCCGCCGGACGGTCCATTCATGATCGCGTCGCTCATCACTCTACCGTTTATGATTCGGAACCGTCCTGGTCAGGCATCCCACTGTCACTGGACACGGCCATGAACGCAAAACGGATTTTGTAAATGCACTTCCACGAAGGTGGACACCTGCCGAGACCTTAGGCCCGCCGGCCGATTGGAATGATCTCCTTGGCCTCTGGTGGGATACGGGTCCCCATCCGGGGGGCTCGCTCACCCCAGCCTATCGTGCAGCCGAACAGATCGCCATCCAGGCTCTCCATGGTAAGGTGGCGAACCGATGGGTCACGAGTGGGTCGTTTCAGCGATCGAACGGGACCTGGGCACAATCCTGGAGCGCCAATCGTCATGAACAAGCGACTTGCATCGGGGATCGGATTGAGTGCCGCTACACTCCTCCTGGTGGTCGGCGGGGCCTGGCTTCTCTCACTGCCTCCGGCGCCACCGGCGAAATCCGCGCCACCGATCCCGGACGACGAAGCTGAGGCGATACTCTCTGCCTTGAAGCCGCCAAAACGTCCGCGACCGCTGATCGCAGTCATCGGCATCAATGACGCCACCGAAACCACAGACTATCTGATGCCCACCGGCATTCTCCGGCGAGCCGATGTCGCCCATGTGGTGGCACTGGCGACAAAGGCGGGACCAGTGACGCTGTTTCCGGTGCTCACGGTCGAGCCAGATGCGACTGTAGCAGATTTTGATGCCCGATATCCGGATGGCGCCGATTATGTCGTCGTGCCCGCCATGAGCCGCGACGATGATCCGATGGCTCTACGATGGATCCGGAACCAGGCCGCCAAAGGTGCCATCGTTATCGGCGTCTGCGCTGGTGCCAAAGTGGTTGCCGAGGCGGGCTTGCTCGACGGCAAGCGAGCGACGACGCACTGGTACTATCTTGATGAGATGCGCGACAGGCATCCCACCATCCGCTATGTGCCAGACCGGAGATTGGTGGTCGATGACGGCGTGATCACGACCACCGGGATCAGCGCCTCGATGCCAATGGCGCTGACCCTTATCGAGGCCATTGCCGGGCGACATAAGGCTGAGGCCGTCGCCCGGGACCTCGGTCTCACTCACTGGGACGCCCGTCATGACAGTGATGAGTTCACGTTCACACGGCCGTTCGCGCTGACCGCGATAGGCAATTCGCTCGCGTTCTGGAAGCGCGAGACATTCGGGATGGAACTTGAACCCGGAATCGATGAGGTGGCGCTCGCGCTCGTGGCGGACGCCTGGACGCGAACCTACCGCTCGCGAGCGGTGACCTTCGCCAGTACGGCAAAGGCGCGGCCGACCCGGAATGGTATCCGCATCGTCCCCGACACGGTCGCCACGGTCTGGCCGGTGCAGCAGAGACTTCCATCCGTCAGAGAGCCGCCGGCCCGAGCGCTTGACCGAGCCCTCCAGAGCATCGCCGCTCGCTACGGCAGGCGCACGGCAGACTTCGTCGCGATGCAGCTCGAATACCCGAGGGAGCATCGCAATGAAGGTACCGTCCGGGACCTGCATGCATTGTGAAGCTCGCTCTGGATGGCATGCTGCCTCCAGCCGAAGGTGCAGGCCGCGACAGCTGAATTCGAATAGGGTGCCCCGGAACCCGGTTCTGCGAGCGTGGCGAACCGATAGCTTGAGGCTGAATGGGGCAACGGCCGGGATGGGCGTGATTATCCTGCCGCCGAGCTGCGCCTGGGCCGCCTAGAGCCTTTTCCATGAACTTCGGTTCACGGAAAAGGCATTTGTTGTTTGAGAAAGACGCCTTTTCTTCGCAAAACCGGCATCCACTTTTGCGGAAAAGGCTCTAGCCGACGATCTGGCGGAGGAACGATCTTTCCACCATAGGAGTCAGGGCGGTCTTCACGTCGATAAGGGTGCCGTCGTTGAGGAGGTTCGCCGTCGCTGTCCGGAGCCCGCTCGGATCAGGACAATGTCCGTACAGCCTCGGCCACCCAGGCTGTCAGCGCCTCGGTCCGCGCCGCTCCCCGCGCCTCGGCGCTTGCGACGAGCCACAAGGGCTGCGTCAGGAGCACATCGTCGAGAAGTTCAATCAGGTCGGGATCGGCGGCTCCGACGAAATCAGGCGCGAGCAGGGCGGCTCCAAGCTGCTTGGCCAGGATCACCTGCAGATGCATCGCGCTGGCGGCCGCAGCCTGGCGCTCCCGGGCGAACACTCCTTGAGTGGACCGGGCAATCGGCAACGCGGCGAAGTCCTCGCCCCATCCGATCCAAGGAACGGTCTTGAGATCGGCCATTTCCTCCACCGGCAGCTGCGCCGCGCGCGGTGCGTACGCCCGGAAAACGATGTCGCCAACCTTGCGGGCCAGAAGCTCGTCCTCGCCGGGGCGGCCGATCCGGAGCGCGAGGTCGGCATCGCGCCGGGGCAGGCTCACCAGGGCAGGCCCGGTCGAAAACGTCACCGTCAGGGCCGGGTGTCGGATCCGCAAGTCGGGCAGGCGAGGGGCCAGGAGATGCGTGACGATGGTTTCCGGTGCGGCGATGCGGACTGTGCCGGAGACCTCCTGCGAGAGCCCGTCACGCCGGCGCAGGAAAGCCAGCATGGCCTGTTCCGCCGCCTCGGCCGCGGGCACAAGCTGCTCCCCGGACTGGGTCAGGCGGTACCCGGCCGTCGCCTTGGTGAAGAGCCTGACACCAAGATCCGCCTCCAGGGCAGCAATCCGTCGGCCGAGCGTCGGCGCACTTGTGGTCAGGATCTCGGCTGCTGCGGCAAGGCTGCCCGTGCGGGCCACGGCGAGGAAGGCTTGCAGATCCGGCCAGGGAGCTTCGTTCATCTTTGAAGGTGCGGCGTTCAATTCTGTCACTTCTTCGATGAAGTACAGCGGATTAGAACCTTCGTGCAAGGGGCCGCCAGGGCGGTCTCCACATGCTTCGAGGTTCCTATGCCGCTCCAGCACCACAGGTCTGAAAAACACATCGATGCTCTGCCCGTCGCGCCGGGACTGCTTGGCGCGGCCGGCACCAGCCGCTTCACAATCGGCGATTACGAGGTGATCGCCTTGGGCGATGGTCACCTCGACCTCGCGCCGTCCCACTTCCCCGAGGCCGACCGGGAGACGGCTGTGCGCCTCACGGCTGCGGCGGGGCTTCCTCCCGGGCCTGTCGAAACGGCCGTCAACGCCTTCGCGATCCGGACCGGCAACAGGGTGATGCTGGTGGATGCGGGGACGGGCCATGTACGCGGCCCACGGCTGGGTCATGCGGTCGAGGCGCTTGCGGCCGCGGGCATCGCCCCGAACGAGGTCGACGCCGTGCTGATGACCCACCTGCACGTGGATCACGCGGCCGGGCTTCGGGACGCTAGGGGAGAAGCCACGTTCCCGAAGGCCGAGCTCCTCGTGCCCGAGGCCGAAGCGGCGTTCTGGCTCGACCCGGGCCTGCCGTCCCGCGCCCCGGAGCTGATGCAGCCGATGATCACCAATGCGGCCGCATCGCTGGCCCCTTACAAGGGACGCACGACGCTGATGACGCCCGGGCACCAGGTGGCCCCCGGCGTCACCTCCGTCCCGCTGCCGGGGCACACGCCCGGGCATACCGGCTATCTGATCGAGCGCGGGGGCGAGCGCCTGCTGATCTGGGGCGACATCATCCACGTGGCGGCCCTGCAGCTCCGGCATCCGGAATGGTCGGTCATCTTCGACGTCGACCGGCCCGCGGCGGCCGCCATGCGGCGGCGCACCCTGGACTGGGTAGCCTCCGACGAATTGCCGGTCGCCGGCATGCATATCGGCTTTCCGGGCCTGGGTCGCATCGTCCGCGACGGCACCGGCTACGTCTTGGCGCCTGAACATCCCCTCGGCTGACCCTGCCGGGCCGAGACCCCTCCACCTTCAAGACAAGGAAGAAGCACCATGACCGACACCATCCGCCTTGAGCGCGGCCTGAAGAACCTCGCCGCCATCGATGGCGAAGGCGGCCAGCGCGTCGTCGACAGTCTCGCCGGCATCGCGCCCGACTTCGCCCGCTACCTCGTCGAGTTTCCCTTCGGCGACATCTACGAACGCCCCGGCCTCTCCCTGCGCGAGCGGGAGATCGCCACCATCGCGGCCCTGACAGCGTTGGGCCATGCGACCCCGCAGCTGAGGGTCCATCTTCGGGCCGGCCTGAACGTCGGCCTGACCCGTGAGGAGATCGTCGAGATCCTGATGCAGATGGCGGTGTATGCCGGCTTTCCAGCGGCCTTGAACGGTCTGTTCGCAGCCAAGGATGTCTTCGCGCAAGAGAAGGCGGCTGTGGCCGAACAGCAGGCGGCCTGATGCGATGTGCGGCTCAGCCGCAGAAGTGAGATCCCACCCTTGCGGATTGAGTTTCGATCCCCATATGAGATTGACCCCAGCGGACATCGTATGTGGACTTCGACAGCGGCGGGCGTCACCGCCAGCTTCGATGAGGCCGTGCCAGGACGGATGGACTCCGGCCCGGCCTGTTCCTGCGCCAGCCTGACGATGCAGGCGCCCGTCTGGACCCCGATCAGCCCAGGCCCGTAGTGCGCGAGGCAGAGATGCGACAGCATCCTGTCCGTTCGCCCCGGAGCCTGGGCTTTTCCGTCTCAGGAGCAGGGGACGCGCGCTCTCACCCTCGACCGCTCCTCCCGCCGCAGCAGCCGCACCGGCGTACCACACCCATTGACCCGTCACCCTGTAACCGTGTTATCTCGTCACCGGAGCCGGACGCATCCGGCTCTGGGGCGTGAGAACCCCTTCTGCGGCGGCCGGTATCGGCCGTGAACGATGCCTTCCCAGCTTATGGCCGGGGAGGCGATGGCGCATGTCCAGGGCGAAAGCCTAAAGGTCATCGCGGTCGTCCGCAGACGGCTTCTCAACTCCCCGACCACCAGCGGTGCTGGTGGTCGCTTCACTGAAGGGAGTTGCAGTGATGGACCAGCCCCATTCCGCATGGGCCGATTGGCTTTCGAAGTTCCACACCTGGCCCGAATTCGTTCAGGCGCTGTCGATCATCAGCGTGCCGCTGACCTTCATCGGCACGACATGGCTGGTGATGCGCGGCATCCGCGACCTCATCCCGACGCTCTCCCGCCGGCACTGGCGCGGCCATCTGATCTACGGCGTCTATCAGGACCCGGAAGGCCGCTGGATGGTCTACTGGCACAACCGCAAACCGCAGGAGGTGGACTGGACCAACCCGCCGCCGAACTCATCGGGCGAGGGCAGGTGGTGCAAGGCGTGTTCCGCCGGCCGGAGGAGTGAGGCTTCACTATTCCGGCTCTCACCATCGTCATGCCCGGCCTCGAGCCGGGCATCCACGTCTTTGTGGCGCAGCGGTTCCCAAGACGTGGATGGCCGTCCCTGGATCAAGTCCGGGGACGGCCATGACGAGGCGGTTCAGGCGTTGGGATGGAAAGCGGGGTGAGGCTTTGGTGCTCCCATCTGGCCGTCGCGACACCTTTATGGGGAATGCCGAGGCGGCCAATTGGGATGGAAGTCGCCCATCTGGGATGGGCGACACTCAGATTGTCTTACGAACACCCCGTCGTGCTGCCGTTAGTCCAAAGTCCAAAATTAATGTTGTTCAGGAATTTCAGTGGCTTATAGCTGGAATTATTCCGTAACCTATTCCGGGCCGTGACCGAGGACAGGAAGTGCGAGACCGCATCTGCGGTCTCGCACTTCCTGTCTGAGGGAGCGGAACAGCCGAAGGCTGTAAATCCAAGATTGCACAACGCCCCAATGGAACTCGGATCTACGCGCCATTCAAGGCTTTCCCGCTCGCTGTAATACGAAAAGCCGAGACTCAGATATTCACTATGAAGATGAAATGTCTTGAGGCTGCACTCGCAGCCATCTATGATCTCAAAGTATAGAAAGCATCAACTTTCGTGCCAGTCACAGGTGCAGATAGATAATCCAGCTTACGAAGAGCACTTGCATCGCTGGAGAGACGAAAGTTCTCGTTCTAGCTTAAGGATCTGCTCATCTTTCTTTTGTATAAGTTCACTAAGGTGGATAATTTCGAGCTCGGCTTCAGCCCGATCCTGCATGAGTGCTTGGAGGTCATCTGTCGCCTTTTGCAAGCGGTCCTGCAGCAATAAAAGTCGCGGCCATTTGGAAACTGAGGAGGCGGATCCCAGCCGCTTCAGCCACCGTTGCACCTCTTGTTTCAGCGCGCGATGACGTTGCTTCTCCAGCAGGGCAGGGCTTTTGAACCCGGCTCGACGGATGACCTCCTGAAGGGATACTCGTCCGTCTCCTACTGAATAGATCCCGTTTCCATTGGCAATTTCGTATTCGATCCGCGCCATGGCGGCGCGAATCTTACCTGCTGTAGATTGTGCGGATTGGTCGTGCGGACTAGCCTCGACGTGGGTCATGGCACGCTGTGCGCGACCGGAAGTGTTCACCGTCCTACTCTCGATTGGCGGCGTTGCCAGATCGTCCGGAGAGACTCGCTGCGTTCCAGCCACTCGGTCCGGACATCATCCCAGCGGGCAAGTTGAGACAGTATCTGCCCTTCGAGGTTTGCAGCAAGGAGTTCAAATCCGTTCGCTTGTGCGTCTTCAAATTCGTGCAGCAAGCTTCCGATCGCTTCGAAACATTGCGCGCGGGCAGCTTGCAACTCTAGGCGATGCGAACAGGTTGTTCGACATGCGCCCGGATCGGGGTCGCCTCGGCTCTGGGTGCAGGGGCCGAACTGTCCGACGCCCTTTGTGCATATCACTCCCTCTCGGACGAGTTCCCAGGTGCGACCCTCGAAAGTAAAGATCCGAGCGGCGTCACGTAGGTCATGAGCAAGGAACTCGGTCTCGCCACGTTTCATGCGATACCTCTCGATAGCATTACTGACCGCTGGGGCTGCAGGTCCGCCCAGGCTGCCTGCGATCCCGTCTCTGATCGCTTCTTCAGCATTGACGTAGACCATCTCTTCAGCAACCCGGAGGACCTCTTGCACAATCTCCGGGTGCGCAAGCATGTAGCCTAAAGCCATTTGGAGGTCCTTGTGCCCGAAGAGATCCATCACGACCTGAGGACTTGCTACTACGGAAAGAGCAATCAAACGAGCAAGGGTTGTACGCCAGCGATGACTGTTTGCGCCGCCATTGCCGAGCAAACCACTAAGGCTGAGAGCCTTGACCGCGGAGGCGATGATGGCATTCTTGTCGAGAATTTCCTCACCGGCCGGAGTCTTCTTGCGTTCGTTCTGGATTCCGACCCAGAGATGCCGGCTTTGCGGCGAGCGCACGACTGAGGCGAGCTTGTCCTGGATCACTAGAGCCTCGATGGCCAAAGGATGGAGAGGCCAGTCCCGTTCCTCACCGCCAGTCTGCTGAGCGAATTTGAACGTACGTGCCGTCAAGCGGCTCGCCTCCCAGTCCTCAGGACTTTGAGCGCTGCTCAACTCGCTGACACGAGCACCAGTGCAGAATGCAACGATGCAGTAATTCATGCCCTGGATAGCCGAGATGAGGTTGTTGATTGTCCGCGCAAAATTTGGCGGCCAAGTATCGTCATATCGGGATCGGCGGTCATCGAATTGTAGGATCTTAAACGGCAATTTGGTAGCAGCCGCCCCGTCGGCCAGTCGCCAGTCGCGTGTGGTGACCACTTCGCGGCGAGCTGCGATGAGCCTAGGATCGGTCGCCCGGATACCGCGCTGGAACGCGCGATCGTTGAGCAATCGCAGCTCGTTCCAGCATTCGATAATCTGCGCGCTCAGGTTCTTGTTAAGCCAGAGACCTCGCCAGAGCAGCTCGGTGACAAATTCGTCCGGGTAGGGTTGAAACTGCTTGTGCTGTACCGAAAGGCTCTGCACAGGCTGGCGGTTTTTGTAGTCAGACTCGGATTTGATGGCGGGTGTTGGGGTGGGGCGGGGGTAGTCGGTGATCTCTCCACGCTGTCCGTGGTAGATAAGACGGCGCAATCCGTTGCTCAAATGGCGTTGCACCCCCGGACTCTTTGACGTCTTCTGACGGATCCGAGAGATCTGCTCTGGAGAAAGTTTGGTCCAGATCGTGCCGTCCTCGCTCGGATACACGAGGACGGCGTTGATAGCCAAATTCAACATCGACTTCGCGATACCCAACCAGGAGGAGGGTTGGAGCTGTCGAATGCCGCGCTTGGTAGGCATGGGCAGCGCGAGAGTTGCCAGCATTGAGCGCAGAGCCATCTCGATTGCAGCTCTCCGGTGCGGGGGAAAGGGCTCCAACTTGTCGAGCCACTTTGCGATACAGATCGTTCGCACCGATTCTCGCCGCATCCTGCCAGCGGGTAGTATATGTTCCGGAACAACGATGATCGGGTCACTGAGACGAACACCTTCGAAGGGTTCAATTAGGCTGTTGTGCAGGGCTATAGTTTGCTCAGTTGCAAGGGTTCTGTTTGTCAGTTTTTCCCGAGCTGGTTGTATGTTTACCGGGAAGGGATCCGATGCGGGAGATGGGATAGGTGTCATGGGCGATGACCTCGCCAGTTTCCAATTTGCGCAACCAGGCATTGACTTCGGCGTTGACCGCTTCGGCATCAAAGAGCTCCAATGTAAGGCTTAGCGACCGCTCCTCCTCCTCAAACGATGAGCCGATCCATGCTGCCAGAGGCATATGGGCTTTGATGAAGAACAACTCTGCAAAAGCCCGAGCCAGCGGCGTCAGACTGTCTTTGAACACCACGCCATGAATGCAGCCCGTGCAGCGCTGCGTTCGGCATAGGGTTCCGGGGACATGATCAGGCGCAATATTTTTGGGAGGATCAAACGGTTCTCGGCAGCCCATACCAAGCCTTGTGCGGAGGCGTTTGTCCGCGAGCCGCTGGGCCTGCGCGTCAGTAACGTACCCCTGTTCGACAAGCAGGCGGAGCCTAGTTGGATCGAGAGGACGACGCTCGGCAATCTCGGTAAAGGCTGCGCGCTGCACCCGTGCCACCTGTTTCTCGCTGTAGCGGCGGTAGCGAGGACTCTTCAGATAATGTCTGAGCATGGCCGCACTCCCATGCTGGGACGCCAGCATGGCAATTGTGATGCTATAGCCGCTAACCTGGTAGGCGTAGCCAATCCAAGCGTCACGGGCATCACTGCTCTTAAAAGAGACCAAGGAGGGATAGCGCTTAGTCAATGCATGACGCTCGACTGTCGCTCTCAAGACATTATGAAAGTGTGTAATGTCGCTTGCTCCCTTGAAGGTCGACACAGCCCCGATGTCACGTCCGGAGAAGTAGAGCCAGGGCGATTTGAGCTTCGCCTCGCATTCCTGAATCTGCCGCTTCAACTCGCTGTCCGGCGTCAGGGCATACTGGTTGCGCGACTCTTTAAGCTGATACCTAAGGGTTGCCCGCAGTACTTTCGTGTTGTCGATCATGAATCGGACAATCCGGTAGGGATGCCACTCGGGTTGCTTCATCGAGATGGCAAACTGGTGTTTGTCGGACCGGCCCTTGTATGCATGAATGATCTTGAGATCGGGGGAGAGCGGATGATCTTCTTCCCAGTTATCGATGTCGAGGGCGAGCGCAGTGCCCAGATTCCATCCGGTTCCAAGCAGAAACAGCCAGAGAAAAACGCCAGTGTCAAACAAACCGAGATGGAACCAACGCAGCTTCCCGGCCACACCGAATCGAGTTCGCGTGTCTTGCGGCATACCCGGTGCTAGATACTGGGGGCCTTGATGTCGCTCAGCAGGATCATTTTGGTGTGACAAGCCGCGAACCTTCGCGGCGCGAAGTTCCTTGAGACTGAGCAGTCTCTCGGCCGTGAGCTCGCGAAGAATGAATGCGTGATTAGCGACATCGCGCCAACCGGCCCCCTGAGAGGCAAAATGGCCACGGCGAGGATCTCGACCGCACTTCGCGAGCTCAGCTCCTTCTTTCAACATTGTCTGGATCGCGCGTGCTTCGCGCTTGAGCGCGTTGAATGCGGCCCTTACGCTCCGCTCGTCGATATCGTCTAAAACGGTGCTTGAATCGGGTCGACGTGCCGGCCATGCGAGCCGGCGGAGACCCTTGGTGTCCCGGATCCCGCTAATCAGCGTCTTACATGTGGAATAAATTTTTGTATTGCGTTGACCGTTCTGATCGAGCCAAGCTTGAAAGCCTGAGCCGTGCTCGTTGCGCAGATCGTTGGCCGACTGGATACGTCCGTGGGGATCAATGCTGTCGAGGTAACGGTAGAATGCGTTCATGGCTGCTCGGTAGCTCTTATCCCGATGTTTCGTGGGTTGCTGATCGCGGTAGAAACGCGCGATCTCGAGGCCCAACTTCGGGCGACCCTTAAAGTCCCCAGACCAGCGCGTACGCAGTGTACCTTCGAACATTGCGGAGTTGGCCCCAAAGACATATGGAGTTAGATCGACCTTATACGTGCTCCCAGTAGGCGGCTCGATCCACATTCTCTTCAATATCTGGTATCGACGGGTCTGCATCGTCGTTCTATATGTCCTCCGAAAGATTCAAATGCCAGTTCGTCGCCACATCGGCGATGGCAATTGCCCCTTTAATCAGGCGAAGATACGTGAAGGTTGTCTCATCACTGAGATGGCCCAACTGGCGCTGCAGCAGTTTCAAGTACCAATCGCCTCGATGATGAATCCAATCCGGGTGCTGTGACTTCAGGTTACCTCCGCGTACCTGCGCCTCCATGTCGAGCGAGCGAAGCAGGAAAAAGCATGCATAGATATGCCGCCCGATATGGGGAGAAAACTTCCGGATTGGTCCCGTCTTACGAAATACTTTGTAGAGGGTCGCATACGAGATTGGCGTGCCTTCAAATTTGGGAGCATCGCTTAGAAAGAACGCGTCCCCGGGGGCCCGGCCGGTGCGCATGCGTGCACGGTATCGCAGGGTTGGACGCTTCGTGTCTGCCCATTGGCGTAGTTCGAGGGCGAAATCGAGTGGCAAATCGATTGTTCGCGGCCTTCCGCCTTTTGTGACGACGAGGTCGATCTGTACGGCGCGAGCACCCTTGCGAGCGAGGTCCTGGATCTCAGCAAGGGAAGGAAGTTGTCGAGCCTGCTTGGTCTCGACCAAGTTGATGGCCTCGATACTGCGCACTCCAGTTTCGAGGATGAAGCGACAGGCGAGGTACTTGGCGTACCCGTACTTTCGCTGCACGGTTAACAACCAATCGCGAATGACCAAAGGGGAGGGGAGAGTCTCGTTCTTGAGGAGGTCCTTGGTGTGTGAAGTCTTGGCGCGCCCCGCACGCACAGGTTCAAGTGCTCCGGTTTTCCGAGGAAGCCGGCCGACAGGATGCCGTGCGCCATGGCTCGGAGAGCGCGGTTTAGTTCGTACGTGGAAAGCTCGCCTTATGCTGCGGAGCGCAGCCCAAGCCAAAAACTCGGTTGCGATGTCGGCTCGTGCGTTGGCAGTTTCTGGAGACAAGGGACGATTTTGCGTCGACCATGCCCCGGATTCCATCTCTTTCTGATAATCTATGATAGTTTTGTAGTTGATTGTTTTCCAGTCGTGACCGCGTTGATTGCACCAATTAAAGAAGTTGTGAAGGCCGTCAGCGTACTTCTTGAGCGTCAAAGGACGTGGTCCAACGGGAGCTTCAGACAAGCTCAATTCGAATGCAGCGTCCTCCCGGTGGGTTAGTGTCGCGCGTTCGCGCAGAAACCGATTGGCTTCACGGCGATATTCCCCTTTGTGCCCGAAGAGAACGGGAACATGCGCCACTGAGCCATAGCCAAGCGCATTTAGCCTCGCAGCGTCAGGTATGAAGACGCGCGCTAGTCCAGGGCATAAGGGCTGGATTTCTTTTGCCGATGACATCACTAGATACCCCGAGCGAGTGAGACGTGCGGCACGACATTGTGGACGTCTTAAGGAATCAGCATGTCAGAAGGTTAGGAAGGGTTTTGTCGCAGGCATAGAATTGATGCGCCAGGATGGCTGGCACCGGCACGGAGATACGCACTCGCCTGGCTCGTTCTGTTGCGGATTGGCGGCGTCCCTTGCGCGTCTCCTTCCGACGAGAGAAGTGATATGAAGTGGTGTGGCACCGGTTGCGGCGCCAGAAGCGCCTCTTCTGATTTCGCATTTAGGGGCTTGTAGGCCTGCGCTCGTCGCAAGCAAATCCGACTGATGTCTTTTAGGTTTCCTCGCATTGGCTGTCGCCTCGGCTTGAATTGCGGCCGGCATCTTTAGGAGCGGTTTCGTTAAAGGATAGCTTGGCTTTGGTAGGAGTCAAGTACATTGTGGCTTTGGAATAACAATGTACATATAGAGACTACGTCGAATTCGTCGTTTGTAGTTGTAATTCGAATATAGAGCGCCGAATTACTGAGGGGAAACGTCGAAGTTTATTTCGGGCGCGATGCCGCGCGGCCGGGCGATCGATGCCCATATCTCGGAAAAGAGACAGTGATTGTTGGGCCGTGGTCAACAGGAGGCTCTGCCTTTCGAACGAGACCTCGATAGATATTCGAAGGCAAAGCATTCTATGACCATCCGCGTGCGCCAACACGTTGTCCGGGAACTTTGGCTTAACGCTGAAACTAAGACGAATACAGGCGAGCTGCCTTCCCACGCTGGTGCGCGCTTTCATTGTAGTAGTTCGCCGCTTGCTGCATTGACCGATGTTGTGATTGCTGCATCGCTTCAACAAGCGAGACACCATCCTGTGCAGCCTGCGTCAAATATCCCGAGCGCAATCCGTGGGCGCTGAACAGTGACGGATCAAGCCCTGCTTGGCGACAACGCCGTTTAACAACGTCATTGATGCCATCGCCCGTGATCGGGCTGTGACGAACATGGCCCCAGCGATCGATCGCACGAAACACCGCACCAGCGGTGATCCCGGCACGTTCGAGCCAAGCAGTTAGTGCCTCCGCTGGACGGCCAATCAGGAGAACTGGATTTGTAGCATCGGCATTGGCCCGCTTGGTGCGGCCGAGTTGAATCGCTAGGCACGGTAGCTTAGCGGAGCGTGGATCCTGCGGATCCGCTGGCACTGGAGAGCATGGCTCGATTTGCCCGATACTGAGCGACGCCAGTTCCGAGCGCCGACGGCCGCCAGACGCAAACGCGGTCAGCAGCAGTGCGCGATCTCGGATGTCTGCGAGACTGTTGCGTGCACAGGTGGCGAGGAGTTTGTCCAACACGTCGCGTGTAACCGCATTTTGACTCTTGCGTTGCTTCGGGCGCGTGCTGGCTCGCACTGCCAGACGAAGGGCCGTTTTGAAGGCTGGTGTCGTAAAGATAGCATTTATTCCTCGCCACCGGTGGAGAATTGTCCAGCTGGCTAAGCGCCGCCTCACGGTGGCGGGAGCGTGAGGCTGATCCGTGCGCAGCAGACCGGCCGCTTTGAGCTGCCTTCTGACAAGGGTGGGCATGCCGTGGCTCGGCTCCAGTTCGCGTTTGGCGGGATCCCAGAGGTGGTGCGCAATGAACTTGAGGGCGAGGCCTTCTGGTCCAGGCCAGGGGAGAGGACGTCCAGTCGCTGCCAACGCCCATCCCTCAAGGTAGCCGAGGTCGGAGGCTAGAGCCCGTAAGGTGTTCGCTCCCATACCTTGTTCGGCCAGGTGTTTTAGGGTGGCAACGTCTTCGTTTGTGAGGAGAGCAGCAAGGGCTTCTCGCTGGCTTGCCGGAACGATGCCCGCGAGGGCGTCGAGTGCGTTTTCGCGCCGAAGCTGCTGATCCTCCGCATGCGCGAGACCGGCGGTACTCATGTTTGCTCCTCTGCGGGACATAGGGCAGGGGGCGGTCTGCCCCGACGGTGTCATGGGGGATCGGCACCACGCGTCACGACCGCTGAAGCGACGATGCCGTTCATAGCAAGCTGGCTGAAGCTGAATTTATCGCCTGCATTTCGGACGAGAGCAACACCACCGATAATTGGTAGTTATCGGGAGTGAGAGTGTCATTCTTCGGCAATGTGCGATGAGAGGACAAAAGCGTCAATTCGATACCTTAGAGCATAAAATAGGAACGTATATCAATCACTTATCACTGACCGATGGCTTGGGCTTGGTGGGACAGTAGGCCAGTTTGGGGGCACCCTCGTTGTCGCTTTTACTTAAAAGTTTCAATTTGAAGCCGTTAAGCAGAACAGGCTGCTCGCATTCACCTTAGCGTCTTCAACTGCCATTCTCTAAGTATCGGCGATTACGCGGATTTTTCCATCACAGCCCCGCGGCTTTCGTCAGATTGATCCGGAAGTGATCCCGCCGGCGCTGGTAGCGCCGCGTCATTTCGGCGGAGGCATGCCCGAGCTGACGCTGGACCGCCGCTTCGTCGGCCTCGGCGGCAGAGGCGAGCCCTGCCCGCAGCGAGTGGCCGCCAAATGCGTGCGCCCGCTGTCCTTCGGGCAGGTCACCACGGACGCCCGCCGCCAGTGCGGCCCGGTGCACCAAGCGAACCACGTGCTTGTCCGAGAGGCGCTCGGCGGTCACGCCACTGTTCGGCCGTAGCACCCGCCGAAACACCGGCCCATGGGCGATCCGGGCCATGCTCAGCCAAGTTTCGAGCGCCCTTACAGGGCAACTGCGGTCCGACGAGCCCCGGCCCACCTCCACCGTCCGCCAGCCGGTCTTGCCGCGGACCCGCAGCAGAGCGCCGCCGGCCAGGATCTCGATCCAGCCCTGGCCATCGGTCGTCTGATCGGGGCCGACGTCCAAGCCGACGATTTCCGAGCGCCGCAGCCCCCCGGCGAACCCGAGCAGCAGGATCGCGCGGTCGCGCAGGCCGCGCAGGTCGTGGGGGAGGGTGGCGAGCATGGCCAGGATGTCGTCCGCCAGCAGCGCCTCCTTCTGCCGCGGCGGCTTGGCGTGGGTGCGTCGGATGCCGGCCCAGACATCGACGATGTGCCGGTCCTGCCGATCAAGCGGCCGCCCGGCCGAGCGGTACCACGCGGTGAGCGCCGCCAGACGCCGCTCGATGGTGGCCACCGACAGGGGACGCTGACGGGGGCCGTCGCCGGCGGCCAGCGCCGCGAGATACAGACCGACCACCTGCGGGTCCGGGAACTCGGGGTCGACGCCGCGCCGGCGGCACCACTGCGCGAACTGGCGCCAGTCCGACGCATAGGCCCGCGCCGTGTGGGCGCTGTCCTTGCGGCTGGCATAGGTGCGGGCGGCGTCGGCCAGCCGTGCCAGCGGGGCGGGTAGAGCGGCGTGTGGCCGTCCCTGGCCCGGTCCCGATTCTGAAACGGGTTCGGGGGCGGCGAGCGCGGACGCGGCGTCCGCGCGGCGCTCAGACGGCTCATGAGCGGGAGGGGAGGGGAGGTCCGGCATGAGGTGATCGCGTTTCATCGTCAGCGCGCTCGCAGGCACCGGACCGAAGACGTCCTCGCCGAAACCGAAGCGCCGCCGTCCGCGGGCGGGGCTCCGCCGCTTCGGGGGCGCGTATGCTGCGGGCCCGGAGAGGTCAAGTCAGATCCCAGGGATTGATCACCGATACGCCAGTATCGTCAAAATCTTTCTCGTTGCGGGTGACGAGGATCAGATCGTGGACAATCGCTGTCGCAGCAATCAAGCCATCGATGTCACCGCGCGGCCGGAGGGCCGCGATGCGACCCCATTCGACGGCGATCTGGTCGGTGACCGGCAGAATGCGATCGGCGTGGTTGTGGCGCAGCTTGCGCAGCCACTCGGCGAGATGGCCCGCTGCCTTCGGGTCGGACCGCTGCTTGAGCGCGATGCCGCGCATGATCTCGCCGAGCGTGAGCGTGCTGAGATGAACGCTATTGGGGTCGACCGCGCGCAGCCAGGCGGTCGCCTGCGGCGAGCCCCGGCGCGCCTCGGAGACGACATTGGTGTCGACGAGGTACATCAGAGCGCGACGTCGCGGCTCGGCGTCGTCGCGCGAGTGGCGACGGCCTCGGCGAAGGCATCGTCCCAGGCCGGCCCGGTAAGCAGATCGTCGACCAGGCTCGGCCGGCTGGCGCGGAGCGCGTCGTAATCAGCGGCCGAGAGCACCACGGCGGCGCGCTCGCCGCGCAACGTGACGACCTGCGGGCCCTCGCGTTGGGCTTTCTGGACCACCCGCGAGAATTGATTCTTGGCATCCTGCAGCTGCCAGTCCATAGCACCTCCTTCTGGCTAGACTGTCTAGCCATATAGGCAGGTGTTTCGACGTGTCAAGGGTTGCCGTGGCCGTAGACTGGCCGCGGCGAGGTTCCACGTCCGATAAGGCAAGCTTATCGGACATGAAAGGCCGCCGACACCTGCGGCGCTTTGAGGCCCACTTGTGATGACAATGCGCCGTTGAGGTTTATACTCGCCGCATGAATCGCTCCGCTCCAATGCCTGTTCCCAAACGATCGGCAGGATCACCTTCGGCAACAGCCCCCGCCTCGGAAACCCTTGCCCTGCAAGGCTTACCGGGCTGGCTGCGGACCCCGGCCGTGCCGGGTCCCGCTGCGACCGAGGCCGCGTTTGCGGCCGGGGCCACACTCGCCCTGCTGGATCACCTCATGCGCCAGGATCCGCCAGAACTCGGCGTCTGGCGCATGCGCCAGGCCCTCACTGCCGCCACCGCGTGCGCCGCGTGGCTGCGGCTGCGCACCGACCTGGCCGGGCTGCGCGATGCCGAGCATCTCACCCGGGCGGGCGACGATCCCGGGCCTGCCGGACGGCTGCACCGGGCCTGGCGGCGGCTCGCCGCCGAGCCGCTCCGGGATCCGCTGACCGTGCCGGCGCGTCTGGCGCCGCTGCTCGGGATCCCCACCGGCCTTGTCGCTCCAGCGAGCGGCCCGGCCCGGGAGGCCGCGGATCATCCCGTCGCGGCGGCCGCGGCGGCCGCCGACCTGACCCTGCGATCGGTGCCCGTGCCGACCCCCGAGATCGAAATCCTGGCTTGGATGATGGCGGACGCCACCCTGGCGCACCGCCTCGGGTGGTCGGCCCCCGTTCCCCTCCTCGCGACGGCCGTTCTCCATGCGTCGCTGCGCCAGGGATCGGAGCGGCGGCGGCCCCAGCCCGGGACAGCAGGCTGGCTCACGGCCTGCCACGCCGCCTATGCGCGCGCGGCGGCCGACGCCCATGGCCGCGCCCAGGATCTTCTCCGACGCGGTGAGCGGCTGCGCGCGGCGCTGCCCGCCGCCCGCTTCCGCGGCCGCGACCGCGGCCTGGCCCTGTTTCTCGCGGACGACGCGGTGGCGCCGCCGCGCCTCGTCGGGACCGGCTCCGATCGCGCCGCCCGGCGCTTCTGCGACCGCCTGGTGGCGCTGGGCGCCGTGCGCGAACTCACCGGGCGGCCGACGTTCCGGCTGTATGGGCTCTGAGATGGCGCGGTTCCGCCAGCCCTCCGTGACGGCCTTCGATCCCGCGCTCGACAACCTGCCGCCGGACGCCCGGTGGCGGGAGTGGATGGGCCGGGTCGAGGCCGTGATCTTTGCCTCGCCCGAGCCGGTGCCGCGCGCCGTTCTGGCCTCCGTGGTCGGACCGGACTGCCGCCTCGACGACCTCCTGGCCGATATCCAGAGCGAATTGCGCGCGCGGCCCTACGAACTGGTGGTCGTCGCCGGCGGCTGGCATCACCGCACGCGACGGCGCTTTGCCGAGGCCATTCGGTTCGTTCGGCCATCTGCGGATCCGGCCGAGCCCGCGCTGAGCCCGGCCGAGCGCCTGGTGGTGACGGCGATTGCCTATCTGCAGCCGGTCACCCGCACGGAGCTCTCCCGGCTGTTCGGCAAGGAGGTCAGCCGTGACGTGATCGCCCGGCTCAAGCGTCTCGCGCTGATCGGGGCCGGACCGCGGTCGCCGCAGCCCGGCGCGCCGCTCACCTATGTCACCGCGGACAGGTTTCTGGCGGTGTTCGGCCTGGCGTCGCTGCGCGATCTGCCCGATTGGGACCGGCTGGAGGAGGCCGGCCTGCTGCCGGCCGCAACGCCCGCCATGCCCCCGGCTGACACGCTCGACCGCGAGCTCGGTTGGGACGCCGGCGATGAGGACGAGGATCGGGCCGATCACCCGGCGCAGGACTAAGCGGAGCTCCAAGTCGCATCAGGAGCAAGGGCGCACCCAAACCATGCCGCCACGCTCTACGTCGCAGGCGGAAGTTCGCGGAAGGCTTCCCTGCTCTCGGCAGCCGTCCTCCAACGGACGGACGTTCGCACTCAGTCAGTGAATACGGCAAGGCCCATCGGTCTGTGAAAATTCCTATACGCCTCTCTGCGGCCGACCGGATCAGGAGGCTGGTCCTGCCAATCCCGCGAGCTCGCGCAAGGGCACGTTCTGACATCCTGCTGCAGCGATCAGCGCCAGGACAGGCCGGTGTGGTGTGCTCAGGCCAAAGTAGCGCCTCAACTTACGCCAGTAGGCGTAAGTTCGCGTCCGCATGATTGGCTGCTCAGAATACGTCTCGCCGCCGAACGTGTAGAAGAGCTGGTTGCCCGCAGCCAGTTGTGAAACCAGGGATCGGTGCCAGCCCTCCGGCGAGACCTCGGCAATCCGAACTTGGCACGCTCCGGCAGCGCCGTACACCCAAGCCAGCTCACTTCGAGAGGCCTCCTGCCTGACTTGCTCTTGGCTGACCTCTGCTTCGAAATCATGGCGCTTGAGAACCGTTGCGATGTCACGCGTGATCACGCCGGCCTCGTCCACAGCGGCAGCAACGCCAGTAACGACAACCATGTAACCTGGGAGCTTGAGAGACAAACTCACGACCAGAACGAGACCGAGAACTGTGCTAAGCGCGGGCCGGAAGGTCACGTCGGACCCCGAGCAAACAAATCCCGAGCGTGACCCCGAGGATCATCCAGCTTGCCACCGCCAAGCCGGCTGGACCATGGATCAGTTCATACTGTTCAGGATGAAGCCCGATCAGGCTGATGCGGGTGACGTTGATGGCAACAACCGCCGCACATGCAAGGACAACCCATCCCACATCGCGCACGGAGCCTGGGTGGTTCAAAGCCTTGGCGATTGTCACCCAGCACAGGATGGCCAGCGAGATATTGGCGAGGGAGGAACAAGGCGGGGCGATCCAGAGATAGCCCGAGCCATCGGCGAACTGGATCGCGTTGCCGAGCCGGGGCGTTCCCACGAGCCATCCGACGAGCGTCGCATCGCCCCGCAGAATAAGATCACTCAGGACTGCAAACAGGAGCCGTCCCCAGAACATCGGGACGGTCATGGCAAGGAGGATACAAGCCCCTCGCTGGAGAAAACTCGAGCGTGGCGAGCTCCGCATGATGTAGACCGCCAGACCTGTGAGCGCGAGCCAGCTCAATGGGGCGACCGGCATCAGAACCGCCACCAGGACACAAATAGTAATGACCCGATCGAAGGTCCTGACCGGCTGCACTGGTCCACGCAGCAGGAACGAGATGCCGATGGCGCAGGCGCTCCAGACAATCACGCTGATGTTGAACGTGCTCAACAGGGCCGGCGCGATCCCATCCTCGACCACCGAGGAGATTACGCGTCCGCTGATCCCGTTTGCAAAGCCTAGCAAGACAAGGCCAGCGAACAGCTCATTGCGCGAGACCAATGAGCCGTCGCCCTGGCTTGACCCAGGCAAGACGCCCGGCTCCGCGGACGGCAGGGTACGATAACCGACCATCGGCGGGCCTCTGGCTCAGGTTATTCTGCGTTGCCGCGGTTGCGGTACCGGCGGATCAGAGCATACCCGCCCGCGATCAGCAGGAAAGGCAGCCCAGCGCCGGCAATCGGGCCGGGTGCGCCCTTGCCGGAATTACCCCAGTTCGGGATGCCGCCCTTGTTCGCGAGCGCGGCCGAACCCGTCAAAGCACACAACGCAGTCGCTGCAAGAAGTGTCTTGTGCCAGGAACGCATAGGGTCCTCCTGTGGCAAAGGCCCCCTTGAGGATTCAACTCCGAAGACTGAGCCGGGTAAACACCTGTAGCCCAAAATCTCCCCTGGAACCGACGTCCCTGTCTGCGTCGGCTAACCACTCTGGGGGAGGGGCCGATGGGCGCTTGGACGCCCGCTCGGGCACGGGAGCCCAGCCACCGGACAGTGCAGACCGGGCTATGGTGCCTGGGTGGGTGAAACCATGGCGAGGGATTACAAACGCACTGAAACGACCTCGGCCAGAGCAATGCCGACTGCCTTTTCGAAACATCGCCTAATCGGCGAGGCCCGCGTCTCGACCGACGACCAGACCCACGACCCCAGCTTGCCGAGCTACGCGGCCGGCTGCGTCGTCATCCATGAGGAGCAAGGCTCGGGCGCGAGCCGGACAATGCTTGGTCGTGGTGCGCCTCGACCGCTTGGCGCGCTCGGTGAGCCATCTGCCCGAGGTGATCGCGACGCTGGCGGCCCGGTGCGCGCTCTTCCGCAGCTTGCGCGACCCGATCGACACCTCGACGCCGCAGGACCTGTTGTCGCTCTAGGTACTCGGCGCGGTAGCGCAGCCCGAGCGCGCACTAATCTCGGAGCGCAAAGGTCGGGATGGCGGCCGCGACGGCGCGCGGCCAGAAGCCGGGGAACCCCGGCATGCGAGCGCGTGACCCGGAGGCGCTGCGCAAGCTCGCCCAGGCGCAGGAGATGCGCTTTCTTGATGGCCCGATCGAGACGGCCGACCAGTGGATGCCGACCGTGCGCCCGGCCGCAGCGGGCTGTCGGCACGCTCGTGGCGCAACGCTGGCGGATCCGGCCGTGCTCAAGCCCGCCCCGCGCAAAGGCTCCCATGACCACCTCATGATGTTGGTTGCCGGCATCGCCCCGGCCGATCCGGACCTGTCGCTGCGGGACATTGCCCGGCAGCTGGAGCGGATGCGCGAGCGCACCCCGCGCGGCGGGCACAAGGGGTCGGTATCTTCGGTTCAGACGCAGCTCGACCGGGCGAAACGTTTGGGCCTCATTGCCCATTGAAATTCAAGATTGACCATCAGAGAGTTGAGCAGTTCGACGCGACCGCTCGGGAGCCTCGCATCCATCGGACGACAAGATTCCCAAGTGGGCCGTTGAGACGATCGCGCCGCCAAAGCAGGAATGCGGAGGTCACATGGTCGGGCTAGAGGCATTTCAGCGCCCTGAGACGACGATCAACTGGGCAAAAGAAGCTATTGATGAAGTATGTGCCGGGGCAGTGGAATATTTCAGCAGCGGTAGCTTTCAACTCGTCGATGAAACTGAGGCGGACGGTGTCCATGTCCACAAGCTAGTCCAAGTCAGACCGCTTCCAGAAGTTATTCCCCAACGCGCAACAGAAGCCCTCAACAATATCGGGAACGCGTTCGACCAGACCCTGTTCGCAGCCTGCGCCGCCATTGGGCGGCCGGGTCAGGAAGCGCACTATCCATGGGCCGACAACCCCGGCAAAGACCTGAAGCGGAGACTGGAGGGAAACAACCCGGAACAACCGACGATCCCTCCAGAATTCTGGGACATCATTCAAGCACACGAGCCATACCCAAGAGGGGAGGACTATCCTGGGGGCGACGACCTGATCCGGGATCTCGCGAAAATCGCGAACAGAAAGCACGCTATGGGCGTGCTCGTTCAATGCAAACCCGCTTCCATAAGCTTCCCGGGCGTCCGTGGAAGCCCCGGGATCGAGTGGGTGTCTATAGGGGGTGATTGGGATCCCTTGAAGAATGAGCTCGTACTGGCGCGATACAAAGGCACGCACGTTAAGTTCGGAGACAGATACGAGTTCGTATTCGGATTGAGCTTCGATGTTCCGCCCCCGGCCGGGAATGTCAATGTTCCTGACGCGCTGGGGATGTTTCTGGCTAAGGCACAGAGTGTTCTCGACTCATTCAATCAGCGGTGCGCGGAATTGGGTTCGGACTGACTCGACCTCGCCGTCTTCGGCACCCCACGCGGCGGGTACAAGTGGTCGGTGTCGTCCGTGCAGACGCAGCTCGATCGGGCGAAGCGCTTGGGCTCACGGCTCAAGACGTCCGCGAGTGGGCAGCGTCCCACAGATCGTTCAATTGTAGCTGCGCGTGCTCTCGCCACTCGTTACCGAGGAGCATGACATGAGATCTTGGGCCGCCATCCTGCTGCCCATTTTCCCACCGACAGTCGCCGTCCTAGGAGATGCGGCACATTGCTTGGACAACCCGCCCCGCTGGCACAGGTCGGCGGGGTTCTTCTTTCAGTGTGGCGTAGAGCGGCTCCGCGTTTCGCGAAACTGGAAATCTCACCCGGTCGCGAATAAAGTGCCTAGCTTAAGTGTCTACAACGGGTGGTTACGCGTCGCATTCCTGATCAACACAGCCTGAAGGTTTGCACGATGCCTCGATCCGTCTCCCTAAAGCCCGCAGATCCATTCGAGGGGTTGCGGTTGCCCGAGAGCGCCCGGAAGGCTCTGGAGGATGCCAACATCGCGAGCCTCCAGCAGATGAGGCTTCTGGCTCCGGTCATCGAGTACCGTCTGAGGACTGACCCGGAAACTGTCGGTATCATCAAGGACACCCTCGACCGTTTGGCGGCCGGGCGAATTCTCCGGGTCAGGCTCATGTTTCCCAAGCGGTCTCGCGAGAGACCTGACCAGTAGGCTCTTAGATGCCATTTCGGCATTGTGGCTCCTGGCGAGGCGCGCCTCGATCTCATCCGGGAAGTCATTGAGCGAGAGTTGAAGCGGTATAACCGACCGGAAAAAGCCGCATTCCTAATTAGGAAAACGTACTGCTAGCCGCCACCCGGCCAGGTTCTGTAAAGGCACTTCCATAGCGGTGCTCCCGTTTTTATTTTCTCAGGGGAGCGGGTGTCGATCATGGACTGGATCGCGTGCGCGAGCCACGATGTTGCAACCAAGTTGAAATGTCGCTTGAGGCGCAAAGTAGAGATGCCAGTTAGGCCGGGTGAGACGGAGCCTGGGACGGCGGTGCGCAGGCCGTCTGATCGGAGCGCCGACGGCCCAGGCGTTTGGGTTTGGGCTGGGATTGGGCGACCTGCGCGAGGCGATCCGCGCGATCTTTCATCAGGCCGGCCTTCTGGCTCGAGCGGCGGGGATGTCACGTTAACTGACACCGAACGCATCGAGCGCAACTCGACTGCTTAACTGGCTCAAGCGATGAGGCCCGCCGCGGCTTTCCATTCCGCCATGGCATTGAGGCGGTGCAGGTGGGTGGCAAGGGCAGAGCGGCGGGAACAGGGCGGAACGAAGAGATTGCGGATGGCGGAAAACACAAAGGTGAACCTCTGTAGCCCTCCCGGTGATCGGAAGCCTTGCATCGCGTGTTCTCGCCGGCGCAACGGCAGATGCGAATTCTCCGCACGACTATTCAGGCCTTTGTGCGAGCGGTGCTCGGTTCTCGGTATGATCTGACGGCGGGCGGCGGCGTAGGAGCCGAGTTTGTCGGTGATCATCCGCCGCGGCGGACGGCCCTGCTTCTTCAATAGACGCTTCAACAAGCGCTTAGCAGCCTTGGTGTCGCGCCGCGTCTGGACGATCTCATCCAGCACGTAGCCATCCTGATCGACGGCACGCCAGAGCCAGTGCTTCTGGCCAGCAATGGTGATCACGACCTCGTCGAGATGCCAGATGTCACGCCGGCTCGGCCGCTTGCGTTTGAGGCGCCGAGCATAGTCCGGCCCAAACTTCAGAGCCCAGCGACGCACAGTCTCATAGGAGACGACGATGCCGCGCTCCAGGAGCATCTCTTCGACCAGTCGCAGGCTCAGCGGGAACCGGAAGTATAACCAGACCGCATGGGCGATGATCTCGGGTGGGAAGCGATGGCGTTTGTAGCTGACAGGCTGGGTCATGCCGGCCCGTCTACGTGGCCTCTCACCATCCTCGGGTTAATGTGACATGCCCTCGGCAACGCGGATCGTGTCATCGAGGAGAAAGGCCATTTTCTGCGCCAGTCGGCGGCGGATGATGGTGTCTCCGGCATCGAGCTCCAGTGCCTTCGCCTCGCGGGCGAGCACCTCTTCCGTGAGATGATCTGTGACAAGGCGCGTGAGTTCCTCGTCCGTGGGCAGGCGGCGCCATTGGCGTTCCCACATCTCCTTCAGCCAGTCGGCATCGGCGGCAGTGATCTGGACGGCCGGGGCCGGTGGGGCAGCCTGCTCGCTGGGACGAAGCGCGGCATGGGCGGCAAACAGCAGGCCTCCCACGGCAAGAGAATGCAGTAGGAGTTCCCTCACCAGCCTCATGGCCCCTCCCGATCGCCATGAGTATGAGCGCGGACTTCGGGCCGTTGCTTGACCGTTTCGGCCACTTGGCTGGCAATTCGGGATAACGGGCAGATCGGCGTGCCATTGGACATCGCGTATTCCTGCGGAGCCGCTCAGACGATGTCTATGCTCCCTCGGAACTCGGGACGCCGCTGCCAGCAGCTCTGATCACAGGACCGCGGCGATGGCGCCTCAAGGTCTCGAACTGGCACATTTGCGAAGTAGGCCGAACGTCTGCTGACGAAGGGGGCAACAGACATTCCCGAGGCGGCAGCAATTTCCTTGGATGACCCAAGGGAGACATTCACCTTCGGCCTCGGCGACACCTCAGTCGGGTGGAAAGCAGACATCCGCCAAAGCCGCTTGCACGGCTCGACTGCGCCAACACCGGACATGATCTGCCTACCCGAGAGCGGACGTTCGTTCGCGGTGACCACCCGCCGTGGATAATCCACTTCTGCTCGCCCCTTTTAGGGACCAAAGCAGAATAGGATGCTAGCCTGCGGGCATCAGCGCGCGAGAAACTCCAAAGCCTTCCTCACGAAGGCCTCATGATACTGGAAGATGCCTCCGTGTCCGGCATCCTCATAGAGGACGAGTTCGGCATTCGGCAGGCGGCGCGCCAGGTCGATCGAGTTGCTGCTCGGCACCATCTTGTCCTGGTCGCCATTCGTGACCAGGACAGGCTTTCGGATCGCGCCTAGATCCTGTTGCGCCTGCGTGCCCCAGGCCTTGATCGCCTTGAGTTGCCTCAGGAATGCGCTAATCGTGACCGGCTTGTCGCGATCCACCTTGCGCTCGTGCAGGCACTCCAGAAAGGCTTTCGCGGCGCGGCGGCCATTCGTCGTCGAGGTGAAGAAGAGATAGAATTTCGGGTCCCGGAACGTCAGCATGCCCTTGAGGATGAGCGGCCAAGACACAGCCCCTACCTTTTCGATGCCTTCGCCCCCTGCCGGGCCAGTGCCGGTCAGGATGACCTTGCGAACAAGATCGGGCTCTTTCAGCACGATGTCCTGCGCCACGAAACCGCCAAGAGAAAAGCCGAGCAGATCGACCTCCTCGAAGCCTAGCGCACGGATAAAGGCAATCCCGTCCTCGGCCATCTCTGCCACCGTGAGCGGCGCCTTGCCGCCCGATGCACCGACGCCCCGATAGTTGAAGGCAATCACTGGCCTGGTCGCAGCGAGGCCGTCGACAATGCGCGGATCGAAGTTATCCAGGACTGCGCCCCAATGGTTCAGCATGATCACCGGGACACCGGCCGCCGGCCCGAGCTGCCGGTAGACGAACTTCGTCCCTACAACATCGACGCTCCTGGTCGGCGCATCTTTCCACTTTTTGATCGAGCTGGTTTGTAACGGATGGGACATGTTCACGATCGTTTCCTCAGATATTGGCGACAGACGTGCGCCTTCGGCGCCGCCCGCCTTACTTCCAGGCAACGACGACACCGCCTTCACCTCAGCTGGACGACGACCTTGCCTTTTGACCGTCCCGTTTCGATGTAAGCCAAGGCTTCGTTGGTCGCTTCGAACGGGACGATCCGATCCATGATGGGGCGAATGATCCCGGCTTCGATCAGCGATGTGATCTGGCTCAACTGCTCGCCGTTCGCGCGCATGAACAGGAACGAATAGTTAATCTGCCGGCTTTTGGCCTT
Source organism: Microvirga sp. TS319 (assembly GCF_041276405.1). NCBI lineage: Bacteria > Pseudomonadati > Pseudomonadota > Alphaproteobacteria > Hyphomicrobiales > Methylobacteriaceae > Microvirga > Microvirga sp. TS319. Next base: position 2,600,985 of record NZ_JBGGGT010000002.1, on the reverse strand, counting down.
CCTCCGGATGCCGAAGCTCAGAAGGCGCATGACCTGCTGAAGGACCCAGTTCAGTCCTTGTTCCCTGGCGAAATCGGGGTCCGCCGGACCGGAGATCGAGATCAGCTTGCCGCCGGGCTTCAGCACATTCAGGGATTTTTGAAGCGTGCCGCCGTCCAGGCTGTTAAGGACGACGTCATAGCCGGACAGGACCTTCTCGAAGTTCTGCGTCTTGTAGTCGATGACGACATCGGCCCCGAGGCTCTTGACCAGTTCGACATTCGCCGTGCTCGTGGTCGTCGCGACCGTCGCGCCGAGATGCTTAGCCAGCTGTATGGCGAATGTCCCGACGCCGCCGGAGCCCGCGTGGATGAGGACCTTCTGCCCTTGTCGCAGGCCGGCTCGCTCAACCAGCACCTGCCAGGCCGTGAGCCCCACTAGGGGGATAGAGGCCGCTTCCTCCATGGTGAGGTTTTTGGGTTTCAGCGCCACGTCGGCTTCGTTCATGGCAATGAACTCCGCGAATGTCCCGACCCGGCCATCGCGCGGCCGGGCATAGATCTCGTCGCCCGGCTTGAGGCGCCGGACGTTGGATCCGACGCGGACGACCGTTCCGGCAACGTCGTGCCCCAGGATGAAGGGCGGACGGTACGGCAGGATGAGTTTGAACTCGCCGTCGCGGATCTTGGAATCCAGAAGGTTGAGCCCGGCCGCGTGGATCTCGACCAGGACATCGTCATCCCGCAATGCCGGCTCCGGCATCTCGCCAAGCCGCAGAGCGCCCTTCTTCTTGTATCGATCGACGATGACGGCTCTCATGACGTCTTCTTTCCCATATGATTGTCTCTGGATCGGCAGATTTCCTGTCGATCCTGCTGCCGCCTTATTCCTGACGCACCCACATCTGCGAGCGACCGAGCATTGAGACACCAATGTAGCCGCGCACGTTGAGCTTCTTGCCGCCGTCCGTCAGATGGATTTTGCTGCTGTAGACCTTGCCGCTGTCGGGATCGAGGATTTGGCCGCCGGTATATTCGGCGCCGTCCTCCTTCAGGCCGGACAGGATCACCAGACCGATGACGGGCGCATTCTTTAAGGCGCCTTCGCACTTTGTACAGGTCGGACTTTCGTTCGGGGCAAGGAAGACTTTTTCGATCTTGCCCTGCAGAGTGCCGTTCGCTTCCGTGATGCGGACCAGCGCCCTCGGCTTGCCGCTGACGTCGTCGACGTTCCTCCACAAGCCAACTGGCGAGGCGTTGTCCGCCCGCGCTGCCGAGGACGTGAGTGCCGCGACCATGGTGAGCGCGACAACGGCCGAATGTTTCAGAATACGCATCGCGATGATCTCCGAGGGGATCGGGTTTCGCAGTCGACGTGGCATGGTTGCCGCGCAGGCGCGGCCCTCTGATGGCTTATGGGCGGCTTGAGGCGGCGATCGCGGGATAGTCGGTGTAGCCGGCGGAGCCACCGCCATAGAGAGTCGCCGGGTTGAACTCCGCCAGCGGCGCGCGCGTCTTCAGCCGTTCCACAAGGTCGGGATTGGCGATGAACGGGCGCCCGAAGGCGAACAGGTCCGCCTTGCCCTCGGCGAGCCGCGACGCCGCGAGCTCAAGGTCATAGCCGTTGTTGGCGATATAGGTGTTGTTGAAGCGCCGGCGGAGCGATCCGAAGTCGAACGGCGCGATATCGCGCGGTCCGCCCGTGGCGCCCTCCACGACATGAATGTAGACGATGCCCAAGGCGTCGAGTTGATCGACGATATAGTCGAACTGCGCCTGGGGGGCGCTGCTCGAGACGCCGTTGGCGGGCGCGACGGGCGAAATCCGGATGCCGGTGCGCTCGGCTCCGATCTCGTCAACGACTGCAGCCGTGACCTCCAGCATCAGGCGGGCGCGGTTCTCGACAGAACCGCCGTAGGCGTCCGTGCGGACATTGGCGCCGTCCTTGGCGAACTGGTCGAGCAGATAGCCGTTGGCCCCGTGAATCTCGACGCCATCGAAACCGGCGGCAAGGGCGTTCGCGGCCGCTTGTCGGAAATCGTTCACGATCCCCGGAAGCTCGTCGAGCTCCAGCGCGCGGGGCTCCGACACGTCAACGAAGGCGTCGTTCACGAACGTCTTGGTCGCGGCCCGGATCGCCGAGGGCGCGACGGGCGCGGCGCCGCCCTCCTGCAGGTCGACGTGCGAGACGCGGCCAACATGCCAGAGCTGCAGGAAGATCCGGCCATCCTTGGCGTGCACGGCGTCGGTGACCTTGCGCCAGCCGTCGATCTGCGCCTGAGAGTAGATGCCGGGCGTGTCCTGATAGCCCTGTCCCTGCTGCGAGATCTGCGTGGCTTCGGAAATCAGCAGCCCGGCCGAGGCGCGCTGGCTGTAATACTCCGCGGCGAGATCGCCCGGGACGAAGCCCGGGCCAGCGCGATTGCGCGTGAGGGGCGCCATGACGATCCGATTGCGGAGCGTCAGCGAGCCGAGGGTATAGGGCTCGAACAGCGTATTGTTGGTCATAGTACACCTTTCGTTGGCGTTGCGGCGGCTCTGGTCGTCAGGTTGCTTTGCTTCGGTGGCGATCTAGGCCGCTGTGCGATAGCGCTCTGCTGCATGGACCTGGGCAAATCCTGGGATCATGACTTGGCGCGCGGCCTGAAGCGCGTCCCACTGCCCGGCGTCGGGAAGCGGCGGGATGGTCACGCTTTCACGACGGTCGAAGCCGACGAGTGCTGCATCCACCAGCTCGTCCACCTCCATCACCGCGGGAAGCGTATTGACGTCGGTGCCGGAGCGCTCCCAGATCTCCGTGCGTGTCGCCGCGGGAAGCACCGCTTGAACGTAGACGCCCCTAGGCGTCAGTTCGAGACTAAGCCCCTGCGAGAGGAACAACACGAACGCTTTGGTCGCACCGTAGACCGTCATGCCGAACTCCGGGGCCAGACCGACCACGGAGCCGATGTTGATGATCGCGCCCTCACCAGCCTGCGCAAAACGTGGAGCGACAGCGCTGGCGAGCCGGAGAAGCGCCGTCGTGTTGAGGGCGACGATCCGCGCGACGTCATCGGTCGTCTGCTCGATGAAGCTTCCGCCCACGCTCGCCCCGGCGTTGTTGACAAGAATTCCGATACGACGGTCGTCGCGCAGCCGCGTCTCTACCCTCGCAAGCTCGTCGGCCCTGGTAAGATCGGCCTGGATAATGTCGATAGCCACGCCGCTTTCCTCGCGCAGACGGGCCGCGAGAGCCTCCATTCGCGCCTTGTCACGGGCAACCAGCACGAGGTCGTGCCCCCGGCGCGCGAAGCGCTCAGCATAGGCGGCTCCGATGCCGGTGGAGGCGCCGGTGATGAGGACTGACGGAATGGCGGTCATGGCATTGCTCTCTTCTCTGATGAAACCTATATTCATGATGATCATCATGATTGTCTAAATATGATGACCATCATGTAACTGTCAACGGGGCGCGTGGAGAATTTTGAAATGAAGGTCAGTCGCGAGCAGATGGTGGAGAATCGTCGCCGGATCCTGGATGCGGCCAGCCGGCTGTTCCGTGCGAAGGGATTCGACGCGGTCAGCGTGGCCGAAGTGATGAAAGCCGCGGGCCTCACCCATGGCGGCTTCTATGGCCATTTCAGCTCGAAGGACGACCTGGTGGCCCAGACCCTTGCCCATGTCCTCGCCGCAGACGCCGGCGGAGGAGGCGATCTTCGCCCCTATCTTGACGCCTACCTTTCACCCCGGCATCGCGACAACGCCGCTGATGGTTGCCCCACGGCCGGTCTGGCCGCGGACATCCGCCACCAGACTGCGGCGGCACGCGTGGCCATGACAGAGGGTCTTCGGTCGCAGATCGACCGCATCAGCGAGGCGCTCCCGGGGGTCAGCCCGGCAGACAGGCGCCGCGCGGCAATCGGAAGCTGGGCGGCGATGGTGGGGGCAGTGATCCTCGCCCGGGCGATCGACGACCCAGCGCTTTCGGATGAGGTCCTGGAACAGACGCGTGCCTGGATCGACGCTGGGATCAGCCCGGCGTCTGCCAGCTAGGGGGGTGCTGCTGGAGTGCTCTTGTCGAGAAATGCGGCTATCGGTGATGGTTGGGTAGCTATCTCGCAGAATATTGCGCCATAGCCCGCAATCGGCTGGATACTCGAATCGAAAGGGATTCGAATCCCTACATGCTTCGCTGCGCAACCCCCGTTCTACTCACCTACGATGAGGTGATTGCGTGCGGCGAGAAGTGGAAGCGCAGCGAACCGGGCCGAGAGCCCTAAGATCACCCGAGTTGGCCCGCGCCAAAGCGGACATCGTGAACGTCGGCTTGGGGCCAAGACTTGCCGTAGAGCGTGTTCGATTGAAGGTCTGAGAAGGGTCCGGATTGAGCCCTTCGCCCCAGTCAACCGAATGGCTCCTCCTGTGAAGGGTTTCGGATGCCGGCCATCACGACGTAGGCACATGCACCGGGGCTGGCGCCCGAAAGCCTCCAGGGAACGAACCCGCGGGATGCCGATCGCAGGTTTTGGCCTATGGGGATTTGACGGTTACGCCTGATCCGCTGTGGTCGGATAAACGCGTTTGGCGAGATGGATGTGGGGGTTCGGCCGGTGGCCAGGGCGCGTGAAGCCCGCGCCGATTGCGATGCGGTGGTTGACGAGCGGTTGCTTTCAGCGTTGCGGCCCGTAGGAGCCAGGCCCACGAGCGCAGTCGCACGCAGCGATCGGGCTGCCGATGGGGAGTGCCTGCGGTAGCATTGCAATCCGGTTTGTGGGTCGAGCTCATGGCGTTTGTGTCCAGGGCGGGGCGCGGGCTTGGTGGCCGCGCGCGAATGTTTCGAGGACGATCATGCGGCCGCCGCAGCATGGGCAGCGCGGCCTCGTGTCCGTGGGCGCGGTGCCAGCCTTGTCCGTATCAGTGCAGTCGGCTTCAGGCTCCGGCCTGGCGAGCAAGGCGCGGGCCCGCAGGATGTTGGCCTTGCGGCCGGCGCTGGCGAGAAGGCCGTAATGGCGAATGCGGTGGAAACCCTTGGGCAGCACGTGGAGCAGAAACCGCCGGATGAACTCGCCCGCATCGAGCGTCATGACCTGGTAGCGCTCAGCGCCGTTGCGGCGATAGTCCTTGCAACGGAAGGCGACACCTCTCTCGTCGAGCGAGATCAGCCGAGAGTTGGCGATCGCGACGCGGTGGGTGTAGCGCGACAGATAGGCCAAGACAGCCTCAGGTCCTGCGAAGGGAGGCTTGGCGTAGACGACCCAGTTCGTCCGGTGCAGGGGCGCCAGGAAGCTGGCAAAGGCGCGGCGGTCGCTGAGGCCCTCATGATCGCCGAAGAACCGGAGATGCCCGGCCGCATGGGCGTCGGCGAGCTTTGACAGGAACAGCCGCGCGAGCACGCGCACGGGCAGGAGGAAGCCGGGCCGGCACGCCACCCATCGCTTGCCGTCGAGCGAGAAGCCGCCGCCGGGCACGATCATGTGGACATGCGGGTGGTGGGTCATGGCCGAGCCCCACGTATGGAGCACGGCGGTAAGACCGATGCGGGCGCCGAGATGCTTCGGATCGGCGGCGATGGTCAGCATCGTCTCGGAGGCGGCCTTGAACAGCAGATCATAGATCACGGCCTTGTTGTGCCAGGCGATGGCGGCCAACCGGGCCGGCAGCGTGAACACGACGTGGAAGTAGCCAACCGGCAGCAGATCGGCTTCGCGCGCGGCGAGCCCGTCCCGGGCCGCGGCGCCCTGACACTTGGGGCAGTGTCGGTTGCGACAGGAATTGTAGGCGACGCGGACATGGCCGCAGGCCTCGCAGGCCTCGCAGGCCTCGACATGGCCGCCGAGGGCTGCGGTGCGGCAGGCTTCGCTCGCCGCCATCACTTTGATCTGGCCCAGACTGAGATGGCCGGCCTGGGCCGCACGCCAGGCGGCGCCATGGCGATGGAAAATATCGGCGACCTCGAGCGACGGGCGGCGCACCGCCGCGTCATCCGTCCGGCCTTGCCGCGTCCTGCGGCCCAAGCCAGATCCGGTCGAGCGGGCTCATGACAGTGCGGATCGTCGTGGTGGCGACGCGGGCATAGAGCGCGGTGGTCTCGAGCTTGGCATGGCCGAGCAGGACCTGGATGACGCGAATGTCGATGTCCTGCTCCAGCAGATGCGTGGCGAAGCTGTGGCGCAGGGTGTGCGGCGTCACCCGCTTCTGGATCCCGGCGGCTTGGGCCGCGGCGTGGACGGCGCGGTTCACCTGACGGGTCGACAATGGCGTGACCGGATTGCGGCCCGGAAACAGCCAGCCCTGGGGCAGCATCAGGCCGCGGCGGCGTCCCTCCCGCCACCAGGCGCGCAGGAGCCCGAGCAGTTGCGGCGACAGCATGGCATGGCGGTCCTTGCGGCCCTTGCCCTGCTCGACCCGGATCAGCATGCGCGTGCTATCGATGTCGGTCACCTTGAGCGACACGATCTCGGAGACGCGCAGTCCGGCGCCATAGGCCGTGCCCAGCGCGGCCCTGTACTTCGGCCCTGGCGCCGCTTCGAGCAGCCGCGTCACCTCCTCGAGGCTGAGCACCAGCGGCAGCGTGCGCGGCTGGCGGACGAGCGCGAGACGGCGGGCGAGATCGGGCCGGTCCAGCGTCACGGTGAAGAAGAAGCGCAGCGCCGCGACGGCGCTGTTGATGCCTGGAGGCTGGAGGCCGGCCTGCGTCTGATGCAATTGGAACCGGCGCAGGTCCTCGGCGGTGGCCGTGTCGGGCGAGCGGCCGAGGAAGGCGGCGAAGGTCTTCACATAGCGGATGTAGCCATGCTGGGTCTTCGCGGTGAAGCCGCGCACGGTCATGTCCTCGATCATGCGCTGGCGCAAGGCGGTGCCGGACGAAGGCGACGGGTGGACGATCATGAGGCGCTCCTCTCAAGCTGAAGGTTGACCCTTCATGCTCGGAGGCGGAGCAGCCTCCGTCACCTCTGATCGATCACAGGCTCACTGACGCCAGAGGCTAAGCGTCCGCCTTGAAACACGCACCCTCCCGCGCGAGCGGGTTCGTTCTCTGGCACTCCTGAGACGTACGCGTTTGGTCCGCTTCGACACTCAAGTGCTGACGTTTGTTAATCGGGCGGAACGTAAAATTTTGACCTGATCCAGACATTGAAACCTGAGGCTTCCCATCGCGGCGAACATCAGCATGACAGGAGACTAAAGCATTCACCGTCGGGCGCCGACGACGCCTTCGTGATGGCCCTCGGAACCGTGCCAACCTGGCTCGAGCGAATCGGATTCACAGAGGCACGGTGGCGAGATAAATGGCAAGGATCAGCAGGACGCCAAGGCCGAGCGAGCCGGCCACCCATGGCGTGAGTTGGGTCCTGTACTGCTCTTCCAGGTGTCGTTGGTGCTTGCGGCGGGACATCGTCGGCTTCCTCCTGATAGAATGGTTCATGGCGACCTGTCGGCCGGACCATCGCTTGTTGCGGCGCCACGATCCGAAACTGGAGCGGTCGGGCACCGGCCGCGATTGGCCGTGGCTACCGCATTTCCGAACGGAAAGCGGGGTCTAATCCCCATGAGAACGGGGCCAGACCAGGGAGCAATCCGATGGAAACCCGCATCGACGAGATCGGTGACCGCATTTATCGCCTCTCGACCTACGTGCCCCCGGCCGGCTTCACCTTCAATCAGTTCCTCATCCTTGGCGAGGAGCCGATGCTGTTCCACGCCGGATTTAGACGGATGTTCCCGATCGTGTCGGAGGCCGTGGGCCGGTTCATGTCGGTCCAGGATCTACGTTGGATCACGTTCGGCCACTACGAGGCCGACGAGTGCGGCGCCATGAACGAGTGGCTGGCCGTGGCCCCGAATGCCGAGGTCGCGCATGGAACGACCGGGTGCCTCGTGTCGCTAAACGCTATGGCCGATCGCCCGCCGCGGGTGCTGGCGAACGGCGAGGTGATCGATATCGGCGGAAAGCGCATCCGCTACGTCGATACACCCCATGTGCCGCACGGCTGGGATGCCGGTCATCTACGAGGAGACCACCAGGACACTGTTCTGCGGCGATCTCTTCACGCATCTGGGAAACGGTCCCGCGCTCACGGAAAGCGACATCGTGGGTCCGGCGCTCGCAACGGAGGACATCCTCTATGACACCAGCCGCGGCCCGAGCACTGCGCCGACGGTCCGGAAACTGGCTGACCTTGCCCCGCACACCCTGGCTCTCATGCACGGCTCCTCCTTCGTCGGCGATGCGGTCGCCGCCTTGGAAAATCTGGCCTCTGCCTACGATGCGCGCCTGCGGGCTGCCATCATGGAGGAGCAGCCCTGAAAAGGCAGAGAGGCTGTGGCCTGATCGATCAGGCCCTCTTTATGCGTCGGTTATTCCATGCCCGGAGAACAGCCCGATCGGAGGGTCGCAGGGGCTGTCCGGTGCGTCACATTCCGACCGAATCCTTGACGCACTTGCTGGTGAAGCTGGTCTTGGCTGCGCCGCTCAGCTTCTTTTCGGACGCCTGTGTGTCACAGGATGCCTTCATGTCGTTCTCGCACTTGGTCATGAAGCTGGTCTTGGCGGCACCGGCAAGCTTCTTCTCGGTCGCCTGAGCGGTGCACGAGGCCTCGGCGGCCATGGCGCTACCAGCACACATCATCAGCACGAACGCTGCTGCGAGGGCTTTCGTCATCGTCTCCTCCACGGGTTTCCTCCCCCTCAGTTGAAGCTAGGGCGATCATGGCCGTTTCCCAGACGGACGTGGCCGGAGGGCACCGTCAGGTTAACCGGCGGGTGACCGGATCGAGGCATACGTGAGGGATGAAGAAGACCTGTCATCCTCGCTATGCCCGTCACCGCTTTCCGGCTGAAGGGATCAGCCAGGCTGTCTGGCTGTATTTTCGGTTTCCGCTTAGCCTCCGGATGGTCGAGGAGATGCTGGCCGCCCGCGGAATCCTGGTCAGCCATGAGACCGTAAGGCAGTGGGCGCTGAAGTTTGGACAAGCCTTCGCCAACCAGATCCGCCGCCGTCTGCCCGCACCCGGAGACAAATGGCATCTCGATGAGGTCGTCATCAGCATCGGTGGCCGGAAGCATTGGTTGTGGCGGGCCGTCGACCAGCACGGGACCGTCCTCGATATCCTGGTTCAGAGCCGCCGAAACGCAAAGGCCGCCAAGCGGCTGTTACGAAAGCTGCTCAAGAAACAGGGCATCGCTCCGCGAGTGATGATCACTGACAAGTTGGCCAGCTACGGGGCGGCCAAGCGAGAGATCATGCCAGGTGTCGAACATCGCCAGCATCGCGGCTTGAACAATCGCGCGGAGAACAGCCATCAACCGACCCGCCAGCGCGAGCGCATCATGAAGCGCTTCAAGTCAGCCGGTCAGGCGCAGCGTTTTCTCACGGTTCACGACCAAGTCGCAAACCTGTTCCGCCGTCCCGCCCACACCAATGCAGAAGATCATCGCCGTGTCCGCGCTCAGGCCGTTCAGGTCTGGGCCGAGGTGACTGGCATCGCGAGTGCCGCCTGATCTGTCGTCTCAGGGAGGCGCTTTGCTTTCAGCTCGTTAAATTGACAGTGCCGTTTCAACACCTCCACTTTGGCACATCAAGGCCGCTGGGGGGCGTCCACCTCATCGGATCCCCAGCAACTGGTCAAAGTTCGCCAGTTGCTCAAACCGACGCACCGGGCGGATGACCTCATGTCGGGTGATGACAGCCCTTTAGCGCCCGTGGCATGTGGGCCTTCTGCAACATCCGGATGAGCGGGGCCAGCACGAAGCTCAGAGGAATGACAAGCGCGACTGGAACGAAGACCGCGCTCAACGTACAGAGCCGCGATGACGAGAGCGATCATGCCGACGACCCAAGACCAGCGGACGCGGGGCCTGGGGTGAGGATGTCCCGACCGGCGAGCTTGGGCTTCAGGTTTGGCACCGTTTTGAGTTCCCGGGTCGCCGCCAGCTCGGGTACATCGGCCCGGCCCAGTGCGACACGCCTGTACGGCCGTTTCGCTCCGTTGCCCGGCTTAGCGCCGTCGGGCATGACAAAGGAAACTGCCCCTTGCTCCGGAACTGTGGGGTCCTAAAGCCGTTGTCATGTTGCGACGCAGCAAATTCTTTCGCTATTGCGAGATTGTCTTCCTGCTATGTGCGCCGCCGCTCTGCAAAGGCTAACCAATTCCAAACCCCGCTCGCCTCGAGGAGCGATTGCTTCGCTCTTCCACCACCGTTAGCAACAACCAGATCAGGCATCCGGATCCCACTCAGTATTGCGTCTGGCTCCAATCTTTCATGAGGACGACATGACGACCATCAGACAACTGCTTCAGACCAGCCCGGCCAAGGCCAACGAACTTTTCACCAAGCTCGTGGATACCTCGGACGGCGCAGTCAAGACGCGCGAGAGGCTGTTCGCGGAACTCAAGGCGGAATTGGAGCTGCTCGCCAGGCTCGAAGAAGAGCACCTGTTCCCGGTGCTCAGGAAACACAAGGCCACCAAGGGCCTTGTGTCCGAAGCGCTCGCCGACAACAAGCAAACCCGAATTCTGCTCGATGAGATTGATGCCACCCCCAAAGACAGCGAGGAGTTCGCTACCAAGGTTGCCGAGTTGCGCAAGATCCATCAGCAGAGTGTACGTGACGGGAAGAACGAGCTGCTGCCGGCCACCCTGGAGGCACTGAGCGACGAGGAAGCCCAGGCTATCGTCGATCGCATTGAGGCCGAGAAGACCGAGATCGAGGAAGCCCGGTTGGCGGAGGCTGAACAGCGCCGGATCGAGGCAAGGCTCGAGCGTGAGCAGGAAGCAAGGCGTCTTGCTGACCAGGAGGATGAGGCCGAGCGCGAGCAGGAGGCCCGCACGGCTGTCCGGCAGACTGCAGACGCCGTCGCACGGACAGGCGAGGCCGCCGCTGAGAGTGCCGCGCAGATGATCCGGACGACGGCAGAGGCCGCGCAGCGGGTCGCGACCGCGCCCATGAGCACCGGCTCGGTCCTCTGGGATTCGATGTTCAACCTCTGGACGGCTCCGCTGGGCCGTGCCGTGGCGCGACCCACCGCTGGGCAACTGTCGACGCAGGCGGAGGAGGTCATCCCGCTGGCCGAAGAGACCCTCGTCGTGGGTAAGCACATGGTGACCAGCGGCACGACTACAGTGCGCCGCATTGTCGTAGAAACGCCGGTTCAGCAGCAGGTATCGCTTTATGATGAGAAAGTCATCGTGGAAAGGCGCAGACCGGTCACCGATGCCGTGACCGGAGAGAGCCTGACCGAGCTCACGATCGAGATGATCGAGACGTCCGAAAGGCCTGTGGTTGGGAAGAGCGTGAAGGTGCGGGAAGAGGTCGTCGTGCGCCGGGAGCGCACCCAACGGATCGAGACCGTGCGGGACACCGTCCGTCGGGACGAGATCGAGGTCATGCACTCCGACGAGAACCATCGTGCCGGTAAGACGCGATCCGTGATCGCCTCCGGTCGCAAGTAAGATCACGAATTCAAAGCCACCTTGCACACAGGTCGTGACTCTCGACCTCGATCTGTGTGCCCGCAACCGGAGCAGGAATGCCGGCGTCAGGGACTTCACCAAATCATCAGATCACGTTCCGTGACAGCCACCTTGCTTCCCATAGGGAATCCGGTTTCCGCGGTGGCGCGCTGCTTTCTCCTGAGGAGAACGGACAAGCACTCCCTGGCTTGAACACGAGGCGTTCACCGTGCGTGACGCCTGCTGGTGCCACGAAACGGCCTTGTCAGTCGCTTGGGGTTCGCGGCCTCAGGGGCGCGGACAAGGGCATGAACCGGATCATGGGCGGCCACTCCGAACCAGCCCTGTTGATCGCCGTTGTCATGGAGATCCACGTCGGCCAAATGGCTGACCTCCGACAGGAGACTTCAAATGAAGGTCACGGTGAACATTGATTGCACACCAGAAGAAGCACGTGCCTTCTTCGGGTTGCCGGATGTGCAGCCCATGCAGGAGCACTTGATGAGAGAGATGCAGGAGCGCCTGTCGATGAACCTGAAAGCGATGGACCCAGAGACGATGATCAAGACCTGGTTGCCGACCGCCGTCAAAGGCTTCGAACAATGGCAGGACATGGTTGCAGCCCAGATGAGCTCGACGAGGACTAAATAGATACCGGTGCGGCGGTCACTGTCGTTCCAGGAATTTGAACGGGATCAAGGATCACCGGGAAGGTCTCATGCGTCCGCCTTCCCCACCTCGCCGACCCTCCCAAGGAGGTCGACCGTGACAGGCCGCAGATGACACGACACAAATGATAAGGAATGCTCACCAAATTGCCGGATCTCTTGCAGAGAGGAGGAGTGATTTTCAGCGGGGTTCATCCATCTCTGGGAAAGCGGCCTGATCAGCTTTGTTGCGCGCGAGAAGGGCTTGCAAGACCGCCAATATGGCTTCATCCGCCGCAGCCGCCGCCAGCTCGAAGGCAGCTTCTGCGTAGGTCTCTGCCTCATCAGCCTGAGCATCGAGCAGATAAGCCTTGTCACGTCCATTCTGTGAAACGTGAAGAGCATGCAATCCGGACTTCTTTTCCGCCACCCACGTCTTTGCCCTGGCATTGGCCGCCTCAACGGCAGCGCGATGGTCGTAGATGCGTTGCTCGACACGGTCGAGTTGGCTCTCAAGAGCATCCTGCGAGTGATTGAAGCTTGCGGCGCCGTTTGACTTTAAGGATTCAAGCCGGCGGTCCAGGCCGTGGAGCTTGATGCGAAGCTCATCGCAAAGGCGACTTATTCTCTCGCTCATGCGAGGCTCCTTTCGGGCTCAATGGTGCTGGGGCAGCAAGCCCCTGGCCTAGCTCTCTCTTGCCGACCATTCACGGCCATACTGACTCACAATCCCCGTGCTGAAGACTTTTGCTCCCGCACCAACGGCGTGGGCTTCCGCCGCTGCGGCATTGATGGCGGCAACGCGGGAGTCGTACTCGCCATGATGTTTGCCATTCACGCGAATGCGCCAAGCCCCATGGTGCTTGACGACGTAAAATTCGGTCGACATCAACGGATCTCCACACCTGTGAGCCTGGAGTGAGGGCTCGGGCCCGCTCCAGGTTTGAGAAACTGATCAAAACTGCTTGCCTGCCATCCAGCGCGCGACGTCAGCCTTGGCCGTCTCATCGGGCAGGCCGTAGCGCACTTTTACCATCGCAACGAGTTGCTCCTCGTTCTTGACCTGCGACAGGTCCAAGGTCGTCAGGCAACTCCACTGGCGTTTCGCATCATCGCGGCAGCCTGTCTTGCGAGTTACTGTTTCGTTGCTTTCGCCGCCCTGATAGCCAAACATCATCGCCTCCATGAATTGGGGCTGGTCTCGTCATACAGCGACCGGCTCAAAGCTGCTTATCCAGGGCCCAGAACTCGACATCTCTGGTCGCCTGCTCGTGGGAGAGACTGTAGCTCTCTTCGACTTTCTCGATGAGTTCCGATGGGGTCCGGATCCCCGACACCTCTAGCGCCGTCAATTGATCCCACATGGCTTGCATCATCGACAGGGCGTGAAGCGTCAGTCCGGGGCCGTCGTGCGTTCGATAGTGCTGAAGATCGAACATGAAGCGGCTGTTCGGGCACATGGGGAACCTCCCCCTCTCATATAAGAATCTTGGCCATCGCAAAGTAAGAACAAAGTTCATCTTAAATTAATATGGTGGGTGTGAGCTGCAATTACAGGTGATTCACAAAATAAATATCAAGTAACTACGATTTCTATATCTAGGATGCAGACAAGAGAGTATGCTGGGAAATAATAAATCAAACCGATATAAGGATTATTTATTTATAAAGTTCGACATGGTTCATTCAAGGAGCAGAACAATGTTAGACAAGCGGTAGTCTCGGTTCTGCTCATCGCCGGGTGCCTCCTCCTCTACGAAGCGGGCACTCGAGAAAGAACGGTCAAGCATTACCAAACCCTGCGGTAAAGGAGGACAAGATGTTCGATAAAAATCGCCTGCCCTGGATCAATGATCCACTGAACCTGACGCTCGTCATCGTTGTAATCGCGGCGTCGATTGCCGTGTACTTCATCGTCGTGCGCGGCTGGTCTTGGTGACAGACGAGCAGGATTGGCGACGTTGCCCCAGGACCGGAAAGAACTGTGTCATGAGAACGCATCGCTACGCCGTCGGCCCGCACGTCAGCTATGCCGAGGCCTATCCACCCCATGATGTCTGGAGCGGGCGTTACGAGATCGTCTTCCTTCTCCCTGCCGGAGACCGGGAGCCACAGTCCCAGATCCGCAGCGATGAGCAGACGTATGATCGGGTTGTTAGAGAATCCCAGCTCCAGGAGGATCTCGGCGCGAGGGGACGATGCGGGTGAGCCCGATCAGATCCGACAATTGGCCCAGCAACTTCGGGAGAGCGGCTTTGACCGGTTCTCCGAACGGGAACGCCGCCTTCTGACGCAAATTGCAGCCCGCCGCCATGTGACCCGAAACGTCAACCACGCACTCCAACAGGAAGAAGCGCGGGGAGACCGTTGGGCTGACCGCGTCGCCGGGTTCGGAGGGCCATGGGCCTTTATCGCGACCTTCCTGAGCAGCCTCCTTGTCCGGACCCGTCTCAATACGATTCCGCTGTAGCGGGCCAATGGGGCGTTCGATCCCTACCCTTATATCCTTCTCAATCTGGTTCTCTCGATGATCGCTGCCGTGCAGGCTCCGCTCGTTCTGATGTCACAGAATCGGTAGGCGGCCCGGGATCGCATTGCTGCTGGCCTCGATTATGAGACCAACCTCAAGGCCGAAATCGAGATCATGGCCTTGCATTAGAAGATGGGTCGCGTTCTGATCGAGAATCTTGAGCAGATCGCCGGATACAGCCGGATCAACGACAGCGCCTGACAGAGCTTTGCGAAGCGCAAGCTGCGAAACCTTAGATAGATCCAGTGGAGAAGACTGCCTCTAGCATTCGGCATGTCAGGATCTGATGATGTCGGCGTAGATGCATTTGATCTGATCGAAATCCAATGAGCCCCCATCCACGACAGTGATGCGAGCGCTTTCACGGTATCGTTCCGGCAGACCTTCCAATGTAAAGACCACGGCGTCTTTTAGACAGCTGAACTGCTTGACAGTCCCCGGATCTCCCGTCTGCTGCCGGGTCGGCTCGTCAGGGGCGGACCAGACGACCTGAGCCGGTCGACTGAGGTCAGGATGGCTCATGGCTCCGACCCTCCCGATTGGACAGGCAAATCCGATTACGGTGACGCATCAGCAGCGAAGCAATATGCCAAGGTCGAATGATGTTCCCGCTGTTGGTCACAATCCAATGAACCCGAGGCATCCGATCTCGCAGCACTGCCGCAAGGGCTCCGCCGAGTGTCGGGAAATCCTGGCCTCTTATCGCCCCATCATAATCATGCCAGAAGATAAATCATGCCAGAAGATAAGCCGGGCCGGTGCTTCAACATTCATTGTCATTCGGCCATATGGCCCGCGACTTAAGGCGAGATGGTGACCGATGGAAGATTAACGTGTCCACTTGCCCTCGTAACGAAACTCCGGGGCCGACTTGAGCTGATTGAGGTCGGCGTTCATCGCCGCATGCCACTTATTCTCGCCCTCCATATACCGGATCGAGATCGATGAGGGATCCACGGCCACATATCTTTGGCCGACGTCCAAGGCCTCGCCGACCGACAGCACGATGCCGGAGATCTGGCCGCCTTCAAAGGCGATGTCCTCGATCTTACCCATCTCCTTGCCACTGGCATTTTGGACATCCAATCCGATCAGCCTTGAGCTGAGAATGGCATTGTTATTGACCGTGATGAACTGAGGCGCACGGGACGCGGCGGGAGTGCTCTGAGCCTGAGCCATGCTTCCAAAACCGAGGGCGGCGATGAGAACCATAGGAGCTGAACAGGGCATCGTATTCATCCTTGAAACGGCGCCCAGCGTCAGTCTCGTTCAGGATAGTGGCCGATTTAGGAGGATCATCCGCGGTGGTTTCCCTCACAGGACTTCCGGCTCATGGATGCGCTCATGCCACAGGAACGATCTTGTGCGCCAATGCTTGCTTCTGATGACGTCGATACACGTCAGCCCTCAGGAGAGAATCATGGACAAAAATCGCATCAAAGGCTCAGCGACACGCACAGGCGGCAAGATCAAACAGGCTGCCGGCGATCTGACGGGCGACTCCAAGCTCCAAAGCGAAGGCAAGACGGATCAGGCCAAGGGTAAGATCCAAAATGCCGTCGGCAGCGTCAAAGACGCGCTCAAGAAGTAAACCAAGTTGAGCTTGGTCTCACAGAAGTCCCATCGTCGTTCCTCGATGGGGCCAATCTCTCATACTTGGCTGCCCTCGCAAGTCACTGGCCTAACACTACAAGCCGGGATTTACGGCGGCGTCAGGTGCGTTTGCACCAGTGACATTTGAACCCGGACTCACAACCAGCAGCTGATCGCAGCGGCAAGAGAGACGGAGGCAAGATTTCATCTGGTTTGACGCGTCAGGATGAGATCGGTTGTGGCGCGCACAGCGCCATTCTCGCCGATGCGGCTTAGCACCAGTATTCGAACACGAGCCGGGTCGATGCTGGCGAGCCTCATGTCTGAGGTCATGTTCCCGAAGACCGGGGCTGGCCAGTTGATGGTCAGGCTAATGACACTGCCCTGTTGCCGGCCGGTCAGGCGCGCCGTCCCGACCTGCGAACCCGTGTACGTCCCACTGACCCTGCCAGACCGAGGATTGAGGGCAAGGTCGGCGCTTATGGTTCTGGAAACAACCAGATAAGCCGAGCATGTTCCTCGCAGCGCTAAGCCGGTCGGGCCTTGTTGGGATGCCTGGAACCTACACCGCACGGGATAGGTCGTTGCATTCGGCCCCTCCGTTACGGTTCCGGTGGCCGAAAACGAGCCAGTAAAGCGGTCAAACGGACCTGCGCTCGCCGTTTCCGGGGAGCACAGGATACTCAGCCCTGCCGTCAGAGCGATTATGGCGCAATCCGCCTGTGCTCGGCAGGGCTGCTGTCGTCCCGCCGCGCCTCCAACCTCGCCTCCGGCGGTCATCTCTGCTATCGCTGTGGGCGAGGATGCGCCATCAATCATGGTTCAGCTCACGGATCCAGACTCGGCCGCGCAGGTTCACCGCTAAAGAAAGTAGCGGGTCTGTATGAAAGCACAGGTGCCGGTGCGGTCGGTACGCATACGCCATCGCACCATGCCGAAACTTCTTTCGGTCCCGTGTGGTTCCCCTCCGGAATCCCGAGGCAATGGCGACCTCAGTACACCGTTGGCCTTATTTCCAATTAGGAAAACATCGAAGCAATGGCTACAGTTGCGGCTGCCATTTGGCGGCCGCGGCAACCGTCGAAGGCCCTGTCGACCGCATCGTCACGTTAACCGGCATTCGACAGAATTCATGCTGAAAACAGCATCGGCTTCAAGCGGCAAGCGCCACAGAGGTGATATCCGCCCATGTCTCGAAGGCAGCTTGGCGGGCCTTGCGATAGGCGTCGGCAGTCACCCGATGGCGTCGCAGGTGAAACAGATTGCTGATCGGATCGTGGATCGAGAGGAAGCGCTGCGCCTGTCGCGCTGACTTGAAGGCTTCATCTGGCGTTCGCGTCGGCGGGTGGGTTGATGCGAGTTTTCCGCCCGGTTGTTCGAGCCCCTATGCTGCCGATGTTCGATGCTCAGGCCCATCTCCCTGCGAGCAGCGCCGTATGATGCAAGTTTGTCCGTGATCATGACGCGTGGAGTCATGGCATTCTTCTTCAGGAGCTTGCGCAGCAGACGTTTGGGACTGTCCCGTTGCGGCGGCTCTGGACCAGACCATCCAGGACAAAGCCGTCTGAACTCATAACGGGACCTCAGCCGTCTTCGTGTCCCGGTTCCAAATTTGCGACGCATCCGAAAGGGCATGGCCGAACCTTCGTACGGTTCTAAGCGCGCCTTCGTCACGGCAGTCGTGCACCCGCACTTGCAACCAGCCGAGACGTAGCTGCGCAGGATGTGATTGATCCGCAGCGCAGGAGCCAAAGCGCGGAAAGTGCTTCTCCGACGAAGCTGTCAATCAGAGAAGTTAAATGCTGGAGCCGCCTTAAGCTGCTCCCTGGTGATCTTGATCACGGCATGGTCCGGGTAGGACGGACCGGGGACATTTGTGGTGCGCGTCACCGTTCCGGTCGTGCGGACCGACTCATTGGGGTTGTTCGGGGTCGTCGTCCGGGTCGTATCCGTTGTCGAACCAGTCGTAGAGCTTCCCTTTTCAACCCACTGAATCTCATCGTAGGGCAGCGCAACATTGTGCTCGCCCATACCGAGAAAACCGCCAACTCCGATCACCACAGCTTCGATCTTGCCGCCACGGTCTTGGAGCAGTTCCCTGATATCGCCAACGTGCTCATTATTGCTGTTGTAAACGTCCAGCCCTTTCAGCTTGAAGGTGCGCCATTTCTCCGGTTCCACCTGACTTAAGAACTTTCCAGAGGCCGCAGGGTTAGCCGCTGTCGTATTTGGGGTCGGTGGATTGGTTTGCGCGAGGGCCGCAGCGGAGATCAGGATCACACCAAGAGAAGTCATTACAAAACGCGTCGTCATCATATCATTTCTCCTGTCCATGGCGGCGCTTTAGTTATGCGTAACATGAAACTATATTTCTGCACCGACACCTTTATTGATCTAAGTCAATAAAGGTGCAGAGAATTGAACATTAACAGACGTGAAAACCTCCAGCCGGCTGTTGCCCTACGACGCGGAAAGGCAGCGGCAGGAGACGCGATCTACTGTACCCCTGGGCGGAGCCAGCAGTTCTTGGAGCCGCCCCGTCGATCAGCCGAAGGCACGCCGCACGCATTAGAATACCATGGGTCTCCCAGCGCTTGGAAGTATTTCCGGCTTGGTTCGTGCTAATGAGCCGATCCAACAGCAATATTCACAGCCAGGGCCAGAATGACCGCATTGAAGAAGAATGACACCACCCCGTGGGCGAGAGTGATGCGTCTCATCGGGGTCGTTCGCACCTGCACGTCCGAGACCTGGGCCGTCATTCCTACAACAAACGAGTAATATAGGAAGTCCCACAAAGCGGGCTCCTCCGTTCCAGGAAACTGGAGGCCACCCGCATCGCTCGCGACCTCTACGGAATGTCTGCGATAGAAGAGGTGCGCGTAGTGAAACCCCATAATGGTGTGAAGCGTGGTCCAGCCCAGTGGTACGCTGATCATGGCGAGCATGAGTTGAGCAGCATTCGGCTTTTCCGGCTCGTTGACCAACAAGAAGATTGACCCGAGGCTCAGACTGACGGCCGCAAGGGTCAGCAGGGTGATCAGGAATATGCCTTCATCCCTTGACGCAGCGCGTCGGCGCATGTCTGCCGACGTTGCATTTATCACCGTATTCAGCGCTGACAAGAGATAGCCGCCGAAGAAGGCGTCACCCGCTATGGCGACGTGCAGGGGCCGAGCAAGCATTCCAGTCGAAATCCAAACAAGGATGCCGAACGCCGCAGAGGCATAGAACCGCCAGTGATGCTTCAGATAGGAGCTGGGTAAGTAGCGCACAGCTCTCTCTTCCTCGAATCCGGCCATGCCACCCTATAGATATCACTCCGCATCAGGGGACCAAAATCCCTTATTCGATGTGTCTCGCATCGAGGGCTCGTTCACAAACAGTTGCGGTGGCCGGCTCCCGGTGCATGCTCCGGGTCGAATGTTGGCGGAGCGGCGCTACCCGCAACTGCACGGCACCAAGCGGCACTGGCGCAAATCCGGTGCCGCCCAAAGCGGCGCACACCTCAGTTTAGGCCCGGTGGCTCGCCCCAGAGATCTCGCGCCCTTGCGCTCAGCCGGGCGCCAGCGCGCCAGACCCTCACCTGGGGCTCAGAAAGGAGGCCCCCCAGTGTCCCGTTTGTGCCGTCTCAGAAGCTAAAGCATCGGACGTGAATTCGAATTCACGTCCGATGCTTTAAGTTTTTGATTCTGAGCATCTTTCCACGCAAAACCGGCTCCCACTTTTGCGTCCGATGCTCTACCCTACTGCTCCGATGCCGGCGCGTCCCGGCAAACACCCGGCCGCTGATCTGCCCCTCGACCAGGTGCTATTGCCAAGGTTTTTGAACCAGGCGCCGAACGCGGCAGTAAGTCTAACGAAAGAGACTGCTCCAATTTGGCCTTGGTGCAGATCAGGTCCGGCGGCCCCTGGATTGAGTCGGCGGATACGACGATTGGGTCTCAGCCTCGATGAGCTCGCGGGCGCTCTGGGGGAGGTGCGAGCGAGCGGAGGTGATACCGCTATGTTCCTTCGAGGAAGTGTCCCAGGGCCTTCAGCGGGCGCACCCGATCGCAAACGATCTTCAGAATCGCCAGCATCGGAACGGCCAAGATCGCGCCGGGCACGCCCCACATCCAGAACCAGAACACCAGCGACAAGATCACCAGCACGGGGTTCAACGTGAAGCGCCGCGCCAGCAGCATGGGTGTCAGAGTTTCGCCCTCGACGAGGTGAATGCCGAGATAGAGGGCCGGCGGCAGCAGCGCCCACCATAAGCTGTCGAAACTCAGCATTCCGGCGAGAAGAAAGATGCCGATCCCAAACATCGGTCCTAAGATCGGAATGTAGTTGAGCAGGAAGGCTGTGGCCCCCCACAAGAGAGGATCTCCCAGCCCGCAAAGATACATCGCGGCCGCGGTCGCGACTCCCACCGCCGCATTCATGGCCGTGATCGTCACGAGATAGGCGGATATGTCCTCCTCGATCTGCTGGGAGATGTCGACGGCTTGCCGCTTGTCGCTGAACTTCGGCAGGATTTCGACGATGCGGCGAAGGAAGAGATCGCCCGACACCAACAGAAAGTAGAGCACCAGAACGGTCGTAAACAGGCCGTCGAGGATGGACCGCGTTCCCGTGAACAACGCACTTGTCAGGCCAAGATCGCGGCGAACCGCAATCGTGGGACCCTTTGGCCCGGAAGCGTCGGCGGCCTGCTCGGCCTGCTCGATGA
The DNA here is from genome assembly GCF_041276405.1 of Microvirga sp. TS319. Taxonomy (NCBI): domain Bacteria; kingdom Pseudomonadati; phylum Pseudomonadota; class Alphaproteobacteria; order Hyphomicrobiales; family Methylobacteriaceae; genus Microvirga; species Microvirga sp. TS319. The sequence continues at coordinate 2,580,090 of NZ_JBGGGT010000002.1, read as the reverse complement.
CCTTTTGCAACGCTTGGATCGGCCCCGTGAGAACCGCCAGGTGGGCTTCGAGGCGCGGGATGCCCTGCGGCAACCTTTCCGTCCAAGTCGCGGCGGGAATTGACAGGGCCGCTACGGCACCCACAAGCGTTCCAGTCACCAGCAGGATGGCTACGAGCGCTCCGACCGCCCGGGGGAAATGCACATGCTCCAGGAGACGCACAGCGGGTTGCAGAAGCAGCTTCAACACGAAAGCGAGTACGACGGGAAGGATGATCGCGCTTGCCACGTAGAGCGCCGCCAAAGCGGCCAAGGCGAAAAGCCCACCGAGAAAGAGCGTCTGTGGATTGGATGGCAGCGGCATCTCTGCCTCGTCGAGTGCCTCCGTCGACACGGCATTCGGTTCCGGCGGCCGATCATCTTGGATCGGTGACAACGGGGAACGCGGTGGCATTGAGACCGGAGCCATGGCCGTTCTCCCTCCCGGACCTGAGCCTGTCCGTGCATCCGCAGTGAACCATACCCGCTTTCGTCAACCCTTGCCAGAAAAGCCATTCCCAAGGTGGGACCCCGGCGTTGTTCAGCGCACACCTGCCCGCCGAACCATTCCCCGGCTCGATCGGCCGTGGGGACGTGCTTGGAGGAGCGCGTCACCGTGATCGAGGCATCGTCGGCCGACTTTGCGGCAGCCGTCTGTCACGCAACAACTGACTGTCATCGCCAGCTCGCATGGCTCCGAAATCTATTGCTAAGCCGGGCCGTCAGATCCAGAGCCACTCTTCGCGGAAGTGGCATTCGCGCTGATGCCACCGCTGTTTGCTTCCCCTTTCAGCTCACGCTCGGCCTGGTGCCAAAACTCCGCCTCGTAGCCTACTGGGCAGCCGCGTTTCTCCCAAAGCTCGAAGGCACGCTGTCTTACCTGGTCCTCGGTCATATGGGTGTTCGGCGCCATTCGCGTCTCCTTCGTTCGTTCTCTTCCGAGAGGTATACAAGCCAAGCCGTGCTGCGGGTTCTCAGCCATAGACACTTGTATGGGCCTAGCCCCCAGACCCGTCGACGTGTTGGTGCTCATGGCCACTGGTGAGAGTTCAATCGACGATGCCGGTCACAGCAAAGGCGGTTGATCCCCGCCTCAGGCAGACGGCTGCTCTTTGTGGGCTGCTGTCAGTTCCCGCGGATCGACCCTGACCGCTTGCACCGAGCCCTGGTGCCCCTGATGCAGTGGCAGGTAAATGGTGGTCGCAACTCGCCTATAGGCGAGAAACGACAGCCCCTCAATCAGTCCCTCGTCAATGTCGATCGTGTAGGTACCGGCGGGCTGTAAGCCATCAACAGCCATCAGCGAGAACGGGTGATCGAAGGTAACGGTCTCTCGTGTCGTACGCATGACCTGCTCCTAAGCCGCGATCTTATCGGCGCAATCTTTGGCAACCTGGCTGTTGCCTTCCATGGCGCCTGGCATCGTCGCCCACCCGTTTTTCATGACGAGATCGCCCCTGTTCCAGGACGAGGCGGCCTTGATCGCAGCCATGCACTCGGCAAGCTGGGGATCACGCTTTGATTGATCAACGCAGATCAGGGATAAAGCCGCGACGACATCGGCTTTCGACCGATCAGCGGCCATCGTGCGGGCGGTTCCGCCCGTGACCCAACCGCCCCAGGAAAAGCCGATGACGGCAAGCGCGGCAGCGCCACAGGCGGCGCCATAGAGGCCAGGTTTCAGCCATTCTGAGGTTTTCATGATGTTTTCCTTGGGACGATGGAAACACAAGTCTCCTGTCCTTAAATCTCAACATAGCACGAACGAGTGGAATATTTGATGTTTATTTCGGATCTGATCCTACTTATTCAGGTGGCAAACTCCCATATCTTATAAACTGTCGATGCGAATTTCTGTTTACGGCAGACACTGGTCGCCATCCGGGAAGTTCAACTTGGCTTGGCCTGAGGCGTTCATTGAACGTGCTCTGCATTGAGGAGGCTGCCATGACATTTCTGGTCCAGTTCAAGAGATACCGACGCGGTGTCCTTGAGGTCATTGGAACACGGCCTGTTGCCGCGGCCGACGGCGCCGCAGCTTTGGCATTTGCCCAGAGCCCCGCCGGGATGCGACGCTGGCCAGCGCGCACCGATGCTCTGCGTGTAATGGACGATGGTGGCCGCACACTGCTCGATTGGACAGTGCCGGTCGAGATCGCGCAGCCGGTGACCTATTCACCCAGCCGCGTTCCACCTAAGGCCGCCGGCAAAGAACCGCGCCCAACGCCTCTGGTGACGACAGAGCGGTCAAAAGAGCGCCCTTCAACACACGCGGTGGACCAGCACCGGTTTGCTGTGGGGCAGGCGGTCTCCTACGCGGAGGACGGTCGGCCCGAGGTCTGGAAAGGCGGCTATGAGATCGTCAGGCTCGATGATCCACGTGGCGAGCCGCAATACGCGATCAGAAGCGCGGATCAGTCGTATGACCGGATCGTGCGCGAGCACGAACTCCGCGAGGACCTGGGCGCCCGCGCCCGTGGCCGTTGAGGCTTCATCATTGGGTTCCGTCCGGTTCGGGCGGGAACCTGCTCCAAGGCGCCGCGGGGGCACTGCGAACCCGAGCCGTTGGCTGCACCAAGGAAAGCGAGCGAGACATGGCACAGAACATCCTCAGTTTAGCGAAATCCATCATCCGTAAGATTTGGGGTGCTTTGATACCCGCCCCAACTCCCGCCGTGCAACCACGACCGCAGCTTAACGGAAGGCGAGGCTACGGAGACGGCAGCATCAAACTGCCCGACTGAGGTCTGAGAGCACAGCCAGAGAGAGGATCACTCATCAACGTCTCTCACCGCTAATTGATCGCCCAAGAGGCGGGCCTGTCGGCAGAGTAACGGGGCTCCCGCGCAGCCCGCGATCCCGCTTTAGGTCAACCTGTCCCGTCACAGACCAGCTCGAAGAGGCAGAGATAATACTATGGCGCTCGGGGCCGCCTCGTTTCCCGGCGGATATTTTCCAGCTCATTGCGGGTATGTTCCATCTCTCGCCGGACTGCTCCAATGTCGCGGCGTAGTTCCTCGATCGAGCGCGTCATCTGCTGAGTGAGCTCCCTTAAGTCACCGCGAGTGATCGATGCGTCCGTGCTGTCCTGCTGAACGCTCGCACAATCGGGTGCGCCGTCACGGCGGTAGCGGAGGCTCAGGGTATCTCCCACCTTAAGATACACACACCGGGTGTCCGGGTCGCGCCACGTCGATGGCGGGGTCTCTTGTGCCGTTGCTGGGGTGGCGAGGAACAATAGCCCAACCATGATTGCGATTGTGATCATCAAGCCTCCCTCTGAGGATGTGGGGTCATGTGCCGGAAAGTCCATGTTTGTCCACAAGGCGCTGCGTCAATGAAGGAGCACTGCGTTCGCTGTGGGAATGAGGCTCCAATTCCTTGAACGGCGGGCCGGATGACCGACCTGACCGTGGCTGAGGCTTCAGCGCGGCTGGTCTGGAGATCGTGGTTTCCGGAACAGGGGGAGACCGCTGGTGTTACTCTAAAGGCAGCCTCGGAGGTTGATATGAAGGATCAAGAGATGGTGCTCTCTATCATCGTCAACGCCATCCAATTCACCCTCCAGCACGCGCAGAAGGCTCCCAATCATCCCGGGGCCGTCATATCGACCGAGGAGCGGGTGGATCTCGCAAGAGCAATCCTAACCGCGCTTTCTGAACAAGGATTCGAGATCACACGAGCGCCATCGCAGCCCCGCTAATCTACCGCCAGACGAAGAGGGTTCAGTAAAGAGCACTCCTTTAGAAGGGTCCATCCCGATGACCACGAAAACTCGACCAAGCCTGCCCAAGGGCAAGCCCAAGAACGGCATCTCACAATGGGACAACGAGGGAGGCGCTCCCTCGTCCGGCGATCGGTCACGAAAGCAGGGTGGCAGGACCGAAAAGCCCGAAAAGCCTGCCAAGAAGGCCTCCTGATTTCGCAGGCGATCCGACAAGGAATTCAGACCTGCTGGGCCAGCATCGGGAACTTAACGTCGCTGGTGGTCTTCTCACGGGAGAGACTGCACCTCGCCTCGGCTCTTCCCGTGAGCTCTGACGTGGTTCGAGACGCCGGTAGCTCTGCCGCCGGGCAGCCGCAGCCTGGTTGCTTCCGCCATCTGAACGGAGTGAGGCGCGAGACCGGGGCATCATGATCCTGATAGCGCAAGTGGGATCCTCCCGCAGTCGCAATCCAGGCGCTGCCCTCCGGCGGCGTTTGCGGGTCCTGCGGATGAGCGGTGTCTCCGGACGCGATGTTAGGGCGATGGGTCAGACATGTGATTGGCCGACGTGATCCGCCTTGTTGGCGCCGCGAGATCCGAGCGGCTCAGGCGGACCTTCCGTGCTGTCCTCGGCGGTCTGGTGCTCCATCTCGGCATTGAGCACGGCGCCGAGCAGGACAATCACCACCGACAGCCAGATCCAGATCATGAAGCCAACGCCGGCGCCAAGCGAGCCATAGGTTTTGTTGTAGCTGTCGAAGTTGGCGACGTACCAGGAGAACAGCATCGACGCCGCTAGCCAGAGCAGGGCCGCCATGGCACTGCCCCAGGTCACCCAACGCCATTTGGCATCTTGGCGGCTTGGGCCGTAGCGGTAGATGACGGCCAGCCAGGCAAAGACGACAACGAACAGGGCAGGCCAGCGCAGAATGCTCAGGAGCCGTCCGGCCGGGGTCACGAAGCCCATGAAGGTGAACACGACAGGCGCCACCACCACCGCGCCGATGGCCAGGATCACGACGCCAATCATGCCGAGTGTGAGCAGGAACGTCGTGGCATAAAAGCGCAGCAGGCTGCGCTTCTCTTTCTCGCCATAGACCACATTGAGCGCATCGAAGAGGGCCGCAACGCCCGAGTTCGCGCTCCAGAGCGCGATCAGAAAACCCACCACGAAGGCAAGGCTGAGCGTGTCGCTGTCCTGGGCGACGATCAGGCCGATCTGCTCGCCGATGAGTTCCAGCACGCCGCCGGGCAGAATGCCGACCAAAAGGGACAGATGTCCCCTGATCGTGCTGGTATCGGCAAAGAGCCCGTAGAGTGACACGATTGTGGCGATTGCCGGGAACACCGCCAGCAGGGCAAAGAAGGCGACCCCGCCCGCGGTGGACAGGATCCGGTTCTCCGGAATCAACCACAGCATGCGCCAAAGGATGTCTTTCCAGCCCCGCGCCGGGATCTCCCCGGGGGTGTCGGCGTCGCGTCCCCGACCAAGCTCACGGGCGCGGGCCAGATCGCCCGACGGCTCGCCACGGGCTGCCTTCTCGCCGACGCTGGGCCAATCCTCTGCCTGCTCATTCATCGGAGCCATTGTTTCTTAATCCGGTTTCGGCAGAATATCAGGTTCGGAAGCATCTCGCCGCTCCAACATGACGCCTCTTGGCCCCGTGGCCCGCCGCGAACACGGTGCCAACCAGCAGAGGGAGCAGGACTGCCCTGAGAGCGCCAACAGGAGAATCGATGACCTTACCGCTGAATCCATAAGTGATGAGAACAGTGCGGCAGGGAATTCCCAGATTGAGCGGGGGCACTCTTCTGCTGAGCTTGATCATGCTTGTACATTCTTCCTTTGAGGAATCTGAGATCCTTGAGCGGATCCAAAGCCGACAGATGCTGTAGGGCAAAGCTCCATGAGCGGTGATAGGCGATCACGATGGGATTGTGGCGTCGGCATCGGTGGGACGAGATTCGAGACCCTGCACAGTGTAAACAGGACAGCAGGACGGATCGGATCAGGAAATCGCGCGGGCTCCTTCTCCGCAGAGCGGTCTAAGGCAGAACGATGACGCAGGACCAAACCTTCGCCTTCGCCATATTGGCCGGAATGATGGCTCTGTTCGTCTGGGGACGGCTGCGCTACGATCTTGTCGCTGTTCTGGCGCTCCTGGCCGCGGTGTTCACCGGCATTGTCCCGCATAAGGCGGCCTTCGCCGGTTTCGGCGACGATATCGTCATCATTGTCGCGAGCGCGCTCGTCGTCAGCGCCGCCGTCGCACGCTCTGGCGTGATGGAGGCGGCCCTCCATCGGGTCTCGCCTTACATCCCCTCGGTGCAGGGCCAGATGGTCGTTCTTGTGGCAGCGGTCACGATCCTGTCCGCCTTTGTCAAAAACATCGGTGCGCTCGCGATGATGATGCCAGTGGCGTTCCAGATGGCGCGGCGCTCCCATGCCTCCCCCTCGTGCTTTCTCATGCCGATGGCCTTCGGCTCACTGCTCGGCGGTCTGATGACCCTTGTCGGCACCTCACCCAACATCATCGTCTCCCGTGTGCGCGAGGATTTGACGGGTCAGCCTTTCAGCATGTTCGATTTCACCCCGGTCGGCCTCGGCCTTGCGGCGGCTGGCGTGGCGTTCCTGGCTTTCGGCTACCGGCTTCTGCCTGGCGGTCGCAAAGCCGTGGGGACGATGGACGAGGCGATCAACCTCACCGACTACATGACGGAAGCTCGCGTTGCTGCGAACTCACCGATGATCGGGAAGACGGTCAGCGATCTGGCCAAGCTCTGTGACAGCGAGGTGCTGGTGACTGGCGTCGTTCGAAACCAGACCGAGCATACGACGCCTCTGCCGGATGCTGTCCTTCGCCAGGACGACATTGTTCTTCTGGAGGGCGATCCGGAGGCGCTTGAGCGGGCGGTCGCCCGCGCTCACCTGAAACTTGAGGGGGAGGACCGCCCCACGCAAGGCAGGGGGGTCGATGAGGAGATCGGAGGAATCGAGGCCGTCGTCGGACCGACCTCAATGTTGATCGGCCAAACGGCCAAACGCATGGCGTTGCACGAGCGCTTCAACATCAATCTCCTGGCCGTCAGTCGCAGCGGCGAGCGGTTCACCGAACGGTTGCGCGACATCACCTTGCGGACCGGCGACGTTGTCGTGCTGAAGGGCGATCTCACCCGGCTTCCGGACAAGCTGAAAGAACTCGGCTGTCTGCCGCTGGCTGCGCGCGAAATCCGCCTGGGCAATGTCCGGCAGGGTCTCGTTCCCGTGCTGGCAAGCAGCGAGCGCCATGGGGCTCACGGCCTTTGGCGTGCTGCCCGTTGCCACTGCCTTCTTCACCGCCGCCGTCCTGATGGTCCTGCTCGGGGCACTCTCGCTCCGGGAGGCTTACGAAGCGGTCAATGGGCCCATTCTGGTGATGCTCGGAGCGCTGATTCCGGTCAGCGACGCCATCCGCACGACCGGAGGGGCCGATCTCCTCGCCGGATGGCTGTCGCAGTTTGCCAGCACGCTCCCATCCTACGGCGCACTGGCGCTGATCATGATGGCCGCCATGGCCGTGACGCCGTTCCTGAACAATGCAGCCACGGTGCTGGTGATGGCTCCCATCGCGGCGACCTTTGCCGGACAGCTCGGCTATAAACCGGACGCTTTTCTCATGGCGGTCGCGGTGGGCGCAGCCTGCGACTTCCTCACGCCTTTTGGACACCAGTGCAACACGCTCGTGATGGGGCCGGGCGGATACCGGTTCGGCGACTACTGGAAGCTGGGGTTACCGCTCTCCTTCATTGTCATTCTGCTTGGCGTGCCGCTCATCCTGCTGGTGTGGCCGTTGACCTAGCGCATCGTCCGGAAAGCCGGGTCCACTTTTCCGGACGATGCGCTAGGCAGCAGGGTTGTTGCGCTCAGATGTGAGCGGAAACCGCACTTGAATCCGCGTCCTCCGCTCCCCCTCAATCGCCAGGATGCCGTTAAGACTACGAGCCATGCCTTCGATCAGGCGCATGCCCAATGCCCCCGTGCGCCGTGTGGCGGGAAGCCCCACGCCGTTATCCTCGATGAACAGGAGCACATAGTCTTCCTGGAGGTGCAGCCCGACCCGAATGGCGCCGCGCCGCTTGTCGGGGAAGGCGTGCTTGAGTGCGTTGGTGATTGCCTCTCCCGCGATCAACGCCACGTTGATGGCGCGATCAACGTCCAACGTGATCTCATCGGCGTCGCTCGTGAGGTCTATGCGCTGATCCTGGGGGCTCCGAAGATGGCCAAAGTTCCGGCATAGCTCCGTCAGGTACCCTGCCATATCAACCGCCTGCACATCATGGCTGCTCTGCCGGTAGAGGAGATCGTGAATGCGGGCGAGATGATCCAGGCGTTGGATGGCATTTTCCAACGCCTCCGAGACCACGGGATTGTCCTGTGCCTGATCTGAAGGCGCAGCATTGAGATCGCCATGGCGATGCTGTTCTTGGCCCGATGGTTGACCTCATGCAACAACACGCTCCTTTGGCTCCGAAGCTGATCCTTCTCGCGGATGCTTTCCGTCAGGACGCCCTCCAGGGCATGCCGGCGGTCCAGTTCGGTCTGAAGTTCGTGGGTGCGTTCCCTGACCCGGCTCTCCAGCACCTCGTTCAGGCGCCGGGTGCGGCGCTCGGCCCTGACGCGGCGGGTGATGTCCCAGAACGACGCGAAGTGCTGGATCACGCGGCCTTGCTCATCATGGACGGGGCTGACGAACTGCGCCGTCCAGACCTCGCGGCCATCTTTGGCGCGAAGCGACACCTCAAGGGTGAGAGGGGCGTCGGCTTGCATGGCGGCCCGGATGTGCCGCTCCACCTCAGGATTGGTGTCGGGACCGGTCAGAAAGAAGTAGTTCTGGCCCAGGACCTCCTCGCGGGAGTAGCAGAAGAGGTCGACAAAGGACTGGTTCACATAGACAATTGGGATTGCCGTCAATGTTGGGATCAGTCACCAACATCGGCATGCGGGTGGCCTCGACCGCTGCCACGAACGGGCCGCCGCGATGCTGAACAGCATTGATTCCCGCTTCGGCTCTTCCCTGATCAGTGTCGGCGGATTTTGGGTCGGATTCCAATTCTCGGTGCTCCGGTCGACGGCGCAAATTGCGACGTTGGTTGCCTCTTCGTCGGCTCACGTGCCTTCCAGCGCGGCTCCGGTCTCACGCTTGAAATGGCTCGGGCGTAAATGGTGAGCGCTCCACCAGCAGAATCTTGGCTGCCACGCCGACCGACCGCAGACCTTCGAGAACTCTCTGCATCTGCTCGGATTCCTGCGCCTTGCGAGCATCCTCCACCGTATCGAACTCCAGCATGGTGATCGTGTCGGGGCTGGCTCCGTCAGCAGTGCGATAGGCCATAAAGGACACCGCTCCAGGGATGTGCAGAAGCTGGGCAGTCCACCCCCGGACCTGTTGGTTATAATCGTTCCAGCGATGCGCGTCGGTCGGGCGGTCATACTGAAACATGACAAAGGCCATGGGATACCTCCCTAAACTCTCGCGCTATCCCAGCATACGGGAGCAATCCGTTACAGCGCTCAGAAGGATGCCCCTTGGTTCAGCCGTGTGGTCCCGCCAGGATCAGCCCGAGCGGCGTTGGCTCGTGAGTTCATTGGCGTTGATCACCCGCGCCAAGAGGTCTTGCAGAGTCTCCCGCTCCCGTTCCGACAGGGCAGCCATCACGCGATCCCGCACCGCAAGGATCGCCGGGTATAACCGTGCATACAGAACGAGCCCTTCTGGTGAGAGGCTGAGAAGGCGCAGGTCGCGTCCGTGTTTCCCCGGTGTCCGGCTGACGAAGCCGAGAAGTTCAAGGTGTTTGATCATCCGCTGGGCACTGGCGAGGTCAACGCCGATCCGCTCGGCCAGTCGCCGCTCGTCGATGTTTGGCGCATCGTGGAGGGAGGCCAGCACCGCAGGCTCGACCAGTGTCAGCCCCTCGGGCTTGGTCACGTCCACCAGCGCGTGGTTCAGAATGGTGTGGAAGCGTTGGCCCAGGTTGAACTCACTGCGGCGGTGAACCGGTGGCAGCGCCCGAGACAGCGGATGATCCGTGGGATGGGCCAGAAAGGCCCGCATGGGCGCGTCGAGATTTTTCACGTGCTGTGTCCCGAGGTCGTCGAAGGTCAGTGGCAGCACCCTGGACACGTAATCATGGGCCGCTCCTGAGAGGCAGACCAATCCCGGCTGTGCCAATTTCTCCATGCGGGCCGCAATGTTCACTCCGTCGCCAAACATGTCGCCGTTGCGGACCATAACTTCTCCCACGTGAATGCCGATCCGGAAGGTCACCCGGCGCTTCTCAGGGGTTTCCTCATTGGCCGCAGCAACCCTCTCCTGAATGCCAACCGCACATTGGACCGCATCAACGACGCTTGGGAACTCGGCAAGAACACTGTCGCCGGCGGTGTTGGCCGTGCGACCGCCGTGCTGGGTGATTTGCCGATCCATGATCTCGCGGCGGGAATCGAGCAGGGCCAGCGTGCCGGCTTCATCCGCGTTCATCAGGCGCACGTAGCCTGCCACGTCAGCGTAGAAGATCGCTGCGAGGCGGCGGTGCATGACTGATGCGCGCTTGTTCATTGTCGGGTGCCGCCCTTCATAGGCCTGTTCAGACCCATGTCGTGCCGGTCGAGCCTCTCGGTCTACGGGACAATCGGCCAGTGCTGAGTCTCGTTCCTAACCGACCGGCGACACCAGCGAAATTGCACGGACCCGCGTTCACGATCAGGGTTCTCTCACCCGTGGAAGCGGATCCCCAGTGTAAAAACGGCGAGAATGCCAGCGATCAGGAGGAGTGAAATCAGCGCCTGGGAAAGCATTACATGAACCCCAAGATCACGGCTCCGCAGAACAGGAGGGCCAGAGCCGCAACAAGGGGAGCTTCGTTTTCGTAAGGAATGTAGGACCTGATTCTCTGAATCATGATGTCCTCCTAAATTTATTGAAGTATACCCTTTTATTTGACCTAAGTATATGATTGTCTCGAACCGTGAATTATTCGACATGATCGGAGAGGTACGGCAAGACATGGACGTAATCCAAGCAATTGAACTTGAAAATCGGATCACGATGCTTTTCTGACCCTCTTGGATCTCGCGTGGATTATGTGCCCGGCGGGGTCCGATTGATGCAACTGGCAAGTAGGCAGCCGCCGTCCGATATTTGGAAGAGTGGCACGGGTCTCAGGGTGCAATAGAAGGTTTTCTTGATCACCTTGGGATGTGCCACGGGCGCGAACGGCAAGCCTCCTCCGGTGCCTATGGTTAGAGTAGACTGCACTCTCGGGTCAGAGTGAAAGCGGAGGGCGATTATGGACGAGGTAGCTCAACTCGCTCGGCAGTTGCTGGACAGCGGCGTAACACGGCTGTCTGAACGCGAGCAGCGGGTAATCCTCCATATTGCCAAGCGTTCGCATATCGCTCGAAATGTGAACCGTGTTCTCGAAGAACAGCAGACCTTGGGCGAACGCCTCGCGGATCGGGTCGCTCGGTTTGGCGGCTCCTGGACCTTCATCACGATCTTCACAGGGATGCTCATCGCCTGGGTTGTCGTGAACAGCCTTGCCTTGGCCAGCCTCGGCGGAGGCTTTGATCCATACCCTTACATTTTCCTGAACTTGATCCTGTCGATGGTCGCCGCGCTCCAAGCCCCTGTAATCCTGATGTCTCAGAACCGCCAGGCTGCCAGGGATCGGTTGGCAGCGAGCCTGGATTATGAGGTCAACCTGAAGGCCGAGGTTGAGATCATGGCCCTGCACGACAAGCTTGACCGCATTCGCGGCGAGCATCTCGAAGGCTTGCTTCACGATCAGACGCAGCGGGTTGAGGAACTGGACAAGCTGGTGCGGGCAGCCCTCGCGAAACCGCTCTCAAGCTGACCTGCACCGAATTTGGTCTTTAGCGTCCCGGATTGCCTATGAGCAATGGGGCTGCCACAGGCCTGCGCCGCCGTGCTCTACCGAGACAAGCCCAACGGCATGTACCAGCTCGCGCAAATCATTTTCGGCTGAGTTGCTGCACTGATCTCTTTACGAGCCTTGGCAAAGGTCTCGTGATGGCACATTTGCGAAGTAGACCGAACGTCTGCTGCCGAAGGGGACAACAGATATTCCCGAGGCGGCAGCAATTTCCTTGGGTGACCCCATGTATGGACCGGCCGTGCGTCGCGAGGCTTTTGAGATGGTGAGGTTGGTCTTGCGCTAATGTATCCGGCCCTTGCGGAGCAATGCTCCCGGCCATCATGGGTATCCGCGCACATCGGTTCTCATTAGCGGATCGGCCCTTTCGGCCATTGGGGTCACCAGAGCACCAATGTGACGGCGCGACCGTTCTCCATCTCGTCTTCCTCTCGCAGACCTCGGCGAGCTTCAGGGGGCTAAACTGGGGTCAGGCTCCTGCTCGTCCTAACCGGCGGCAGCCACCGTTCGCGGTTCATAGATCCGGTTCTGGCTCAACACACTCCAGGCGATGCGGGCCAGCTTGTTGGCCAAAGCTGCTGCCAACACGTTGTGGTGCAGGCGCAGCGAAGCGGCGGTCAGCCATTCGCCAAAGCTGTGCTGGCGCCACTTCGCCGGCCAGAGCAGCAGCACACGAGCAGCCTGGATGAGCAGGGATCGCAAGTAGCTGTTGCCGCGCTTCGACAGGCGGCCCAGCACGGTTCTGTCGCCGGTGGAGATCTGGCGCGGAACCAAGCCAAGCCAAGCGCCGAAGTCGCGTCCTCGGCTGAAGGCGGCTCCGTTGCCGATGCTGGCCACCATGGCACTGGCGATGATCGGCCCCACACCCGGAATGCTCATCAGGCGCTGGCAGGCCTCGTCGGCGGCCACGAGGGCTTCGATCTCGCCAGTCACTGCATCGATGCGCTCGTCCAGATGATGCCAGCCCTGCATCAGGCCCTCGATCATGTGCGTCATCCGCGGCGTGAGCACGTCCGTTCGCTGGGCGAGAATATCCGGCAGCGCCTGACACAGCGAGCGCAGCCTCTGGCGCACCGCAATCCCGCGCTCGAGCAGGAAAGCACGGATCTGGTTGATCACGGCTGTCCGCTGACTCACCAGCCGCGAGCGAACACGATGAAGAGCTTGCAGGTCGAGCTGCTCGACTGTCTTGGTGGGGACAAACCGCATGGTGGGACGGAGCACCGCCTCGGCGATGGCTTCGGCATCGCGAAAGTCGTTCTTGTGGCTCTTGCGGAAGGGGGACACGAACTGCGCCGGGATCAGCTTCACATCATGGCCGAGGGCCAGCAACTGACGGCTGAGATGGTGGGCCCCAACGCAGGCTTCCATGCCGATGAGACAGGTGGGCATATTGACGAGGCGCTGCTCCACCTGTCCGCGGGAGAGCTTCTGGCGCAGGACAACGGCACCGCGGGCATCCAAGCCGATCAGATGGAAGCTGTTCTTGCCGATGTCGATGCCAAGGGTAGCAACGTGCTGAAGCGGAGCTTTGGGCATGGCTCAGATCCTCGTGCTGGGCGCCCCTTCATGAAGGGTGCGCCGGTAAGCACGGCCGGTCCATCCCATTAGCGGAGGGATCGTCAAAGACCAATCAGCTTCGGGGGGCTTGTCGAAAGAGCCATTGTCGGAAGCTGATCCATTTCTGCGCATCCTAAATGGTGAAGCGTCCCACAGGCTCCCGAAGGAACGGCACGTCGTAGGCGATCAGCAGGAGCCCGAGTGGAAGCATCCAGATGCCCAGAAAGAGCGGGATTGAGAAGACCCCGTCAAGGATAAGGAAAGCGCAAGCCGGAATGCGAATCCATTGCGCTCGCGGATGACGCAGATTTCGGATGATCCACCCCACCCGCTCAGATACCTCCTGTTCCAGGTGCCTGAAAGCCCGCCTCAGAATGGCTTTGCCGTTGTTCGTCTGCATCTCTCCTGAAGCTCCCAACACAGGCGTCAGTTCCACGACAGGTCAGAAACCTAGCATTCCCAGATCAGCCTCGGTCACAGAGTTGGTTAGGCAGATCGCCAGCACTGGCTCATTCGGCACAGAGGGACGGGATCAAGAACGGGTCGGCACCAATGGAACGTGGAACCTTCGCCTTTGTCCGGGAATTGCTCCTAGCCGATGAACGGAGGAGGTACTGATGGCGAAGAACACCACCTTGGCTTGGGCATCCTTCCCCACACGCGACGAGGCGGAACAGGCCCGTCAGCGCCTGGAAGAGAACGGCTTTGCTCACAATAGCATCGGGATCGACCGCCGTCAGGACGGCACGTTTGCCGTTGAGGTGCATACGCGGGAAGAGAACCTGCCGCGCGTCGAGAAACTGCTGCACACTTCGGCCCCTATGTACGCGGCGCGGCAGTTCAGCTCGAATGTGATCGAAACAGTGACGAGCAATCCGCTTGTGATGATGGGCAGTGCGGCACTCGCTGGGCTGGTGCTTTACAGCCTGCTGCCGCGCAATCGTCGGCCCACGGTGCATTCCATCCGCGAGATCCCAAGCAGAATGCGCGATACGGTGCGGGAGCTTCCCGACACGATGCGGGACACGGCACGCACCGTACAGGAGACAGTACGCGATCTTCCAGGCACGGTCTCCGATACAGTTTCAAGCCTGACGGGCGGTGGGAATCAATCGCAGCAGCCACAGGAGCCGGGAGCGAAGAAACCCACAGGCAGGGGCTGAGGCGCAGACACCGAGCCCGATGAGCCAGGCAGCCCCTTCGCGAACGAGGCTATGAACAGGAGGGCAGGGGCGAGGCCCCGTCGCACTAAGCTTGGGTGTTGTGTCATGATCTCCCCGAGACAGGCGGATTGGAGTATTGTGGTTAGGCCGGTCGCGCAGCAATAGGAGGTGAGCCATGAACAGGCGTCACACTCTCGCGTGGTTTGCGTGCAGCGTTATGACTTTCACTCTCATCGGCGCGGCTTCTGCCCAGCATCAGCATGCGGCAGGCCCCATCAGCGACGAGGACATCATCAAGAGCGCCATGGCGGCAGCCCCACCCGCCGTTGCCAAGGACGCCACCATCATCGATGTCTCGGCGGATGGAAAAACACGGGTTGTCCGCAAGGGTACCAATGGCTTCACCTGTCTTGCGGATAACCCGAACTCGCCAGGGCCTGATCCGATGTGCGGCGATCAGAACGCCATGGAGTGGGCACAAGCCTGGATCGAGAAGAAGGAGCCGCCCAGGAACAAGGTCGGCTTCATGTATATGCTCTCTGGTGGTACGGACGCCAGCAACACCGATCCATTTGCCCAGAAGCCAGAGCCCAACAACAACTGGGTGGAGACTGGGCCGCACGTGATGATCGTCGGAGCCAAGGGCATGATGGAGGGCTATCCACGAGACCCGAAACCCGACACATCCCAGCCGTATGTGATGTGGCCGGACACTCCCTACGAGCACCTGATGCTCCCCGTCCAGATGCCCGAGCCCGCCACAAGGTAAGCCTCAACTTTGCTGCCGTGCCCTGAGACCGGCGACACGGCAGCGTCTGCGGGGCAGTCAATGCTGTCTGCGCCTTCGGGATCGTTCTAACAAAACAGCGGCCTCAATGGGATGTGACCATCGGGGCCGCTGTTTTGTTAGATGAATGAGCCGTGCTCTATCAAGACCCATGGTTCCTCAGCCATAAGTGGCTGTCGCTCTTGGCTCACCTCGCAGTTGTTGGCCTGATCCCCTGAAGCCAGCAAGGTCGTGGGAATGCCGCAACCACCGCTCCGGAAACGCAGGCAGGCACACTTCCAAGCGAGACAATGTGGAGCCACCGTCTCCAGTTCTCTGATCGTGCTCACCTATGAGGTGCGTGGGCCTGCTTCGAGGTCCACTGCCGCCATATCTGAAAACCACTGCCGCGAAGCATGGTGCGTTGCATGACGCTGGTCCCTCAATGCTCACAGACCGCATCAAGCTCCCGCTCCTGCACGGGCAGAAACTGAATCATCGCGGTCACGGACTGTTATAATGCGGCACCAGCCGCTCCTGCACGAGGGGTGCCTCCAAGCGGAAGTGAACTCCACTCGGCTCGAACTCGTACCGGATGTCGGCATGGCACTGGGTCGTGAGAATCCGGCGGATCAGGGTAGACCCGAAGCCACGGCGGCTTGGCTCCTCGACAGGTGGCCCGCCCCTTTCTGTCCAGTCCAGGCGCAGCTTGCGAGCCTCCGCGTGCTCCAGAACCTCCCACCGGACCTGAAGCTTGCCTTCAGGGACTGACAACGCGCCGTACTTTGCCGCGTTCGTCGAGAGTTCATGGATTGCCATGCCGAGCGGCACGGCGAGATCAGCCTGCAACTGAACGACAGGCCCCTCCAGGATAACGCGGTCTGCAGAGGCGGATTGATACGGGCCGAGTTCCGCCGAGAGGATTTCGCCCAGAGAGGCGGTCTGCCAGTAGTCTTCCGTCAGCATCGTGTGGGTGTTCGCCAGCGCCACGATCCGGGCCACAAACGCATGGTAGAACTCATCGACCGACTTGGCCGAACGGGCGGTTGCGCCGACCAGGGCTTGGACGGTGGCAAGGGTGTTCTTCACCCGGTGGTGAAGCTCGCGAATGAGCAGGGCCTGCCGCTCGTGCGTCCGCTGACGCTCCTCCAGATGCGCCTGTACCTCGCGCTGGCGCTTTCGCGCGCGCAGGGCCGAGCCAACGGCATCGGCCAGCACGTCGGGATGGAAGGGCCGCTCCAGCACCGTGACGTTCGCCAGAAGCTTGCGCAGGCGCGGATCAGGCGTGAGGCCGCGCTGGGTCAGAAGGATGAAGGGGAAGTCCGACCAGGGTGGTTGCTGGGCGATCCAGTCCGCCAGCGCCTGTCGGTTCGACGACAGCAGGGCCTCCTCGGTCAGAATGGCACAATCCGCATCGCTCAAACCTGTCACAACGCCGTCCAGATCGGAGCAGCGGGTGGCGGCAATGCCCACCTCTTTCACGATTGCAGCAGCGACCTCCGCATCCCGCCCCACCGGGGCCAGGATCAGAACCGACGCGCGACTAACCTGCATGGCCGTCCCGGTCCTTCAGAAGGGAGGTTTCCGCGCCATCATAGGTGGGCACGCCTGTGAGAACCCCACGGAAGTTCGTGAGCGGCTCGCCCACGCGGACACCGGCGCTGTCAATCCGGTACTCCCGGATCGTGTCCTCGTGCGAGCCGGTCCGCTTCTTGATCACCGAGATGGCGCGGCGAATCCGTCCTTGCGCCTCAAAGAACCGCATGAGGATCACGGCATCGCTGAGGTAGGTCATGTCGATAGGCGTTGCCATCTGCCCGACCATGCCATGCTGAGCCAGGATCAGGATCGTGACCACACCCTGCTGGTTCAGATACGTGAGGAGTTCGTGCATCTGGAGGGCGACGAACTCCTCCTCGGGCATGGCGTTGAGATAGCCCGTCAGACTGTCGATCACGACCACCCGCGCGCCTGTCGCCTCGACGCTCTTTCGGATGAGGGAAGAGAACTCACCAGGAGACAGGTATGCCGGATCAACCTGCTCGATTTGCAGGGTTCCGGCCTCTACGTACGCGGCAACATCCATCCCGATGCTGGCGGCCCGCTTCAGGAAGATGCGTTTGGTCTCGTCGAAGCTGATGATAAGGGACGGCTCGCCTCGACCGAGCGCCGCCAGGACATAGGCCAGCGCGAGAGACGACTTGCCGACGCCGGAAGGGCCGACGATGAGCGTGCTGGTTCCTCGGTGCAGACCGTCGCCGAGGAGCGTATCGAGTTCCGCGATGCCGCTCGTGGCAGCCCCGGTGTCGAAGTCCCGGTGGTGCTCGGCGGCGATGAGACGGGGGAATACATGGACGCCGCCGCGGCGGATGACCATGTCGTGGTAACCACCCCGGAAGTCTGTGCCCCGCATTTTGATGACGCGTATCCGACGCTTCTCGGCTCCATAGACAGGGGCGAGTTGCTCCAGACGAATGACCGCATGGCTGATGCTGTGCAGGTTGAGGTCGTCTTGCTCGGAGGTAAGATCGTCGAGCATCAGGACAGTAGCGTTGTTCAGGAGAAAGAAACTTTTCAGCGCCAGCACCTGCCTCCGATACCGCAGGGAGCCTTGCGACAGGAGGCGGATTTCAGACAGGCTGTCGAACACGACTCGGGTGGGCTTGACCCGTTCGATCTCCTCCAGGGCCATCCTGACGGTCTCGCCGAGTTCGAGATCGGAGGAATGGACGAGGGTCTGGAGCTGCTTGGGATCAAGGCTCAGTTCGGGCGGGACAAGCTCATAGATGTCGATGCCATCCAGTGACCAGCCGTGCCGCTCGGCCACGCTGACGAGTTCGCGCTTGCTCTCGGAAAGGGTGATGTAGAGGCCGCGCTCGCCAGCCGCGACGCCATCCAGAAGGAACTGCAAGCCAAGGGTGGTCTTGCCGCAGCCAGGGCGGCCTTCGATCAGGTGGGCACGATTGGAGGCATAGCCGCCGTTCAGAATGAGGTCGAGACCCGGCACCCCTGTAGGAATGGGGGCAGCATCGAGAGATTTTTCAGGCGTCATCATGTATCCGAAGAGAAGAAAAGGGCTGGTGTTTGTAGCCAATATAGGGAGCGGAAGTGGAAGAATGTACCCTTGAGGAACGTGGCCCCTTGGCTGGAGAACTTCGAGTATTGCAACGCTACATCGGACTGCTGACCCGCAGTTATCATTGCCTCAAACCTTCCCATCCTTAATCATTCTAAGCTTCCGTATCACCGGGGGCAGGTCTGGGGGGAGGGCGGCTGGTCGCTTTCAGGTCGGCTGCGTTGCATTAATCGGGGCAGTGTAAAGCGGAAAGGCCAGTCAGAGAGCCTCCCGCATGGCGATCTTCAAACGCGGTGATGTCACGGTAACTTTTGGTCAGAGGCTTCTGCCCTACGAGCTGTGGCATGACCAAGCCCATCAGCTACAAGCGCCACGGTTCCCACCCCAGATCATCGCCCATGCCGTTTGGTTGTACTTCCGGTTTCCTCTGAGTCTGCGGCTCGTGGAGGAAATGTTGCTGGAGCGCGGCATCGTCGTCTCCTATGAGACGATCCGGCGATGGGGCAAGAAGTTCGGTCCAGAGTATGCTCGGCGCCTCCGGCGCAAGCCGCCACGCCCGGCTGACATTTGGCACCTGGACGAGGTAGTCATCAGCATCGCTGGCAGGAAGCACTGGCTGTGGCGCGCCGTCGACCAGGACGGCTATGTCCTCGATGAAATTGTCCAGACGCGTCGGGACACCAAGGCGGCCAAGCGCCTGCTGACCCGGCTGATGAAGAAGCAGGGCATAGCGCCCAAGCGCATCATCAGCGACAAGCTGTCCTCATACGGAGCGGCCAGACGCCAAGTCATGCCGAGGGTCGAG
This sequence comes from Microvirga sp. TS319, assembly GCF_041276405.1. NCBI lineage: Bacteria > Pseudomonadati > Pseudomonadota > Alphaproteobacteria > Hyphomicrobiales > Methylobacteriaceae > Microvirga > Microvirga sp. TS319. Next base: position 2,561,064 of record NZ_JBGGGT010000002.1, on the reverse strand, counting down.
CACCGATCCCACAAGGGCTTGAACAACAGGGCTGAGAATTCGCATCTCCCGCTGAGGAAGCGGGAGAGAATGATGCAGGGCTTTCGGTCTGTCGGAGGTTTGCAGCGGTTCACCTCGGTCTTTTCAGCTGCCAGAAACCTGTTCGTTCCGCCCCGCTCGCACCAGTCTGCCCTCGCCACCCACCTCCACCGCCTACAAGCCATGGCGGCATGGAAAGCCGTGGCGGGCGTGCTCGCCTGAAATCAACAACGCAGGGCTTATCGCGGTCTCCTCAGGTTACCGTGACATCACCAGGATCGTGGTGATTCCGGTCGCGCGCAGCGCCTGCGCGGTCGCGTTGCGCCTGTCCTCCCTCAAGCCGGGATCCAGCGCCGCGAACGGTTCGTCGAGCGGCATCACCGGGGGTAGCGGGCCAGCACCCGCGCGAGGGCGACGCGCTGCTGTTGCCCTCCCGACAGCTCATGGGGCCGCCTGGCCAACATGCTCGCCGGGAGGTCGACCATCTCCATCAGGCCCTGAATGACGTGCTCGCGATCTCCGAGTCGTTCCGGTGCGAGTGCGCAGCCTGCCGCGTGGCCGCGCGGTCCGGGCGCGACCAGACCGACCGCTATAGGGAGTCATTGTCGTGGCGGCTCGAGCCGCCTCGCAATACGGCGCTTCGATGTCGTTTTTCGGGGCAGCCTTTTGAACCTTGCCACACCAGTGTCGGAGGCACCCGGCCATTTTGCTGAAATTCTCAGACGCCCGGAACCGTCATCCTTGTACTGGGCGGCGTCAATCTCCAAATTGCCCTTTGGAACCAGCTCATGGCGCGGAATGGTACCTGGCCGTGCCTTGCGGGTCCGACGAAAGGATTGCCCAGCCTCGTCGGAACGGCAGAGTCATGCGTTGGTAGGATCATGAACCTTGAAAACCGCTTCCTCCTAGCCGCGTTGAAAACCTCTGCTGCCCAGCGCCGGGAACTCCTGCCCCTCGCGGCAATTCTGATTGCCGCCGGCTTAGCCGGATCCTTCCTCGCGCTCGCTTCGGAGGTTCTGGAGGGCGAGACCCTTGGCTTCGACAAGGCCATCCTTCTGGCCCTGCGGGACCCCACCGATCCCGCCAATCCCATCGGGCCGCTCTGGCTTGAGATCATGATGAAAGATCTCACGGCTCTGGGAAGCATCACCAACTTGGCTTTGATCACGGCCGCTGTTGCGGGCTACCTTCTCGTCTCGGGAAAGCGGGCCGCCGCCCTCCTGGTGCTCGCCTCCGTCGGCGGCGGGACGCTGCTGAGCAACCTTTTCAAGCACGTCTTTGCGCGCCCGCGGCCCGACTTCATTGCCCATGCGGTGGACGTCTACACGGCCAGCTTTCCAAGCAGCCATGCCATGCTGTCGGCCGTCACCTATCTGACGCTCGGTGCGCTTTTGGCCCGGGTCGAGGCAAACCGGCGCAGCAAGGTCTATGTAGTATCCGTCGCAATCCTCCTGACGGTGCTGGTCGGCTGCAGCCGCCTCTATCTCGGGGTTCATTATCCGACCGATGTGCTCGCTGGCTGGGTTGTCGGTTCTGCCTGGGCAATCTTCTGCTGGACACTGGCTGCCTGGCTTCAACGACGCGGTCAGATTGAAGGACAGCGTGGGCCGGCCGAGAGCTGAGAGGGGGCACGACGGAGTGGATCATCCAACTCCGCATGAGACTCAATTCCCGTAGCGTACTCATCGCATGGTCATACGACCCTCATCCGTCCGGCCCACGGGGACCGTCTGAGGATTGGGACTTTGTATAGTTCGGGACATGGGCCGGCAAAGGGCCCCGCTGTAAAACGGGCGCTGTAAGCACGCATCGTCCGTAGGCAAGCCCTGTTCTGTGGATTCCGCGTCATTGATCAGGAGCCTCGCATGTCAGCGACCAAGAAGCTCTTCGTCCTCATCCTCGGTGCCGGCACGGTGCTCGGCGGTCCTCTTGGCGCGGCAGAAGCTGCGCCCACCAACGCTGCGAAGGCGAAGATCACCTCCGCTCAGGCCCGCGACATCGCCCTCAAGGCCCATCCGGGTCAGATCCTGAAGGAGGAACTCGAGCAGGAGGGCGGCCGCCTCCGCTACTCCTTCGACATCAGCCAGGGCAGCGGCAAGCCCGGCGAGGTCAGCGTCGACGCCATGGACGGGCACGTCATCGAAGCGCCCGGCGCCGCGCGATAGCACGCCGCGGCATCATCGGTTCCAGCTTGCAACCCGGCATCCGTGCCGGCCTCAAGCGGCTCCGTGAGAGCCCGTCCGGACCCTAGGAAAGGAACGATCATGCGAACCTATCCCGCCTGGCTCACAGCAACAATGCTGCTCCCGGCCATCGCGCTGAGCGCAGTCCCGGCTGCGGCCCAAAGGAGCAACAAGCCGCTGCCCGTGGTGGAAAAGCCCGCTCCGCCCGAAAAGAACCCGCCGGGCGACATCCCCGACGACCAGGTCTTCATCGAATACCGCTCGCCTTTGGGCTTCTCGCTCAAGGTCCCCGAGGGCTGGGCCCGCCGGGACGCGGGCGAGGGGGTCACCTTCAGCGACAAATACGGCACCGTCGCCGTTGCCGTCGCGCCCGAGGCAGCGCCGCCGACGGTTGCGAGCGTCAAGCAAACTCAAGTCCAGTCCCTGGAAAGCAGCGGACGAGCCGTCAAAGTCACCCATGTCAAGGCGCAGAAACTTCCGGCTGGAGAGGCCGTCGCCGTTGCCTATGCATCGAACTCAGATCCAAACCCGGTCACCAACAAGGCCATTCGGCTCGAGAACGAACGCTACTTTTTCTGGAAGGACGGCAAGCTCGCCACCCTGACGATGTCGGCTCCCTACGGCGCCGACAATGCCGACCAATGGCAATTGATGGCAAAGAGCTTCCACTGGCAATGACAGCCTCTGTCCTCAAAGCCGAAGACTTGTACCGGTTCTTCCACACCCAGGAATCCGAGACGCTCGCGCTGCGCGGCGTCAGCCTCGTGCTGCGGGAGGGCGAATTCCTGGCCCTGGTGGGTCCGTCCGGAAGCGGCAAGTCGACCTTGCTCGCCTGCCTTGCCGGTCTTGATGAGCCTGACGGCGGCCATGTCGAACTGCTCGGCCAGCGTCTGACGCGGCTGCCCGAAGCCGAACGTGCACGGCGGCGAGCCCGCGGCATCGGCATCCTGCTGCAAACCGGCAACCTGCTCTCCGGCCTGAGCGCGGCCGACAACGTGCGCCTGCCGATGCGGCTTGCCGGCCGCGTCGATGAAAGGCGGGTTGCCGCGCTCCTCACCGATGTTGGCCTGGACGATCGTCGGCAAGCCGATCCCGGCCAGCTCTCCGGGGGCGAGGCGGCCAGGGCCGGTCTGGCCGTCGCCCTGGCCAACGCGCCGCAGATCCTCCTCGCGGACGAGCCGACGGGCGAGGTCGACACCGAGGCCGAGTTGCGCATCCTCGATCTGCTCGACCGCCAATGCGAGGCTGGTTTGGCGGTCCTGGTCGCCACCCATAGCGAGTTCCTGGCGCGGCGAGCCGATCGGATCATTCATCTTCAGGACGGAAGGGTGGTCCATGAGTGAGCCCCTGGTCGTCGCGAAAGGCGTTGCCAGACACTTTCGGCAGGGCGAGCACGGCGTCGACGCCGTGCTGCCGGCCTCCTTCACCGTGCGGGCCGGCGACCGCATCGCGCTCGTCGGCGCGTCCGGCAGCGGCAAGTCGACCCTTCTGCATCTCATGAGCGGCCTCGACGCGCCGAGCAGAGGTGCGCTGTGCTGGCCGGCGCTCGGGCCGCGTGAAACCCTGCGTCCGGAAAGGATCGGCATGGTTTTTCAGGCCCCGGCTCTTGTGGGAACCCTGAACGTGCTGGAGAACGTCGAATTGCCACTCCTGCTGGCCGGGAGGAGTGCGGGCGATGCGGCACTTGCGGCCCTTGATGAGGTGGAACTGGCCGCACTGGCGGACCGGTTGCCGGACGAGCTCTCCGGGGGACAGGCACAGCGGGTCGCGATCGCCCGTGCCCTCGCCATCAGCCCCCAGCTCGTTCTGGCGGATGAACCAACCGGCCAGTTGGATCGAACAACGGCCGGTCACGTCATCGACGTGCTGCTCCGATCCCTGGATCGCACCGGCGCGGCGCTGGTTCTCGCGACCCACGACCGCAGCGTCGCCGGCCGCATGGGCCTGACCTGGCTCATGGAGCACGGTCACCTCCACATCAAAGACGGGGAAGCTGTCGCATGACGAGGCTGTGGCTGAAACGGATCTGGACCGAGCGCTCCGGACGGACCATCGGGGCAGCCGTGGGGCTCGCGTTGACGGTCGCGCTCCTGGGCGTCGTCGGCGCCTTCATCACCTCCGCCTCGGGAGCCATGACTGCACATGCCGTGGCGAGCGTGCCGGTCGACTGGCAGGTCCTTGTTGCTCCCGGGGTCGAACCCTCGACCATCAGCAAGGAGATCGACGCCGCCGCGTCTCCCAGGGTGCTCCAGACGGTGGGCTATGCGGACGCCGCTGGCTTCACGGCCGTGACCGGAGAGACGACGCAGAAGACGGGACCGGGCAAGGTACTCGGCATCGCGCCGGAGTACCGCGACCGCTTCCCCGAGCAGATCCGGCTCCTGCTCGGAACCTGGGACGGGGTTCTGATCGCGCAGCAGACTGCGGCGAATCTGCACGTTGGTCCAGGCGATACCGTCACGATCGAGCGGATCGGGGCCCCTGCCATGCCGGTGACCGTGGCCGGTGTGGTGGCGTTGCCGAATGCCGATGCGATGTTCCAGGCTGTTGGCGTGCCGAAGGGTACGGCGCCCCAGGCACCGCCCGACAACGTCCTGATCGTCCCAATGGCGCAGTGGGCTGCGATGGTCGCACCCCAGCAAACGGCTCGCCCCGACACCGTGCGGGCCGAGCTCCACGTGCGTCTCGATCATGCGGGGCTGCCGCCGGATCCGAGCACGGCCTTCGTGCAGGTGCAGCGGATGGCGAATCACCTCGAGGCCCGCGTCGCCGGGAGCGCGGCCGTCGGCGACAATCTCGCGGCAGCGCTCGACACCGCCCGCGAGGACGCGCTCTACGCCCAGGTTTTGTTCCTCTTCCTCGGGGCTCCGGGCATCGTGCTGGCCGTCCTGTTCACTTTGGCCGTTGCAGCTTCCGGAGCCGACCGACGCCGGCGCGAGCAGGCGCTCCTGCGCATCCGAGGGGCCTCCGTGATCCAGCTCGTCCGGCTCGCAGGCACCGAGGCAGCGATCCTGGGAACAATCGGTATCGGGCTCGGAATTGCCCTCACGCTGCTGTCCGTGGTGGTCTGGTGGCCCAAGAGCGGCCTGGGGCAGGTCCTGTTCTGGCTGGGTCTCGCAGCGGTCATCGGACTTGCTTTCGCGGCCGCCGCGTTCGTCGTGCCGGCGTGGCGGGACGCGTCCGGTTCAACCGTGTCCGCAGCGCAAGCCGAAGTTGGGAGGACGGCTCGCCCGCTCTGGGAGCGCCTATATCTGGATGTCGTGTTCCTCGTGGTGGGAGGCCTGCTGGTCTGGCGGATGGCGAGCACGGGCTACACCATCGTTCTGGCGACGGAGGGGGTGACACAGGTCTCAGTCCAGTATGACGCGTTCCTGACGCCAGCCCTGCTGTGGCTCGGCGTCGGCCTTCTTTGGATGCGCGTGAGCCGGCTCGTTCTCGGGCCGGGGCGCACCACAATCCGCTGGGCGGTCTCGCCCCTCGCTGCCGGATTGGCGCCGATCGTTTCATCGTCGCTCTCGCGCCAGCGCCTCCGGATCGCACGCGGCGTGGCCCTGGTTGCCCTTGCCTTCGCCTTCGCGACCTCCACGGCGGTGTTCAACACGACCTATAATGCCCAGTCCCAGGTCGACGCCCAGCTGACGAACGGAGCCGACGTAACCGTGACGGCGACGCAGGCCAAGCCGGCCAGCACCCTTCTTGCGGATCTGCGCCGCATTCCCGGCGTCGCGGCGGCGGAACCCATGATGCACCGCTTCGCCTATGTGGGCAGCGATCTTCAGGACATCTTCGGGATCAATCCCGTGCAGATCGGCAACGCCACGACGCTCGTCGATGCCTATTTCGGAAACCATGATGCGCGGAGCACTCTGGAGCTGCTCCGGCAGACACGTGATGGGGTCCTCGTCTCCGAGGAGACCGTGTCCGACTTCCAGCTCCAGCCCGGCGACACCATCAACCTGCGTCTCCAGAGTGCCCAGGATCACCAGTATCACGTCGTTCCCTTCCGCTTCGTCGGAATCGCGCGTGAATTCCCGACCGCACCCAAGGACTCGTTCCTCGTCGCCAATGCGAGCTATGTCGCCGAGGCGACAGGAAGCAGTGCGGCCGAGGTGGTTCTGATGCGGGCGGCGACTGATCCTGAGGCGGTGGCCACGGCCGCGCGGCAGGTCGCCGCCGCCATTCCGGGCGCGGCGGTGACGACCTTGGGCGAGACCCAGGCGATCATCAGTTCCAACCTGACCGCCGTCGACTTGCACGGCCTGACCGGGATCGAACTTGTCTTCGCGATCCTGATGATCGCCGGCATCACGGGTCTTGTCCTCGCCCTCGGGCTGTCCGAACGGCGCCGGAACTTCGCGGTGATGACCGCGCTGGGGGCCAAGCCGCGCCATCTGCGCGCCTTTCTCTGGAGCGAGGGCCTTCTTGTCGTGGTTGGCGGCGCGGCCCTTGGGTTCGCGACCGGACTGGGTCTCGCCCAGGTGCTGGTCACGATCCTCGCCGGCGTCTTCGACCCGCCGCCAGAGGTGCTGTTCATTCCCTGGCTCTATCTCGGTGTGACCGTGATCGCGGCTCTGGCCTCAAGCGCCGCCGCGGTCCTGACCGTTGCATCCCGCTCGGAGCAGCCGGACCTTGAACTGCTGCGCGGGGGCTAGGCGTTGCGAAGCATCAACGGCTGGCTGTCCTCAGGCACCGGAACGCAAGCGGTTGCCGACTGTTCAGACTGCCATAACGCCCACCAACCCGCTTGCCGACCCCAACCAGAAGAGGCCCTTTGCCCGATGATTGAACATGTTGTCACAGCACTCGCATCCTGGATCGTCTCTGTGATCTCGGCCGCGGGCTATCTGGGCGTTGTCGCCTTGATGGCGATCGAGTCGGCCTGCATCCCTCTGCCGTCCGAGATCATCATGCCCTTTGCCGGGTCGCTCGTGGCCGCCGGACGGTTCAACCTGATCGGCGTCGCGACCGCCGGGGCCATCGGCTGCAATGTTGGCTCCACCGTCGCCTATCTCATCGGAGCGTGGGGCGGGCGCAACGCGGTCGAGCGGTGGGGACGCTATGTCCTCATTCGCCCTGGCGAAATCCAAAGGGCCGAGCGCTTCTTTGCCCGCTTCGGCAGCATGGCGGTCTTCGTGGGGCGTCTTCTGCCGATCATCAGGACCTTCATCGCGCTGCCGGCCGGGATCGGGCGCATGCCCATGCTCAAGTTTCAGGTCTACACGTTCTTGGGATCGTGGCCATGGTGCCTCGCCCTTGCCTATGTCGGCGCGCGACTGGGCGAACGTTGGAACAGCGACCCGGCCCTGCGTTCCCTGTTCCACAAGTTCGACCTCGTCGTGGGGATCGCTCTCCTGGTCCCCGTCGGCTGGTTCGTCTGGACGCGCTTGCGCGCAAGCCCATCGCCCAGGGGCTGAGGGAGTGGCTCTTTTGGACCTGGCCGCTTCAATGACCTTTCTGGCGCGCCAAGGAGCCAATTGGATTGCTGGCGGAGGATTGACTGCAATGGAAGCTTGGAACGACGCGCTTTTTCTCGCCCTAAACGCCGCTGAGCACCCGCCCTCCGGACTGGTCGTGATGGCGCTCGCCTTTGGCCAATGGGCGATCTTTCTGGTTCCGGTGCTGCTGGCCGCGCTGTGGCTTTGGGGCACCCGCGACAGCCGCAGCGGCTTGTTGCTTGCTGTGCTCGGCGCCGAGGTGGCTCTTGCCTTGAACCAAGCCATCGCCCTGATCTGGCCCCATCCACGTCCGTTCGCCGTTCCGATCGGGCACACCCTGATCCCACACGCCGCGGACAGTTCCTTCCCGAGCGATCACCTCACGTTTCTCGTCGCGATCGGGATCGGGCTCCTGGCGTGGACCCACGAACGTTGGGCCGGTCGCCTCGTTTTGTTGCTGGCCGTACCTGTGGCGTGGTCGCGCCTGTTCCTCGGCGTCCACTTTCCTTTTGACATGCTGGGGGCGGTTCCGGTGGCGGCGACCGGAATCCTGGCGGTCGCGCCGCTCCACGCGTGGGTCCGCCGTACGATCGTGCCTCGCTTGGCCGAGCCGCTCTATCGACGCGTGTTTTCCACTCCCATCGAAAGGGGCTGGATTCGGCCCTGACGACCATCCGCGACACGCTGTTTGACGACCGTAGCCAGCGCATCCGGCCGCGCTGTTTCTGGGCAACACGATGGAACCCGCCAGTCTCCGAACCCCATGTATCCATGAAGATGGGATGCGGTGCCCGGCATCGACGAGCCTCGACCTTGCCCGCGCCGCTGCCGTCGCGATCGATCCTCCGCCGCATCGTGGCGATCAACGCTGGGAGGCTCCAATCCCGTTCACAACGTGAGCACAATCGGGCGGAGGATCCAGGCCGCAGCCACCATCCGCCCGTCGCACCGCTCTTCCAAGGCCCCGGTGCACGAGAGTGCGTCTTGGGCTCAGGGAAGACAACTCAATTCCCTCGTTGGTGTGCGGGCGGTGACACCCTCCTGGGATCCGCCGAGGGAAACCGGGATGGGGAGGGCGACCGAGCCGAGGCGACGCTCATGAGGTGGAGGGCGCAGGGGGGAGGTCCAACGCGCCCTCGCGACGTGCAATTTCAGCTGAGGAGGGCCGCCATCATTTCACGGCCAAGCCCGCTTTCGTCATCGCGTCCGAAACCGCCTTGTGGCACCCAGCATCGTCATCCTTCTTGAGAGCGGCCACTCCTTTCGTCTTCGCCTCGTCCAGCGCGGCCTTGCCCGTAGGCGTCAAAGCACGAGTCTTGTAGGCTTGCTCCAGTTGAACCAAGTCGCTCTCACAGTCAGCGCGGGCGGCGCTTGTTGCGGCAATGCCGAGCATGGTGGCGAGCACCGTCATGGTCAGGGATCTCCATTTCATCGCGTATCCTTTCCGTCATCAGGGTTAATGGCGTGCCATCGGGACGTGCGGCCGCAGCCGCAGGTGGCTGGGCTGGCACCGAAGCCCAGCCACGACTGCGTCAGGTCGGTTCGACAGCTTCGGGATTGATCCGGTCGGTCCTGCTGATCGTCAGGTAGGCGACGAGGATGAGGATTGCGCCGAGGAAGATCAGACTTGTGGCGATGGTCCCAAATCCCAGCCCACCGGCGATCGAAGGCTTTGCCAGCCAGTCACCCACCGAGGCGCCGAGTGGACGCGTCAGGATGTAGGCGAGCCAGAAGGAGAGGATTGCATTCATCTTCAGCTCGTAGTGCAGAGCCGCAATCACGGCGATCATCGCGCCAAAGCTAACGGCAGCTTGCCAGTATCCGAGGTCAAGCCTCTCGGCGAGCAAATCGCCCACCGAAGTTCCCAAGGCAAATGTGAAGAGAATGGCGGCCCAGTAGAAAAGCTCGCGCCGCACACTCACGATCGTATGGATCGAGAGCGTCCGCTCCGTGACATACCAGAGCATGAAGACAGCAGCCAGGAACAGCGCGAAGGCGACCGACGTGGTGATCAGGCTGATCCCCATGCCGTCGACGAGGTTGTCCGAGACGAGCGTCCCGACGATGCTGATCGCGACGACGGTGGTCCAATACAGCGGCGGAATGTAACGCTTTGCTCGGACCTGAAACACCAAAAGCGCCAAGAATACCGCGCTCATCGTATAGGATGTGATGGTCAGCCCCAGGTTCAACCTGACAGCCAGAAAATCGGCCGCTGTCTCGCCCACGGTCGTTGCCAGGACCTTGATGATCCAAAAATAGACCGTGATCTCCGGAACCTTGTTCAGTCGCAGCGGCAACTTGCAATCGGCTCGTGCATCCATCCTATTTTCCCTCATGTCGTGACGTTCCTGCGGGTGTTGGGCGCCGACGAAGCTCCGATGAGTGGCAGACAACCCGAGGACCATCACGTGCAGCGACCACACTGTGTGGTGGCTGCCATTGGAGCAGCTTGTCTCGTCCCATACGGATCTGTAACCTCCAGTCGGGCGAAGGAGCGGCCCGCTTCGCCGTCACTGCGTCTTGACTGGTTGCCGTTGCACTCTCTCGGCAGGTTGCGTCGACAGGAAAAGCACGAGGGCGAGCAAAGCCAGTGTGACGAGCGACGCGAATTCGCGCGGCAGGCTCAAGCCACCGCTATCCGTCGGCTTCGTCAACAAGTCGCCGAACGTCGCTCCGAAGGGACGCGTGAAGATGAAAGCGACCCAGAAGAGCAGCACGTGGCTCAGTCGGGTTGCAGAGTGGAGGACCGCGACGACGCCGATGACGCCGGTGGTCACCAAGGCTCCTTCGATGTAGCTGAGGCCAAGGGTGCTGGTCAGGAAGTCACCGAAAGCAGTGCCGAGACTGTTGGAGAAGACCACGGCGATCCAGAACATAGTTTCTGTCTCTCGCTGTCTGATCGGATAGACCCGCAAGTCCCGCTCCCGCCACCACCACACCGCGAGCGTCGCAGCGAGGCCACTGACGAGCAGCACCGCCCCCCAAAGGTAGCCTAGGCCCAGTGAGCGGTCCATCATGTCGGAGACTTCGGTCCCGGCGGTTGTCGTCGCCACGATCGCTGTCCAGAAGAGAACAGGGTGATACGTCGTTGAGCGGATCTGCGCGACGAGAACGATGGCCAGCAGTCCGAAAGTGATCGCCAGCGAAACGTAGTAGCCGAGGTCCAGCGTCATGGACAGAAAGTCGCCCGCCGTCTCGCCCAGCGTCGTCGCGAGGATCTTCATGATCCAGAACGCAAGGGTGACGGTGGCTACCTTGCTGACCGCTCTTGCGGCGTGCTTGCCGGCAGGTGCAGGTTCGTGGGAGCGATCAAGTATCATGTAACCTCACTTGCCGCGGTAGCGGCGGCGTCGGACGCAACCTTTTGCGGGGAAACGAGTGACTCAGGCGAGACTGAAGCGCCCTCGGGAGGATCTGCGCTCGTTCGTCCCGAGCGCGTCTCCAACCAAGCTACCGACCAGCGGATGAGCCGCCTCTGACTGCCCGTATACAATTTCGTATAGAAGGCGGATGACACCCAGGAGAGTCGTGCAGCAAGGCTCTGCATCCCTAGTCCGGAATGTACGACACTCCTGCCGTGGCCATGCGACGACGCGCCGACCCAGGGCGCATCCGCACCCGATAACACAGACGACGGACGCCAGCGCAGCCTCACGGCTCGTTAGGGAACATTACAGATCCGTATAGTTGCGGCCATACAGCCCGAACGTCGACCCAGCCACAAAAGCGTGGCCTTGGAATGTGGATACCGTTTTGAACCCCACCACCGTCCAGACCCTGCCGGGGCGGCTGCCTCGCGTCCGCCCCGGCAGGCACCAGCAACATCCGCAGAGAAGAGTCACTCGGGTCCCGGCATCCACTCGCGATGCCAGGGCCTCCTTTCAGGAGACATGCTGCTCCTGCGAACTTCCACGATGGACGTTGCAGTTTCCTCGAATCCAGAAATGGCGAACATCATGCGCAAGCTTTCCCGCGTTCTCGTCACCACCGCCGCATCTCTCGTGGTTGGAGCGTCAGCTGCTCTGGCAGCCGATCTGCCCGCGCGCCAGTATGCCCCGGCCCCCGTCTACAATCCCGCCCCGCTGTTCACTTGGAGTGGCTTCCACGCCGGCGTGAACGGTGGTTATGGTTGGAGCAACCGCAACCAAACCTACCTTGGCTCTGCTGATACGTTGAGCAGCAAGGGATCGAACGGCGGCTTTGTCGGCGGTGGCCAGATCGGCTACAATTATCAGCTCGTGCCGGGAACCGGCCTCGTGGTTGGCCTGGAGACCGACCTGCAATACGCCGACCTCGGCAACAAGACGACCTACGTCGCCGGTTCGCCGGCCGCGCTGTCTGGCAGCAGCTCGGGTGGAAACTATTTTGGCACGGTGCGCGGCCGGCTCGGCTATGCGTTCGACCGGTTCCTCGTCTACGGAACCGGCGGCTTCGCCTATGGCGATGTCGGAAGCCGCAGCTGGGGGCCTCTCGCCGGCAACCGTGGCACCGAGGTTGGTTACACGCTCGGTGGCGGCCTCGAGTATGCCCTCACCAACAATTGGACGGCGAAGGTAGAAGCACTTTACGTCAGCCTCGGCAATGGCTCAAGGAACACGTCTGCGCTCGGGACGCCAGCCATCTCCAGCACCAGCTCGGGTCGCGACGATTTCGGTGTGGTGCGCGCCGGCCTGAATTACAAGTTCTAGAATGGGGACGGGATGTCCGAAGCGTGTGAGATTGTGATCGCTGCGGCGAACCAGGACGTCTGCCGTGAACGGATCGAGGAAAGGGTTATCCGCACCTACTCCAGGCGCGTTGGGTCTAGACCGGGTCGAGGCTTCCCGGACCATCCGTCTGGGGCAGATCGGCACCCTTGAAGCGCGCCTGACTGAAGTGCTCCGGGACGTTGCCTCGCATGTTCCACCCTTCAGGGTGGAGATCGATTCATACGCGAGCGGCTCGGTGGTGGCCAGCGACGGGTGCCATAAGCTTGATGAGGGCGAATTCATGGCTGTTGTCGTGCTTATCATGGGTGCTTGGCGGCCCCTGCCGATCTTGCACTAGGCTTCAGAATTTCATCGCCCACGCACTGCCCAGACGAGGCCGGACGCTTCGCCTGGGTTCAATGAGCCGTTGAAGGATCTCAACACTACAGCCGGGCTTCCCTCCACCCGCTTGTTCCCTCGCGGATGGCTTCAATGACCGCTCCAGCCAAAGCACTCAACGCCCTCGGCCGGGCCACACCAACGCATGGCGGCGGTCCGGTCTCGCGCCCAACCAAGGCGACGTTGCCGCGCGCACCGATCGTCCTGGGTGACGCCGTTGCGCTGGCGCCGCGTCTCGGTGGTGGCGATGTCCGCTCGCCACCGTCGAGCGCCTGTGCTCCCGGGTCGGCGTTACGGGGTCGGGAGAACCGTGGCGGAGGGCGGCCAGGACAAACACCCCCTCGCGGGTATTCTGCTTGCTGGAGCCTTGCGGTATCTATGGTTCTGATGAACCGGCTCCTGATCCGAAGCCTCCACTGGCGATGATGCCGGGCGTAACACAGATATGTGCTCGACAGGAGAGAGCCGCTGCATGAAGATTCTCGTAATCGAGGATGACAACGAAACGGGAGCCTACCTCCGCCGAGGCCTCGAGGAGCACGGGCATGTCGTTGATCTGGCCGCGAATGGCCGCGACGGTCTCTTCCTGGCGGCCGCGGAGGCCTATGATGTCATGATCGTGGACCGCATGCTCCCGGGACTGGACGGGCTCGGTGTCGTCAAGACGGTGCGCGGCGCCGGCGTCAGGACCCCGGTGTTGTTCCTCACCACCCTGGGCGGAGTGGGTGATCGGGTCGAGGGTCTCGAAGCCGGCGGCGATGACTATCTTGTCAAGCCTTTCGCCTTTGCCGAACTCCTGGCCCGCGTCAACGCGCTCGCCCGAAGGCCGCCGATGGCGCAGATCGAAACCGTGCTCAAGATCGCGGATCTCGAGATGGATCTCATCGGGCGCAAGGTGCGCCGGGCTGGGCGTGAGATCGACCTGCAGCCGCGTGAATTCCGGTTGCTGGAGTACCTGATCCGCAACGCCGATCGTGTTGTGACCCGCACCATGCTGCTCGAGAACGTCTGGGAATTCCACTTCGATCCCAAGACCAATATCGTCGAAACGCATGTCAGCCGCCTGCGATCCAAGGTCGACAAGGGCTTCGAGGCGGAATTGATCGAGACTGTCCGTGGTTCGGGATATCGTTTGCGTGCGGCTGCGTAGTATCACGATGGGAACGGGGTTCCGGCTGGCGGCCGTTGCCGCGACGATCGTGCTCGTCTCGATTCTCATTCTCGGCTTTGGCATCTATTCGACCGTCAAGGGCGCCCTCGAGGGGCAGGTCCGGGGAGGCATTGAGCGCGATATGGCCGACCTTGCGCCACTCGTGGAACAGGCCGGTGCGGCGGCGCTCCAAACCCGCTCGACCCAAGATCTCCAGCGCCGCTTCGCCTACCGATTGGCATCCCCCGAGGGGAATTATCTCTCCGGTGAACGTTGGCTCGATATTCGGAAGCCGGGCTGGACAGAGTTCGAAACCGCAGATGGCGTCGCGCGGGAGGTGCCCTTTGATGGCGATGTCCTGGTGCTGACGGAGCGCCTGAGAAGCGGTCTGCTCCTGTCGGTGGCGTCCGACATCACTTGGATCGATGGAGTCGAGGACTCCCTGCTGACCCAATTCACCTGGGCGCTGCTCATTGGAATTGTGCTTGCCCTTGGCGCCGGCGCGCTGATTGCGCAGGCGTTGCTGCGGCGTGTCGATGCCGTCGCCCGCACGGCCAACGCCATCATCGCAGGGGACCTCTCCCGGCGCATTGCTCTGACGGGCTCTGGTGACGATTTCGACCGGCTCGCCATAACCTTGAACGCCATGCTCGATCGCATCGCCGGCCTGATGGAAAACCTGCGACAGGTCTCAAACGACATCGCCCATGACCTGCGCACGCCGTTGGCGCGCCTGCGGCAGGGGCTGGAGGACGCCCGGGCGCGCGCCAGGACGACGGACAGTTATCAAGAGGCCGTGGATCGCGCCATTGGCGAGGCCGACGGTCTCCTCCAAACGTTCTCAGCCCTGCTGCGCATTGCGCAGATTGAAGCGGGAGCGCGGCGGGCAGCGTTCCGCCCCGTCGACCTGTCCGACGCCCTGCAAACCGTGGTCGAAGCCTATGAGCCGGCAGCCGAGGATAGTGGACGCCGCCTGATCGCGACGATCACCGCCGGAATCGTTGTCCCAGGCGACCGCGAGCTTGTCGTCCAACTCATTGCCAATCTGGTGGAAAACGCCCTTTGCCACACGCCGGTTGGCACGGATGTCGCGGTGAGTCTGTCGACCGACCCTGACGGCAGCGCTATCGCTGCCGTCACCGACAACGGACCTGGAATTCCGGCCAGCGAACGTGAGGCCGTCCTGCGCCGGTTCTACCGCCTGGAGCGCAGCCGCACGACGCCCGGGAACGGCCTAGGTTTGAGCTTGGCGGCGGCCGTCGTAGACCTGCACCGGGGCGCGCTCTCCCTCCACGACAATCAGCCCGGGCTCAAGGTTGAAATCCGCTTCGGGCCAGTCTCCCATGTCCACTCGGCTCGGGGGTGTTCATGACCTCGCTTGATGCTCTGATCCAATCCTTCCTTGGTGTCGTGGAACACCATCCATCGTTCGCGACGCTCGTCGCCTCCCTGGCTACCTTCTCGGAGGCAATCCCGGTTGTGGGCGCCGCCCCAGGGACGGCGATGGTGCTCGGGCTAGGGAGCTCACCGCTGTTCTGCCCCGAGCGGTTACTGCGGTTCGGGGCGCGGACAGCACCGGAAGCCGCGCTCGCACTTTTGTCTTGGCCGGATCATAATGAACAGAGACCGGCCTTGGCGCTCGATAATGTGGATTGGAGGTGAGACAATGAGCCGAAAATTGCGGAGGAGCCATGCCCGGTGGTTGAAACGAACGGCGATCAGCATGGTAGGGCTAGGTGTTGTACTAGGAGCGGGTCTTGGATACCTCCAGCTCAGCGGAAACTTTCATCCGGTCATCGCGGGAGAGGTCTACAGATCCGCGCAGCCGACACCTGAGGCCCTGGCAGGGTACATCAAAGAACACCGGATCCGGTCGATTATCAATCTGCGGGGCAGCAATTCCGGCGCAGATTGGTATGATGCCGAGGTGGCTGCAGCCAAGGCTCTGGGTCTCGCTCACTACGATTTCGGGATGTCGGCGCGCAAGCCGCTCGACCAGCACCGCGCCCAGGAGCTGATCGCGTTGATGGAAAAGTCGGAGAAGCCGGTCCTGATCCACTGCCAAGGCGGCGCTGACCGCAGCGGGCTTGCGTCCGCCCTCTATGTCGCGGCCATCGCAAAGGCTGGAGAAGAAGCGGCGGAGCGTCAGATATCCCTGCGCTACGGGCACATCTCGCTGCCGATGACGGCCGCCTATGCCATGGATGAGACCTTCGAAGCACTGGAGCCGTGGCTGGGCTTCAGCGGCTCCTGATGCGGCAAGGACGTTGACCGAGACCTCGGACGGGATCTGTCCCGGTACGCTGCCATCTTTTCGCAACCGCAGACCTGCTTGTGGCAGGAGCACAGCTTCGCCTCTCGCCGGCACGGTCGCGCCTCGAGCACACGGATCCAGAGCAAACGTGCCCGTAGGGTCGGACCCAGGCAGCAGGGAATGTCAACGCGTGTCGGACTTTCACTGCCCTCGAACATCTCGAAGGCGAATTGCCAGACCTTGGTCTGATTGACCTCGCCAACGAGGAGGTGCCGATCCCGATCGGCTTGCCCCTGTCTTGCCCGACATGGACCAACGATCCGCAGCGCCTGCGGCGGACCGGCGTGCCCAAGGCGCCGTGGACGGAGCCCTCCACGCCTGAGATCGCTTTGGCGGAAATCCAGCGGATCAGGCAAGCTCGATTCAGCTTCGGGGCGGAACTGCTGATACCGGCGATGGCATCAGCACGCCCTTCCGGCAGTCGCCCACCGCTCGGGGCCCGCGCTGAGCGACGGAAAGGCACGGCCTTTCGTCCAGCGGGACACCCGACATGCTTCCAACGAACGGCTTTGATCTGTCATGACTTAAGCGAGCTTGCTTCACGACGAGTGGCCGAATAGGCGCGGAACAGATCGTCCAACTCCGCCCCACGCAGCGGCCGCGGACGAGCAGACTGCGGCAAGGGAGAAGCGCAGCTCTGGCTCCTTTGAAACAGCTTGTCGATTGCACCCGACAGCTCCGTCAGTCCACGGGCTCGCTCCACGCTTGAGAGCTGTGCCAGCGATCGATGGCGCGGTTCCATCAAGCGACGTGGCAGTCGGAGCAGGGATCCAGCAAGACCCTCACGTGACGAGGCGGCTTGACCGAGATACAGGAGCTTGATGGCGGCACGGCTCGCAACGGGCTCAAGACGTGGCGCACAACTCCGCCGAAGGTCGCGACTGCAGGTGGCGCAAATATGTTGAGGCCTCAGGATCAGGTGATTGAACGCACCGATTGCCTGACCACAATCCTCACAACGGTCCAGGAGCCGGCACTGATGTTTCAGGCAAATGACGGCCGTGGCGCTCCGCCAGGTCCGGCGAAAGTAGGGTTGACCATCCTCGGCCAAGCACCTGGGGCAGAACTGCAGCCACGCTGCCATAAACTTGGCTTGCCTTCCGCTAGGGAGGTCGCATCGGAGCGGAAGAAGGAGGGCGCGCTGGCTTCCCTCAGGAAGGCATAAGCGGGTGAGATCCGAGGATGACAATCCCGCTCGTGCCCGGAGCATCTCTCCCAATACCTCCGGCACGTTCAGATCGAGCCGTCGGGGCCACTTTCCAGGATGAAACCCCAAAACCCGCCCGAAATCGCGCGGTGCGAGGCCATTCGCGAACCCGAGCCGCAGCAGCCAACTGGACAGAAGTTCGTCGGACTCCGGGGCGATCCTCACCGGCCATCGCTGCGACATGAGATCGGGGTAGCGCTGCACAACCTCGATCGGGATCATGCCATGACCTCCAGCCACCTCTTACAACAACGCATCGCGTTGCTGTGGGCTGCGCCGCAAGGACAATGGCACATACTGCAGTCGATCGAGCAAATCGATGCTGATTTTCTCCTCCCGCGTTTGGATGGCCTGAATGGCCGCTTTCGTCGTGAGACTGATGACTTCGCCAATGAGGCCTTCAGAGAGTCTGTAAATGGTCCGGGCTACCGCTTCGTCGGAAAGATCCGATGCCTGCGCGAGCGGCAACACGCTCTCGAGACTGTCGAGCAGCGCGAAGTATTCCTCATCGTATCGCCACCGCGGAACTGATACGAGTTCGAAGCGGCTCGCCATCTCATCGGTAACATTGATATGGTCGTAGACGGTCACGTCACCCACAAGAACTGTTGAGATATCGTACTCCCGTCCAAACCTCCGCAGGGCCGCGAAGACCTTCTTGACGTCACTAGGGCGGCCGAGGAGCGCATTCTGGAACTCATCGAAGACCATGACCCGTGGCCGGAGGTGGCGAAACAGCTGATCAAGCTGTTGGGCTTTGAGGCTGCTCCGGTGGGTCTTGGTGACCGGAGCCTGCAACCCGGCCAGAATTCCATCATAGAAGTTGAGCACCCCTGCGCCTTCACGCGTCTGGATAACCCACACCCGTTGCGGCCCCCCGCCGGTTTGCATGGCCCTGAGGTGGGCCACGCTGAAGCGTTCGGCGATCATGGTCTTGCCGTTGTTGAACGGCCCAACGAGCGCAATGCCGGGTGGACGCAACGACGGTGCCCGTTCAAGAAGATCATCCAGCTTCCGCAAGGCTTCGACCGCCGTGTGGTACGCAATCCAGCGTGGTGCCTGAAGGAAGCCGATACGCTCAACCTCCGACCGGCTCAGCCACGGGCGGATCCGCTCTTGAAGATGATGCACCATGACCGTTACCAGTCCTCGATTGGGAGGATCCGCTTGCCTCGCTCCTGTCGTGTCGGGAGGGGAGGGTCGTCCGGTTTCACAGCCTCATAAGGTTTTGAGGCCGCCGCAGCATGCTTTGACCGTGCTGCCGCACGTAACAGACCCTTCTTCTTCACGCGGTTGGTTTTGCCTTTCGATCGATCAAACGCCTCTGCTGCAATCTGAACGCGCTGACGCTGAAGCATCACCCTCTGCTGCTCCAGCGGGCGGGCCCGGGCCCGCTTCTCCCTCCGGTCTTGCTGATGTTCCCAGAGGGTGACCGGCATCGTCTGGCCGTCCCGTCGGGCCACCGCAAGAAACGACTTTGTTCGAGGATTGCGGACATAAACATAGTTGATGTCGCGCGGATCGTACCGCACCTCGAGCTTGCCGATTCGGTCCCGCTCGGGAACAAACTGTCCAAGCCACGGGGAATAATAATCAAGGGCATGGATGTGCACGCCCTGTGGCGTCAAGCAGCGATACCCTCCCGGCAGGAAGTTGATGAGCACCTGGACAGGATCGTCGTTGTGGTGGGGCAACCCCGCTGCGTGTTTCGCCCACTCAAGGGCGGGCACGATCAAGGTCTTCTCATTTTGATCGATGTTGTGTTCGAGAATGGCGAGAGCCACGCATTGCTCCAGTTCATTGAAGGTGAGCCGGGCCCGCTTCTCCGATGGATACCCGTCGCGATCGGCAATGGACGATCCGGTTCTGCCGGGCAGCGTCGCGAGAATGCGGTTGAGCTTCCCGAGAATCCGCTCGACGACTCCCCCCTGATGGACCGTACCGCGGTTGCGACGACGGATCTTGATCCGATACTCGTCGCAACCACGGATGAAAGCGTGGCTCTTGAACTCCCTTGCCTTATCGACGACGACCTTATGCGGACGCCCGAAAGGCCAGTCATGCGGGCCCAGGTTGTGGGCTGTAAGCCAATCGGCTTTTGAACACAGCGCGTGCGCCATACACAGGGCAATGGACAGGGCACTTGGCTTCTCCAACGTGAGACAGAAGCCAAGGATGGCTCGCGAGAAGACATCAACGATGATGGTCAGATATGCGCGTGCGCAATATGAACCGAGGTGGCCGATGACTTCGACAAAGGCGATATCGGACGGCGTATGATCCATCTGACAAACAGCCAGTGGCTGTTGCGCGACAATGCGGCCCGGCCGTGGCTGAAGGCGATGGACGTGCTTTTCGCTAGCCGAGCGCTTCCTGGCAATGGTCTGCGGATCGAAGAGGATCGGGATACGGTTCTGGACAGCCCGGTAGCAGGGCGGCTTCTCGCCGGCAGCGAGACACCGCGATCGGATTTCCTTGACGGCGGGATTGAGGGGAGGGGCCTCAAGGATGAGCCACTGGTCTCGTAAGACCTCCGCAATAATGTGCTCGACTGATGCGCTCAGGCGCTTGACGCGCGTCGTGGGTCGGAGCGGGAGGAGAGAACTCACTGTCCTTTTGGGTGTATAGCGCTTGAGCAGGTAATAGATCTGCCGCGTCGTCAGATTCAGTTCAGCCGCAGCGCGTGCGATCAGGGTTGCTCGAGGGCTTATTCCATCCAAGACGCGGTCCAGAGCACTGGCCCGCCACTGCGCCGCTTTCCACGTCTCGCTCGGCGTTGCCCGCGAAGTGCTGACCTCGACTTGATCGTGGAGCGTCCGCGAGGCCTCCACAAGGAATCTCCCGGGCTTTCAGCGGTAGTGGCTATACAGCCAAAGTAATCAAGGTTCAGCGCCTTTCCAATCCCTCGATTGGGTGCTTTCGGAGGCGGCTCGTTACTCGATGGCGGTAAGTTCCGGAACTTCTGCGCCAAGCCCAGCGGACCGATCGCATGCAGGTTAACCCCTTGGTTCCTGATGGGCTGTGGCTGCGGGTAGCGAAGAACGGCGTCTTGTTATCTTATTTTCCTAGAACGCCATTGGGCCGACGTATCGAAAGGGAGACCGATAGAGTCCAGGCACACCAAGGCCGAAGCTGTTGAGTCTGTTTCAATGAATCCGATGGAGGCTGAATCGCATTGAAAGGCGAAAGGTCAAAGTGAATAGGTTGAAATCAAGAGCCTAAAATGGGCCCGCAAAATGAGGCTAACGTATTCGCAGCTGAGAGTTATTACGATTTGAAACTTTTAGGTAAAAGCGACACTCGTCTCAAGCTGCTGGGGCGACGCGCTTGGCGAGTGGCGGAATTCTGGGCTGATCCGTGTTCAGTCCCAATCGGTCCCCAAGATCGGTGAAGAACGACAGGTCAAGTATGCCCCAAGTCTTTCCTGGGCTCAGCGGCCCGCCTCCCGCCACGCGGCCGATGCGGCGGATCGTGCCGCCAGCACTCGTGCAATTGATCCCACGAGCGCAGGGCATTCTGGGACACGATTAGTGTCGCGCGGGATCTTCAGGCGCTCAAGCGCCCTCAGCATTTCGGCCGTGTGTCGCATCGGACAGGCCAGCAGAGCACCGAGAACAATAGCCATGCCATCGCCCATTTGCCGCTTTCGATCGGCAATGAGCTCCTGCCAATTCCTACAGTACCGCCATAAGAAAATATTACTAATATAACTTTGCTCGGCATCACGCGGTTCCGTTCGGTGCGGGCAGGGAGGCCGGCTGGCGTCATGCCCCATCCGTGACAGCGATCCGCTATTCTAAGCGTGTCGGAGACAACCCGGCCCGCGCATTGAACCTGCCGTCTCAAAGCCTATGAATAGAGATGAGTCGGGGGCACAATGGGCAAACACCTGGGCAATCCTTTGAGGCCACGCTGGAAGCGTCGGCGTCATACGATGATCGGAGCGTCTGAGCTTCAGAAATATGGTTTGCGCCGGGTCGCGAAGCCAGCCGGTGGGCAGCCATGGCGGCTGGGGCGCGTTACAAGGCTGTTCCGCAGCCACTTGTCCCTGATCTGGAATGGACCATGGCTCATCCTGTCCCGTCTTACCAGGCTGTCAGATCGTCCATGAGGCTCGTTGCTGTCGCCCTCGGCATTGCCCTTGCTGCTTGCTCTCTGGCCTCACAGGCCAGTGCCGAAAGCTGCCCGCAGCACTTCTTCAGCGGCGTCGCTCCGCAACTGCTCAACCCAAAGCTCGAGCCGAAGACCCGGCAGATTTGCTATTCCGAATTCGCGCTGTTGCATTCCGGCCTGACGCGGACCCCGCTCTGGGTCGCAGAGCATTTCACGCCCGAGCGCGTCGCCGGCGCTCGGGACCTGAACCGGGTCAACAACTTCCATGCGGATGCCAACCTACCGATCAGCGAGCGGGCCGAGCTCTCCGACTATGCCCGCAGCGGCTATGACCGGGGGCACATGGCGCCGTCCGGAGACATGGCCACACCAGAGGGCATGGCCGAGTCATTCTCCCTGGCCAACATGGTGCCGCAGGACCGGGACAATAACCGCAACCTCTGGGAGCGCATCGAACGGGCTGTCCGGCAATACGCCGAGCGGCGCGAGATCTTTGTGGTGACAGGGCCGATCTTCCAGGGAGAGAACGTCCAGAGCCTCAAAGGGCGTGTTCTAGTCCCCACGCATCTGGCCAAAGCCGTCTATGACCCGCAGCGGAACGCCGGGGCGGCCTATCTGGTCCTGAACCAGCCCGGGAATGATTACAAGATCGTCTCGCTGGTCGAGCTGCAGCAGCTCACGGGGATCGATGCCTTCCCACACGTGGCAGCATCCGTGAAGCAGACGGCGATGGAGCTGCCGACGCCGCAGCTGCGCCGGTCGCGGCGCAATGCCGGCCCGGCCCCGAGATCACCATCCAGCCAAGAGCAGCCGGCGCCCAGCTCGGGCTCTCAGACCGGCGACTTTCTTGGGGGAATCCTCAATGCCATTGATAATTTTGGACGTCGCTAATGCCGAAGTTTCAGCCCTTTTCCAATGACAGCGCCTCGCTCAATATCAATGATCTGACCGTCGAGAACGGCACGGACAAAGTCGCGATCTATGGCTCATTGGATCTGACTCGGGACAAAGAGGGCCTGCAGAATGCCCGGGCCCTGAAGGGGCTGGTGGATGCAGTTGTGAAAGCCTTATCCCAAGACAAGGATCTTCCGGACAAGGTCCAGCCAGACGAACCAACGCAGCAGGTCAAGAATCCGTTTGCCTAGGCATGATTCCCGGTCGAACATACGCCTAGAGCCCGGCATCAGAACGACCTGGGCAAGTGGGGGCGATGGTGCGGAAATTCACGGTGTTGGTGCTCGCGGCAATAGCCGCCAGCGGAATCAGTCTATCGGTAGAGGCGAGCAGCCCGCGGGCTAAGGAATGGCTGATGGCCAGGGGAGGGACCTGCAAGTCGGTGAGCACCTGCGAGGAGGCCGTCGAGCTCTGGTGCGGCGGCTACAGCCGGGCGGACGGCGATGGTGACGGGATTCCATGCGAGAACGTCTGCCGGTTGAAGTCTCAGGTTGATGCGATCAAGCAGCGGATTGGGTGCTGATTGCCAGGGATGTTCGATTTCAGCCAAAGCGCGAGGGCTGCTCCGATCGCGGTGGCTCCCAGGAAAAGCAAGGCCTGCCGATGGGCCCTCCGGGTCGCTACGGTGAAGCCGCTTCGGGATTGCTCTCCCCGATGTGCATCGGTGCCCTCGCGTTCTGCCCCTTGTTGGTGATCCCAGGCGGCTAAAGAACGAAAAAGTACTTCACCTCGCACCAATCAGTCGTCTTCCATTATGGCTTGCTGGATAGCCTCACGGACGGTGATCTTTGGGCGTGCGGTGCACACCTTCCTGATCTTCTGACCCAATTCCTTCATCATTGCGTCAGCCTCTGCATCACCTGTCTTCACGTTACCAAAGTCACCCTCTGAAGCGCCCTTTGCCGCCCTCAGATAGTCGGTGCAACTCATGGTGCCGGGATCATTAGGAGGAGTTTGCGCCATGCAGGGGGACGCAAGCACGAAGGCAAGGGCGAGAACGAGCTTTGAATTCACCGGAGACCTGATGAAAAGTGCGAGCGGCTATAGGGAGAATTGTTGCTAAGGCAGGAGTTCGCTTTACGTCAACAAGACCTTCTACTTAGCCCCGGTTGGCACGAGCCTCCTGGAGCCTCTCCATGGTTGCCTTGATCTCCTCAGCAGCCTTCGGTCCTCGAATGGCAATCACGCCGCGGTCGACGGTTTTCCCATCGGCATCCTTCCGGCCGTTGAAGACGACATCCCGCTGCTCCTTGCTCATCTTCAGGACAGTGCGGGCCTCGGTTTCGATCCGCCATTCCTCGGACGAGGTGCTGACTGGCTGACCGGTGAGCTCGGAGGTGGAGATGTTGTCGCGGGTGTCGGTCATGTGGGTGATACTCAACTTGTTCGACAGGGCCATTTTATCGCCAGAACCATGAACAGAAGCCCGTCTGCACTCATGTAGCTATGGGCTTTTACATCAACCATCCAATCGTGGAATGCATCAGCGATGATCTCTGGACCAGCCCCTCAGGCAGGCAGTATTCGAGGCGAGAGTTCGACCTCTCGGCCTGCAATTCTGCCCCTAGAAGGAAGCCATCAATGAAGCGTAGGCAGATCGGCCGGTTAGGAGAGCCCTTGGAGCAAGCCTCTAGGTAATGATAGCCCCACTTCATTTCGGGCTCTTCCGGCGCGCCCTGTGCGAAAGATCCAGAACACAGCAATATCCCTGCGGCCACCCACGTCCGTAAATGAACACACAGGGTGCAGCGGCGCCGAGCCATAGCGGTCGGATCACGGGTGTCGGTCATGCCCTGCATATGGCGGGGAAGGGTGAAGAGAGGGTTTCAAGGGGCTGATTTGCGGCTGCGCCGAGCAGCACGCGCACGGGCAACTTTGCGATTTTCTGCGGCTATCCCAGCGCGAGTGTATCCAATGATTGCTCTTGCCTCTTCCTTTAGATGCCGTATCTCTTCCGAGTATCCAGTGTCTATTTCTCTGAAAATTAATGCTACTTCCGATCCGAGGGAAATTGTCCGCTCTCCCAAACTCCATAGAGATCTGAGAGTTACTGGTGGTATCAAGGCTCCTTTTGTCGAAATATGAGCAAGTGACTTATTACGAACATCTCGAAGTGTTTTAGCCCCAATTGTGTTTAGCTTGTCATAGCGAGAACGGATCTGGTCAATTCTCGCCGTCATTTGCTTACGGTTCGTTGCCGCTCGTGAAGGTCCGTGCCATTCAGACGCACGATCGATCAGCAACTGTTTGATTTTCTCGTCTTCAAGAGCTGCGACAAACGTCCCGATTGTCACGTCGTCCGCCCATTTGGGCTCAACGATGAGAGCATTGATACGGATCGCGATTAGGTGCAGTTCATCAAACAGGATCGTGGCAATCGCCGAGGCCCCCTTGCCTGAGAGGCTCTTGCCCTGAAGCCTTTCATTGAGCCCATGAAATACTCCCAAGGATCGGACAAGATTTACAACATACCCGTGTAAAATTTCCGCCTGCGCTTCCAGTTCGGCTAATTTGGAGGCTGCGGATTTTTTAGGGGGAGCCTTCTTCATCAGAGTTTGCTTCATCTTTGGTCATGTCACCCTGAGTCAGGCTGAATTGGCTGCCCGAATAAGGCGAAGCCTGCCAACAATCTGGCAAAGAAGCCAGACACCCAATAATCCATATGCCACGGCTTCCCCGGCTCGGTTCGCTTGAGAGATGTTAGGTGCCATCCGGACTTAGCTGTAGGTCAATCGGCTCATCCATTGGTATTCTCCCTCCCATCTTCTGTTCTGTCTTTGATCGTCTGACGTTCCGAGGAATTGGAATCCTGTTGCACTGTCCCGGAAAAGGGTTTTCGGTGTTGCTCGTTTGTGCCCCTCCCATCTAGAGCAAGGGGAGAGGTGAGTGCGGGTATGCTTGATGCGATTTCGCGTAGGGCCGTTAATGGAATGCGCTTCGGCTGGATGATTGCGCGGTCACTTTACTGAGGACAGGTACGAGACGATAAAGAGCAACGCGGCTAGCCCTGGAGAGCTGAGAGCCAGAGCCCCTATCGCTGAAAATTCTTTGTGTCGCCAAAGGCCGTAGATGGCCAGTATGGCTGCACCAGCGGCGGCAAGGCCGCCGAGCAGGATTATTGGGGATGCCGATCCCATGAATCCTCCGACTGTTAGGAGACATGAGAGTGCGCTCAATCCAAGTGCGCACAACGTTGCAGCGGATAACTCTCGCTCCATGGTGCCCCCCTTTCACGCTTTGACAAGCCAAGGAAAACGCGGAGGCCTCGGCTGCCCCTACAGGTTCACGAGGCATTTGATCCGACGATCCCAAACGCGTTTGTGACGCGGCTTGCTGTCATGAGGCATGGTCGTCGACCTTAGATCGGAGGGCGACATACCTCATGCGCGCGTGAGAAGAAAGTCCTCGAATTGCGCGTAAGCCCCTTTATGGAATGAGCAGGTGTGTCATAGTTATGGGTGTTCTGAGACAGCGATAACCCATGGACATTCCTGACCTGCCGCCTGACTTCAGCTTCAATCGCCTGGCCCAAACGCCCGACGCGATGGATTTCGCCTTTGAGGTCAAACGAGCGGCTCTGGGTCCTCACATCATTGCCCGATGGGGGTGGGACGAGGCCTTTCAAAGAGCCTTTCATGAGCATCAGTTCCGCGACCGTCCAGTGTCGCGCATCATGTGCCAAGGACAAGCCGTCGGCACTGTTGCGCTTATGACTGCCTCGGGCCACATCCGTTTTGATGACTTCTATCTGTTCCGGGCCCACCAAGGTCGAGGGCTGGGGACGCGGATCTTGAAACACTGTCTTGCGATTGCAGACGCCCATGGAATGGCGATGCGCCTACAGCACCTCAAGTGGAACCCGGTAG
Source organism: Microvirga sp. TS319 (assembly GCF_041276405.1). Lineage (NCBI taxonomy): Bacteria > Pseudomonadati > Pseudomonadota > Alphaproteobacteria > Hyphomicrobiales > Methylobacteriaceae > Microvirga > Microvirga sp. TS319. The sequence goes on along the minus strand of NZ_JBGGGT010000002.1, from coordinate 2,534,734 downwards.
GATCGCTCTACCGACGTCATGGTTTCTCGGTGATCGACGAGACTGAAAACCACTTCATCATGGAGCGGCAACCTGGCGGATCTGAGCTCGCTTCATGAGGCGGTGCGCGCAATCCCCTTTTTGGAACAGGCGGTCTTTGCTGTAAAACCGGCCACTTGAGGCCAACACGCAGACGTCCTGGCGAGGATGCTCTACAGCGCACCCTGGCACATTGGTGAGTAGACCAAATGTCGGCTCAAGAATGAAGCAGCAGACGTTTATGACGGATCGGCAATTGCCGCGCCTGATTCTTGGCAGCCCCTTCAAACCTTCCGCGCGAGCTTGTTGACCGCGGAATGGGTGCGGTCGCCGAGCGGATTCACAATTCACATCGCGTTTGGATGCTGTTACATTCGCGTTCTGCAAGAGTGCCGGCGCGCGTGAGGGCCCCTCATGTACTGTGACCCCGAGCAATGGGCGCGGATCCGCTACCGGGTTCTGGTCGAAGGAGCCACCCAGAGGCAGGTCGCGCGCGAGACCGGGATCAGCCCGAACACAATCCGGAAGATGCTGCGCGCGAGACAGCCGGTGCCCTACGGCCCGCGAGAGCGGGTGTTTCCCAAGCTCGGACCCTACTTGCCAACCATCCGGCAGATGCTGTCGAGCGCGGAGCCTCCAGGCTCGTCCTATCGCGAGATCTACAGGCACCTTCGGACGCAAGGCTTCACCGGAACCTACGACGCTGTCGGAAACTACATTCGCTCGCTGAAGCCAACCGACCGCATGCTGTGGGAGGCCGCCTACGACGCGATCGCGACTTTGGACCGAAAGTCCGCTGTCACCGTTCTGATGCGTGTCGCCCAGCAGTGCCAGGCCAACGAACGGCATAGACTGACGGCATCCGGAGCGCGCAAGACCCCCAAGGAGGTGGTCAAGCAGGCCGCTTTCACGTGGCTGCGCCAGCTTCTGCAGCACAGAATGCCAGCCTCCGACCTACGGCGGGAATTGGGCGATGTGCCGGACCTCGACGTGCTACTGGGCAGGCTTCAGGATGGTGGCCGCCACGCCCGCAATCGATCGCTCGTGATCCTCGGCAGCTTGCGTGGCTGGCCGCCACCGGCGATCTGCGGCTTTCTCGGCATCGAGAAGAAGGCCTATCGCGGCTACTGCCAGGCTTATGAACGGGGTGGCGCAGCAGCGCTGTTTGCCGCCCGTCCGCCAACCCACAAGAAAGTCGATAGCGAGCCCCTGAAGCGCCTGATCTTTACGATCCTGCATGAGCCGCCGCTCACCTATGGCATCAATCGAACGGCCTGGACCATGAGTACGTTGCAGCACGCTCTGGCAGAAAAAGGCAGCCCAGCGTGTCGGGATACGATCCGCACGATCACGCGCCAAGCAGGCTGGCGCTGGCTCAAAGCCCGCAAGGTGCTCACATCGACCGACCCCGACTACTCGGAGAAGGTTCGGACCCTGCGCTCGACGCTCGCTGCACTGCAAGCAGACGAAGCCTTCTTCTCGATCGATGAGTATGGGCCGTTCATTGTAAGGCAGCATGGCGGCACAGCCCTGACGCCTCCTGGCACGGTCCGGACGGTCCCTGCACGGCAAAGGGCGCGCGGCACGCTGATCCTGACCGCGGCCCTGGAGCTGTCGACGAACCAAGTCACGCATGTCTATAGCGCGAACAAGAACACGGCCGAGATGATCCGGCTGATCGAGATCCTCACCACGAAGTATGCAGCATGTCGTCAGCTCTACCTGTCCTGGGACGCGGCGTCCTGGCACACGTCGAACCGGCTCACCGACTGGCTGGCGCAGCAGAATGCCGAGGCTCAGGTCAGGGGCGGACCGCAGATCACGGTTGTGCCGCTGCCCTCCTGTGCGCCGTTCCTGAATGTCATCGAAGCCGTGTTCAGCGGCATGGCACGCGCCGTTATCCACAACAGCAACTATCCCTCTGCGGAGGAGGCGAAGGCGGCGATCGACCGCTACCTGGCCGAACGCAATGCCCACTTCCAAGCCCACCCCGAGCGAGCGGGCGAGTGGGTGTGGGGGCTTGAGCGCCAGCCGGCTGTGTTCTCGGAAGCCAGCACCTGCAAAGATCCCGCCTATGGTCGGTGACGGGAGTTCGGGTAGCCTGATGCTGACAGCCGCTGGAGGTGCCCTGGTGAGCCATGAGCGTGAACAGTTGATCGAGCAAGCGGTCCGGCGGGCCTTCGGGTCACTTGCGGAAGACCGGACGATCGGCGCCGGCGGCTTGTTTGAGCTGGCCTACGCCTTTGTGGCAGCGGACGTAGCCGACGCCTCCCTGGAGGAGATCCAGGCGGCGTTCGCCTCGGTATGGGGCCTCGGCCCTGTGGATCGAGATCTGTACGAGCAAGTGCTTGCCGTCTGCGACCGGCACTCACCCGGTGACGGCGAAACCATCGAGCAAGTCCTTCAACGGGCTTCAAGAGGTGGCGATATGGAGGCAACCTGCCTCCTTGCCCTAGTGACGAACATTCGTTGACCGCTTAATCTCGACCAGTTCGGCTGTTGATGGTTGAACCCTGCGACCCGTGAGTGACAGCCAAATGTCCGCTCATACGGGAAGCACCGGACATTCCGAACCGTCGGCGAGCTTCACCGCCTGACCCGGTGCAGACCTTGCCGCAGGGCACAAGGCAACCTGATGCCCACAGCCGCCCGCCCACGAAAGGGCGTCACGCGTGGAGCGTCCGGATCCAGTCGTCGAAGTCACGCCACGTGCCAGACTCGATCGGCGAGGCCGCAGGGTCGACCTCTGGGCCGCGCGACTGATTGCGGGCATCAGATGCGGATTGCCCGAACTGTTGCCTGAAGGCCCGGGCGAAATGATCGGTACGCAGGAAGCCGAAACCGGCCGCAACCTCGGAGATGCGCTGGGTATCCGCTGGATCGATCAGGGCAGAATGGACCCGCTCGAGGCGTCTTGCCTGGATGTAACGCTGGACCCCACCCTCCTGATCGAACAGCCGATAAAGCGTCCGCCGAGACACGCCCACCGCATGGCAGACGGCAACCGCATTCAACGTGGCGGAAGCGAGACGGGACTCGATGAACCGCATCGCGCGCCGCCGCAGGAGCAGTTCAAGGCCGGGGCGTGCGGCTTCCACCCCGGCGAGCGATGGCTGAAGGCAGGCCGTCAGGATCTCGCACGTCGCCCGACTCAGCACTCGCCCGTCACCCATCGGCAGGCTGGGGAGGCGCGGCACCGCAGCGTTACTGTCCCTCCATCCGTGCTGCCTTGCTGCTCGATTCACTCGCGGCTGATGCGGTCTGAATGGCCTCTCTTCGAGCTTGCAGGAACTGGCGAACGCTCGGGTCAGGTTCCAGCCTGATCGCGCAAGCATAAGCCTGATCGGCTGCGGCTGGCTGTCCGCAGCGGGCCAGGAGTTCTGCTCGGGCGGCCCAATAAGGCTGGTATCCGGCGAGGCGCTGATCGTTTTCGACTTCGCACAGGATGGCCAACCCATCCTCGGGACTCCGGGCTTCTGCAATCACCATCGCCCGGTTGATGGCCACAACGGGGGAACCGGTGATCGCCAGAAGTGCGTCGTACAGCGTTTCCAACACCGTCCAGTCCGGAGTCTGGCCGAACCGACGGACCGCATGGGCGGATTGCATGGCCGCCTCAAGCTGGTAACGGCCAATGCGGCCCATGTGGCTTGCCCCGAGCAGAATGTCCTCGGCCTCGCCGATGAGCATGGCGTGCCACCTCGACGGGTCCTGGTCATTCAAGGGAATGTAGGCGCCTTGGTGATCGCGCCGCGCGCCTCGACGCGCCTCGAGGTGAAGCATGAGGGCGAGGAGGCCGAGCACCTCGGGTTCATCGGGCAGAAGCCTCGCGACCAGCCGGCCGAGCCAGAGCGCCTCTTGCGCGAGTTCCCTTCGGCGCTGGTCCGTTCCGGATGGATCGGACCAGCCTTCGGCGAAGGCCGCATAGATCGCCTCCAGCACGGCATCGAGCCGCTCCGGCATCTCCGCGTGGTCCGGCAGCCGAAAGGCGATCCCGGCCTGCTTGATCTTGGTCTTGGCCCTGACGAGGCGCTGCCCCATCGTGGCCGGGGAGACCAGGTAGCAGCCCGCGATGGTGGCGGCATCGAAGCCGAGGATCGTCTGAAGAATGAGGGGGCTGCGGATCTGCCGGTCGATGGCCGGATGGGCGCAGGCGAACATCAGCCGCAGGCGCTGGTCGGGGATGTCCGAGCCATCACCAGCGTCCCGCAGTTCGTCCACGAGCAGCTTGAGATGTTCGGCCGCGCCTGCTCGGGTTTCCCTCTGCCGTGCCGTGTCGATCATCCGCCGTCGGGCAACGGTCAGGAGCCATCCCTCCGGGCTATATGGGATACCGTTGGTCTCCCATTGATCGAGAGCGGCCGCGAAGGCTTCGGACAAGGCGTCCTCTGCCCCCGCGATGTCCCGGGTCCTCGCGGCGAGATAGGCGACCAGTTTGCCATAAGAATGCCGGGCAACCCGCTCTGCCGCCTCTCCGGCTTGCGGATCGCGTCTGGTCGCTTCCATATTGTCAGACAACCCACATCGGACGGACCTCGACGGCCCCCTGTGCCGTAGCTGGGCATCGCGCTGCCCATTGAAGGGCTGCGTCGAGATCTGGGACGTCAATGATGTAAAAGCCGCCGAACTGCTCCTTTGTGTCGGCGTAGGGCCCATCGAGGATCGCGGGTGTTCCGTTGACTGCCCGCAGGGTGCTGGCCGTGGACGACGGCTGGAGGCGGTCACCCCCAACCAGGACACCTGCCGCTTTCAGAGCCTCCGCATACGCAATATAAGCGCCGGAGTGGGCGCCGCTCGTTTGGCCGGGAGCGAAGGCTGCTTCGTCGCGATAGATCATGAGCATGTATTTCAAGGCTGTTCTCCTGATGCCGGCAGCCCGGACTGGGCTACCACACCAATGTCGATTGAACCCGGGCCAATTCGACAGCATCCACAATGAGTGTCCGGTTTTCTGCACGATCACAAGCTGACACCCCAGGAACGGCTGGGACAGGATCAGCGTGAGCAGGAGTGATTGGCGTGCCGCGACATTGCGCAAACGACCGCTTTTGGCACTCCTAGGACGTAAGCGCTTGGTCTGCTTCGGCAGTCATGAGCCGACGTTCATTGTGCGACTTGAAGGTGAAAGTTTGACCCGATCCGGACCTTAGCAGCACCCACGTGATGACGCCGCTGGTCTACCGGGATGCGTATGTCAGGAGCGTCAGGCTGGCAGGAGCACCCTCCACTCTATCCTGTGGCCAAACGACTCCGGCACCAGGATCCTCCAGGGCAAAGGAGCGACGCGATAGGCCAGCCGCAGGTCGCTCGTCGCCGTCGTATTCGAAGGCGCTCGGCATTTCCCACGGTTCCCATCCCCCTGAGTGATCTCCCCAAAAGCGCAAAAGATGCCTCTAACCATCGATCCGACAGGGCGATGACGCCCTGTGACTTCAGCGCAACCCCAGACCTAATTCTTCACCCGCCGGCGAAAACACAGACGCTCAGACACGTCTCTTAAGACATACGGACAAGTTCCTGAGACGGATGGACAAGTGGCTTGAGGAAAATAGTGCTATAGCGCCTCCAAAGCTCGTCAAACGCATCGCGGCCATCCGCCGCGAAGGTATGAGCGAAACAGAGTTTTCCGACCGGGGGCAAGCATGGGGCACAACCGCAATTCGCAGGACCAGTTACCATCTCTCCCCCTGAGAGCAAGCAATCCTGGTGCCTGCCTTGTCTGGCCAGCAGCGGCGCTGCGTCTGCGACGTGCGTTCCGCCACACGCTGTTCATGACAACTGCTCTGGTGGGCATCGTCATCCTTGCCACCAGCCCCATGCCGGCGAGGGCGGATGGCGGCCGCGGCGGCGCTGGCGATTCGGCCGGCAAGGTATCCGGTGGCTCTGGAGGCAGCGGCAGCACTGGAGCAAACGGCGGGATCGGTGCCGACTGGCAGGCTGGCGCTGATGGCGGCGGAGGCGGAGGCGGAGGAGCCGCTGGCGGCGGTAAGGGCGGCCAGCCCGGCACACGCGAAGGCCTCCCGCGCAACCCGTCCGCTGGCGGTGCCGGCGGAACGGCGGGCTCTCGGCATGGCGCCGATGGTGCTTCGTCTTCCGATGCCTACACCGGGGGCGGCGGGGGCGGCGGAGGCGCGCACGCGGCTGATGTTACAGCAGGTCCCCTGCCGGCAGGCCATCTCTGGGGTGGCAGAGGCGGCAACGGCGGAGACAGTATGGGGGCTGGCGGCGGTGGAGGCGGGGCCGGCGGTTCCGGTGCGGTCGTCAGGTCCACCGCAGAGGTGATCGTCGGTCGCGATTACGTCGGCGGCAATGGAGGTCGAGGCGGAAGTGGAGTGAGTGGTGGTGCAGGCGGGGACGGTGGTGCCGGCCTTTATCTTCAGGGCGCTTCCAACACTGTTATGGTCACACGCTCCGGTACCGTAGCTGGCGGGAATGGTGGCACAGGCGGCGGTGCATTTATTCGGCGAGCCGGCGACGGAGGAAACGGTGGGGCGGGTATCGCGGCTAGCCAAACCGTCATCACCAACCAGGGCACCGTCCTCGGCGGCGATGCCGGAGCAAAAGGTCCAGCACCGATTCCCGGTATCGACGGAATTGCCGGTGCTGGTATTGCAGGAGCAGACCTGTCGATCACCAACTCTGGCGAGATCTCGGGTGGTCGCAACGTTGGCATGACCTACGGGACCGCAATCAACTTCACGGGCGGAACCAATACGCTCACCCTCATGGACGGCTCCGTTATCAACGGAGGAGTGAACCTCGCCACGGGCAGCCTTACGGTTACAAACGCGTCTGCTCAGACGCTTCAAGGCGGCATTTCTGGCTCCGGCTCTCTCACCAAGAACGGACCGGGCGTATTGACCCTGGCTGGGACAAGCAGCTTTTCCGGAAACACCATGATCGACGAGGGCCGCCTGGCGGTCGACGGCTCGCTGGCACAGTCCATCGTGACTGTCTCCGGCGGCTCATTGAGCGGCACCGGTACAGTGGGCGGGATCGCGGTCCAGAGCGGCGGCATGGTCGCTCCGGGCAACTCGATCGGCACGCTGAATGTCAGTGGCAATGTCAGCTTTGCACCGGGTTCGATCTTCCAGGTCGAGATCAACGGCTCCGAGCAGTCCGACAGGATTGCGGCCACCGGCACCGCTACCCTGAATGGCGGCACCGTTCGCATTCTCCCGGATCAGGGCCGGTACTCGCTCTCGCCCTACACCATCCTGACCGCCAAGCAGGGGGTCACGGGGCAGTTCAGGGACACGAAGGTGGAGCACCAGTTTGCGTTCCTGAACCCGGTTCTCGACTACGGGCCTGACGCTGTCACCCTGACCCTGCTCGAGCGCAAGAGCGAGCCGAACGAGAATGACAAGGGCGGCGGTGGCCTGATCTTCAACTCCGTGGCGACGACCATTAACCAGTACCGCGTTGCGGACGCGGTCGAGAGGCTGGGCTTCGGCAACGACCTGTTCGAGACCGTGCTCGGCGCGAGCGAGGAGGGCGCCCGTCAGGCCTTCGACGCCCTTTCGGGCGAAGTCCATGCATCCGCCGTGGCCGTCTCCTATGGCGATGATCAGCTCGTGCAGGACGCGGTCCTTCATCGCCTGCGCCATCCGATGGGCTCCCTGCCCACCCTTGGCCAAGGCGGGTACGCCGTGGCCTATGCCGCCGACCGGCCCGGCGGCTCTTCGCAAGCGATTGCCATGGCGCCGGCGTTCGATCCGCGGCGCTTTGCGCTCTGGGGCGTGGGCTTTGGCTCGTGGGGCAAGGTCCACTCCAACGGCAACGCGGCCGGACTGGACACCTCCACGGGTGGCTTCGTTCTCGGTGCCGAGACGAGGATGGACGAGACCTATCGCATCGGTGTTGCGGGCGGCTTCATAAGCACCTCCTTCGACATCGACGGACGGCTGTCCTCGGGCACGAACGAGACTGTGTTCGGCTCTCTCTATGGGGCTGCGAAGTGGGACGCGGTCAATGTCCGCCTCGGCATGCTCTACGCCCATCACGATGTGGACGTGAACCGCACCATCGCGTTCCCGGGCTTCGGCGACCGAGCAAGCGCCTCCTATGACGGCTCGACCCTGATGGCTTTCGGCGAGGTCGGCTACGAGTTCGGCCTTGGCAAGGTGAAGCTGGAGCCGTTCCTCGGCGCCTCCGTGATGCGCCTGCACATGGACGGCTTCCGCGAGGACGGTGGTCCCGCCGTGCTGGTTGGCTATGGCCGCAGCTATGAGCTCGGCACCACCACCCTCGGCATCCGCGCGGAGACGCAGCTTGGCACCGACCTGCCGCTCACCCTGCGTGGCCTGGTGGGCTGGCGGCATGCTTTTGGCGACGTGAATCCGGCAGCGCTGCTAGCGTTCTCGGAGGGAGTGTCGGCCTTTGAGGTCTCCGGCGTCCCCATCGACCGCAATGCCTTTGTGGCCGAGACCGGGCTGGACTGGCAGATCAACAAGGACATGACGCTGGGCGTGTCCTATGCCGGACAGGTCGATCAGCGGGCGCAGGAGCATGCACTGAAAGGCAACTTCACCTGGCGCTTCGAGACCCGGTGAGGACCATTCCGGCAGACTTGCTGATAAAGGAAAGCCGCACATCCAAGGGCGGGGTGCACATGGCGCCCCGCCCTTGGCTTCTTCTATCATGAATCGCCGTGCGATATCGGGAAGGTCTCGTTATGGCACCGGGCGGACCTTGGCCGTATTTCCGCAATGGAGCGGGATCGAGACCTTCGCGGGACCCCGCTCAAGGGCTTTGGTTGACCCAACCCGGACCTTGCGCTGGGCGAAACCCGATGTCCGAAGCGGGCCGGAAGCCGACCGTCTGTTGGCAAAGCGACTGGCGCGAAAAGCGGACATAGAAATTTGCGGACACCCCCTAACGTTAGCTGGATTTCAACATCGCGTCCTATACGGCGATCAGTTCAATTCCCTGCTGATCCTTTGGAGCCTCGCATGCAACGGCTCGAGTTTGGCCATGTTCTCGGGCGTCATTTGTTTCATCAGGGCATTTACCTCCTCCCAAAGCCGGTTCTGTTCCGCGAGAAGACGACCGTGATGAGACTCCGCATTCTCAAGCGTATCGAGCTTAAGATCCGTGATCATCTGTTCAGTTTCTGCTTGGCGTAGCGAACCGGGAATAGCTGAATAGACCGGTCCCGGCGCTTTGTGGAGGGATTCTGTTATGTCGTCAAAATAAGGATGAGGCCAGCGGAACGGAGCCTCGGCAATCGTTAGATGAATAGGCTTCGCCTTGCCGTCGACAACGAGGTCCCGCGTGGTCTTCGTCATATTGCAACCAATGCAAGCCAGAACGAGATTTGTGGCCGTGAAGCCAAACTTTCGATACTCGGCGTGTGACTTGTCCAGATAGTGCTCGATGTGCTCGGTCATGTTCCGGCGCTCCGGAATGATCAGCCGTTGGCAATACGGACAAATCTCGTCCTGCTCGAGCCTGAGGAAGATCCGTACGAGGTCCTTCACGGGCTTTAGCGCTGAATGGTCCCACTCAACTACGCGAGCCAGATAATCGGCAATGGGCTTCCTAAACGCTTTCCGCTTCAGCGCCCTCCTGGCAACAGGGTTAAGTCGTGCCATCGCGCTCAAATCCCCAGAATTGTCGTGACGATTTCCGCTGCGGGATCGTCCGGGGTGAGGTCTAGATTCTTGGTCCGCAATTCAGCTTGCACCTCCCGGAAGGCAACGCCGTCCGTGTCATTCCGGGCGATAAATGAAAGGCACTTGTTGATGATCACGGCAACCTCCGGCGATCGAGCAGAAAAGAGATGAAACTGCTCGCGGAGAACCGTGTCGCTCGCGCGACCGTAGAGGTCGACGCGCTGCCATGCCTGATCGGCAGGAAGGTCGCATACGTGGACATTACCGTTGCGCACGCTGCTTGCGATCAAAGGCGAGTGCGTTGCGATGACGAGGGTTGCGTCGAGAAGCTGATTATCTGCGATTTCGACCAGATCTTTGACGATGCTCAACTGCCAGGCCGGGTGAAGCGAGTTTTCTGGTTCGTCATAGAAGACCGTGCAACGTTCGTTGCCACAGTAGATGAAGCCCAAGATCGCAATCGCATACTGTTTTTCGCCCGAGCTGAGATCTCCAAGCCAGTAGGCCGTGCCGTCGCGGAAGAAGCTCATGTCCGCCAGTTTGATACGACCGGATGAAAGAAGCCCGACGTATCGATCGATCATTTCCATATCCTGCGGAGAATCGAGGAGGTCACAGGTCAATTCATGAGAAAGGTCGCCGAAAGCGTCTGATTTGCCAGGCGAGCGCTCTCGAAATCTGAAAGTCACACGGGATTCAAAATTCAGGCGCGCCAACGCTTGCTTGATGGAGGCCCATAAGATCGGAGAAACGATATGGCGCAGCATGTAAAGACACAGAACCCGAAACGGGGCGGTGCCAGACACCATATTGTTATTCACTTTGTTGCCGAGATAAACGACGTCGCTGTTGGAGACCCTCGGTTTGTAGATAATGGGAGGGTACTTGTCGTACAACGTACCCGATAGACAAAGCAGTCGAGCCGGCTGGAACCTGTTGCGAATCTGGGCTTGGCACAGTTCTTTTGTAGCATATGCGAAGAACCGGGATTTGCCCGAGCCGTTCTTTCCCGTCACGAAATAGACGTTTCCTGGGTTGATCGACCTCAGTAGCGCATCGAACTTCCGCTCTTCGTCGTTATTATTCCCGCGCGTCATCCACTATCCTTCGTCAAGAGCCGATTCGCAGCATTATCGCGAGCGAACCTTGCGCGAAGCTCAAAGAAGAATGGCAGGGTGTTCTAGAAACATCAGACGAGAGTCTGACGAACTTGAATCGCCTCGCCCATGCATTCCGCGCGGCCTGACGGTTTCCGCCCGGTGCGAAGAAAGCTCTTAAGGACGCAGCGTTCACAATGCACTTGCAGCGAACAACCGCTGTCCGCCTTACTGGCCTTGGCAATCTAAAACCGCAGCGTCCGCTTTCAGGGCATGCGTCCGAGACTGTGTAAGTCCGAAATGGGGCGCAAATCCGCATTTGGGTGGCGGCAGGTCCTTTGATCGGCGTCAGCCGGGCATCTTTGACCGGACAGCACGAGAGAGCCGGACGCGAAGACCAAGGTCGAAGCGCGTTCAAGGCCGCAACCGGATCTGGAGATCGTCGAACGCGCTCGCATCGATGCCTTCGCCAACGAGCCTCACAAGGTGCGCCAACAGGTCGTCCTGTCTCGGTTGACCGAACGCGAGGCGGTAGACCGTCAAGCTCCGCTTGAGCCATTCCAGTCGCTTCTCCTCTCGACTGAAGGGCAGCATGGGCACGCGTCGTTCCACCTTCGTCGGGCCTTCGTAGATCCAGTATGGAATGAGTTCGTCCTGGCTATTCGTCGCGCGCCGCGCAGCTGCGAACATCGTGCCCCACGGGTCCTCGATCGCCTTTCGACTGCGCCGCAGGTCATCGGCATGCGCCGCGGCCACGTTCAAGCGTACGGCATGTCCCTTAAATCGATGGACGCGCCCCTCCCGCTGTTCGAGGTCGACTGGATTACCGGGGAGGTTCCAATGGTACACGCGGTGGCAATAGGGGTGGAAGTCCAGTCCCTCCTGCCCGATGGAGGTCGTCGCCAGCACGAACGGACGGAACGGCGAGTTGAAAGCTTCCCGGACTGTGGACAGTCGGACGGAACCACCCTCATCGTCCTTAACCTCGGCGAGCCGCATGGCGAAACGACCGCGCATCTTGATGGGATCGCGGAAAACGATGCGTCCGTTCTCCACGCTGATGTCGTCGGCTTCGATCTGCGACGGCCGAATGGAGAGGGCATTGACCATCGCCTGCGCCACGCGCGACGCCCGATCGGCCGGAGCGGCACCTAGGAGACCTTCGCCTTCCAACAGGTAGTGGGCGTACTCGTCGAGGACTGCTTGCAGGTTGTGCGCGGCGCAATGAGCAAGAACGCTGCGCCAATAATGCTCCTCGCTCTCCTGACGCAGCAGCGCCACCGCCTCATGCTGATTGAAGAGCGTGCGGAAGCCCCAGGCGACGTGGGCCGCCGCTTCGAGCAGGACCGGGTCGTCGAAGGCGAGTTCTGGCGCGATACGTCGCAGGGCACGAACCGCACAAACCGCCGGGCTTCCAAGCGCAAGATCCACGAGGAGTTCGATCGCAGCGTCATGGAGAGGGGCAGGAGAGGCTCCTGTCGCGCGTCTCAATTCGGCGACGTGATCGCGAAATCCGGCTTCGTTACGGGTCCAGGCAAAAGCATCGCCTTGCAACCACTCGAGAGCGCGATTGCCGGCGACGGCATCCACGCAGGCGGCTGCCGACCATTCCCAGTCCCGCGTCGCAGAAGAATCCCCGGCTTCGCTTCGGGGGTGCCCGACCAGTTTCGAAGAGATGCTTTCGCGAACTGCCTGGCGCATTTCCTCGAGGCTGAGCCGTTCGGGGCTCGCCGCGAAGATGTGCAATGGATCGCCTGCTTCGGCCAGCAACGGAGAAGGGTAGATGAGGTTGACCGAGCGCAGGGCGGTGGGTCGGCCATTCTCCACCGAGAACTGCAGAGGTCGCCGCTTGGTGGCGCTGCTGTAGTCGCGGTTCGTCGCCGCAGCGCCCATTCGGCGCTCGACCTCATAAGAGATGAGAGCTGCCAAAGCGTCGGGCACCATTTGCCACGCCGAGAAGACCAGAGCCTTGGTCGAGGCTCGGCCGCTTGGCGCCGAGCCATAGTAGGGCAGCGACGGTGCGATCCAGAGCTGCTGATCGAGGCCGTCATCGAACAGGTCCGACATAAGTGCTCGAAGCCGAGCGTTGCCAGGGTCGATGGGCTGGTACTTGTCGATGACGTCCGGCTTCAGGGAGTGGGCTTCTGCTTTGGCAACGGCCGCGACCAGCGCTGGGTCGGACTCCTCCACTGCTTTCTTCAGCAGTTTCTTAAGAGCATAGTCCCGCATGAAATTGAGCAAATAAGGTGCCGACTTCCAGTACTCGATGATCTCCGGAGCGCCGGCGACGCGAGCCACCTCTGCCGCGACTGCCGCATGGTGAAGATCGATGGGTGCGATCTTCGCTTGCATGACGGGTTCCGTGAGCATCGAATCCTTGTCGCTGGTGCTGTCCACCCGTTCCGTGCGGGTCATCACCCTTTTCAGGCGCCGCTCGATGCCGGCACGCACCTGCTTGGCCCGTTTGGTCCCCTCTGGGAACTGTTGAAGGAAACGGCGGAACTGTCTCATCTCGACGTCGAGTTCGTCGGCTACGGCAGCGGCGCGGTCATGACCATGAAGGAAGCCGACCGTCTTGAGGAAGTCGCCGTAATGGTCGCCGTCGTCCGAAGCGTCTTCCGACAACGTCAGCATCTTATAGGGAGTGGCGGAAAGAAGAAGCGTTCGCGCACCGGATTCCTGGTCGCCGTACTCGAACAGGGCGCGTGCAAGCTCCCCAGCATCTCCTGCGCCGGACAGCAGCTCGCGAAAGCGTTGAAACTCGTCGAGGATGATCAGGTCTGGCTTCAAGGCGACGATGCAGGCCTGCGACAGCACCTTCCTCAGCTTGCCGACGAGAGCATTCCGGGCCCAAAGCGTCTCATTCGGGTAATTCGGTCGGCGGCGGGCGAACAACTCGCATACCGCGTCGAGATCGGCGAGCAATCCCTTGTTCTTCGAAACGATGGATCGGAAACGGCGAATGATGGTCTTGTCGATTCCATCGAGAGACATCCGATCGACTTCGCCCTTCCACTTGTCGACGCTGGCGCCGACCTGCAGGGCATTCTTGAGAGGCGTGAAGCGAGCAAAGGGCTCGAGAAGTCTGAAGAGAAACGCGCGCTCCTCCATGACACCGGTGGTGGAATGGAGGTTGAAGGTGGTGTCGGGCGTCAGGCTGATGAAGTTAACGCCGTTGCGGGCGATAGCGTCTTCCTTGTCCTTACTGCGCATCCGCAGGGGCATGAGCGTGATGCGTGTTGGCAAAGCCATCGCCTCCTTGCCCAGCACGTTCAGCCGATTGAGATTCTGTGCGGCTATGGCCTGGTTGGAGCAGATGTAGAGGATGTCGATGCGCTTGGCCGTGGGCCACAGCTTCTCGATCGTCTTTGCGACGATGCCGCGGGCGATCATGGTCTTGCCCAGGCCAACCTCGTCGGCCACGAGGAAGTGCCGGACCGGATCGGGTCCATGCAAGCGGTCGAAGACGTAATCGACCGTGCGCCGCTGGAACCGCTTGAGCTGGACGAGCGACGCCGTAGCGTCGAATGGTTCACCGCGCATCGGAAGCCTCCAGGACGGTACGAAACACTTGCCACAGCTCCTTGAATTCGGCCGGGACGCGATCCTCCGCAACGGCGTCGGTTTCGCGTGAGAGCCGCCTGATCAGCCGATCGACTGTCGCGAGACGACCATCACCGGCGCACAGCGCACGGACCAGGTCCTCGAACAGGGGGGCGTCGGCGGCGCCGCTGCCCCAGAATCGTTTGCCCTTTCCGTTCGGGCCCAGCGGCGGCAATGGTTGATCGATGAAGGAAGCCAGCAGGAGCCGCAGGTACGCCATGAACTTCTGCCTGCTGTCGATCACGTGGTTGAGGATCGCGAGGTCTCGCTCCTCGGGCATGCCTTCCACGGTCAAGCCGGTGCTGAAGAGTTCGGTGCGACCAGTGGCGTCATCGGTGATCTCAAGGGCAATGAAGCTTGTCAGATCGACAAGGGACATCGTGCCGAGGTCGATCGGCGATCCGCTGCGAATGCCGGCCAGGGCATCTCGAGCGTGTCCTTCGCCCAAGGTGATGGGCCAGGCCCGCACCCGACCGAGCTTGTCAAGTTGCAGATCGTCCTTCGGCGGAACGAGCCACAGCTTCCAACGCTTGACACCATCCTCCTCCTCGGCTTCGCAGCGAAGGAGCAGTGCGCCACGTGCAAGTGCCCTGCGTGCCTGCAAAAGGTTCTGATCAGCCGAGACATCGGCTGGATCGGGTGGTTCCGCCTCGTCAGGTTGGAATGTCCGCGTCATCCGACCGAAGCCGGTTTCGCCCAGGATCTCGTCGATCCCACCGAGATGTTTGCGCAGGCCATGGAGCGTGGCGAAGACCTCGACGTTGGACGTCGCGCGGCCCCCGGGAAGAAGTGCCGAATTCGTCGCGTTTCCGGAACCCAAGGTGAGCCTTACGTCCTTGCCGTCCTCCTGGATGAAGACCTTGGCGTGAAGGCCTTGCTGCTCGTTGCGATAGGGTTCCTCCCCGTCTTCGGTCTCTGCCATCTCGTCGAGCACCGCTACTTCCTTGAATCGGCCGAGGACGTCTCCGGGCAAACAGACGAGCTGGTCAGGACGACTGATCAGCTTCGGAGCCTGATCGGCGAGATCCACGAGGTACCTGAGTGCTCCGGGTTCGACGAATGGCGACATGATCGCGATGCGCTTGCTCCGGGTCGGCTTCCATCCATGCGAGCCGACGCCGTTGACATGGAATTCCATGGCGTCGCAACCGGGCGGCCGATCCCAGTGCACGTAACGGAGGTCGTTGGCCATGGCCAAGGTCATGGCGCGGCGAGCAGCTTGGGTTTCGCCGACAGCCATTCCGGGCAAGGCCGCGATGAGATCGTGCAGCGGCTTGTTGGAGGCGAACGGCTTCGTGCCGCGTTCGCCGTCGAGGCACATGGCTGCATCCCAGGACCTGTCGCGAGTCAGATTGCGGGACAAGATCAGCAGCCGCATGAGCGCTGGCCGATCGCGGTCGAGAGGCTTGAAGCGCAACGCCCAGAGCTTGGGGTGGAAGCTGCCTTCGTTCGGCGCCTTCACCTCAACGACCGCCTTCTCGAGCAGGGAGGCGAGTCTCGAGCCTTGACGAACGTCTGCGTGGATCTGACCAGCGTCCACGTAGACGACCAGCTTCTCGGCTGTGCGCTCCGCAGATTCGAGAAGTGTCACGGGATCTTCGAGGATCTCGTCGCGGCTCTTGGACGAGAAGAACGCCAGACTGACCGGCACGGAGAGGGCTGTCTCGAAATCCATCGAGAACGTCGTGGCGATGCCGCCATCGAACTCGTAGCCGAAGGGGGCCTTGAGGCTATCGCTGTAGAGGAGCCGCGTTTCCGGATCCAGAGTGCTCTTAGCCACGGGCGAGGTCCTCAAGGTGCCGGCTGGCCTGGGACCAACGGAACTGCAGTCGATAGGCGCCGGAGGAGCCCTGCCACCGGTCGCGGGCAGCCCGGTTGGTGAACCGCGATTGCGCCTTCTTCAGGCGGCGCTCACGATCCTTCACCAGCGAGTAGGCCTTGGAGGCGTCGCGCTTGAGAGCGCTGCTGGTTCGGATCAAGTCCGTCCATTCGATGACGAAGCGCCTGGTCGGATCCTGCACGCGGTGCGCCGGGTGGCGGATCTCTTCCCAGAAGTCCTCGATCGACCAGTCCTCGAGGCGTGCCAGGTCGAAGTCCTGCTGCCACTTCCTGATCTCTTTGCTGTAATCCTCGATCCACTGCTCATTGCCGCGCAACTGGCTGAGCAGCAGATTGTATTGCAAGGCGGCCCCGTACATCACGTCGGAGAAGATTGACGCGTGCTCCACCAGCCTACTAGCACGTTTGGGGAAACTGGAAAGGTGGGGGTGCGACCAGATATGCTCTGACTTCGCCCTGAGACCGTTCTTGGCGAGGAAGGCCAACAAACTGTCTGGATTGCTGTCCACCAGACGGTCGACCACGAAACTGGCTTCTTCGTCGCTCAGCGCGAAGCTCGTCTTCTCGAGCATGTCCTTGGGAGGTTTGGGCAGGCGCGGATGCCAGGGCGTCGGAACGGTTCGCCCCGCGCCATGGTCGTCATCGGCGTGATCCTTCCCGGTGTTCCTGGGCCAGGACGGCAGCGACGCCGCATAGGCATCGATGGAGCCGGAGAACCGACGGATGCCCCATGCCTCGAGCCCAGCCCAATAGACGCTTGCCGGCAGCCTCTTCAACTTCGGACCGGCGTTGACGCCGATCACGCCGCTCTTCTCGTCGCCAGCGACAAGGGCATCGCGAAGGCGAAGCTGGTCGTTCCTTATCTGATCGGCAATTTCCCTGCTGCTCCGCTCCCGCGGGAGACGCGAGAAGATGTAAGGAACGAACAGCATGTAGCGCAGGCGGGTCTGCACAGTGCTGGTGCCAGGGAAGAGGTGGTCGGCGATAGAGTCGCGTATCGCGCCTAGCCCCAGTTCGTCTCGAGCTTCCTGTTCAGTGAAGAGCTGCATCAGGCGCTGGGCCCGCTCGCGCTCCTTTTCGTCGAAGTCGATCCAGCCGATTGAAGACAATTCGACACCCCCCGGCGCATAGGAGGGCTTCGATTAAATCGTTGTGCATGAACCGCTTCGGCGCGCCCCCCTGCACCAGCGCTGCTGAACATGCATGAATCGAAAGTCTTGAGCAACCCGGCCTCGTATACTTATTCAGCCCCAGATGAAGCTAAATCTGTCAATCGAAGGTACAATCTCGTTCGTTGTTAACCCCAATCGATGGGTGAAGATTATTCCCACTGGAGCATCCTTGTTCATCTTGACTGCGACAGGCGAACTTGGGCGGCAATGCTGCTAGCCGGGAAACCGGAATGGTTATCCACTCAGTGTCCAATGCCGTGGTGGGGCGGGCTGCCGCCTTATGGCAGCTTTTGGGAAATCTCCAGCGCAACCTCAACGACCGAATGGGGCGCGAAGCGGACCTGATCGGGTCGATGCTCTAACTTCTCCATCTGGCACTAGGCCGAAGTATGGTGAACGTCTGCTCTCGCGGGCATATCCGACATTGACGAAGGTAGGGGCGGGCTTTCGAACCCAAAGGAACCCCGGTGTCGGGTCCTGTTGGCCGAAGGCATCGTGCCAGCAGGTTTCACAGGCGACAGCCAGGACGGCTTCTCCTGGCGTCCGAATGCACAGTTGGATTGGCCCAATGGATGAGCCGACACTCTTGTAGGAACTCTCCACCGTCTCATTGGTCGAGAACTGCAGATCAGGGAGCGGGAGGTCACAGTTGTTTCGTGGCGGTTGGCGGTTATGGTCGCTATAGTGAAACGCTACCGCGACTCTCAAGATAGTCAGCAACCCGCTTTAGGCCCGTACGCTGTTGCATGAGTTCGAGCGGGCGAGCTTCAAGAGCGACATTATAGCTCTTCAGCCATGATCCCGCGGCCCCCGCATCGCCTCCGACAATGCCCGTCAGTAAAACGTGGAGCTGGATAAGAAGCAGGGCATTTGTTGAGGCGGCTTCGTTTGACGCCAGGGACGCAATGACAGTGTTGCCGTCCACTACCCCGATGATGGCGCGAAGGTCCTGATTAGAAAGATCGAGCCAGGCCGCGATGCGGGTCAGCGCCTTTGCGATGATGGTCGCGTCTTCAACCATCAGACAGTTCCGGCTGTTGGCGCTCATGATCCTGTACCCCACGGTTGCGTCTTCTTGTCCGAGGGCCCGTTGATTGGGCAACGCTGCATGCGGATGTCCCGATACGAGCCGGTTCCACGCCAACTGAGAACTGACCAAGTGTTCAGATCTCGGGCCCTGTGATCCATGTTAGGATCTATTGGGCATATGGCTCGCCTAGCGTCTGGACTCATTGCCTGCTCCCTTAAGGCCGAAGTGTTCGCTTGGCCTTAGGATCGACATATTGGAGACAACGGTGAAACACCGTCTCCATGAATGGAAGCAGGTGCTCTTTGTGGAGGATGTAATAGGGCCTGTCGTGCTTTCTGTAACAGGGCGTCTGACTAAGGACGGCATCGTTGTCGAACTCGATGTCGTTCGTATCGACGTCTGACCAGTCAAGAGGCGACTCGGCAAACAGCTCCTTAATACTATGCCCATACACGTGGTGAAGTTCGTCGGGTGATGTGCCATTGATTACGAGAACGCTCTTGAGCGAGAGTTCGACGCAATGGCGCGCAAGTGTTCCGACAGGAACTGACCACGGCATTCGGGCGCCCTCGTCGATCGCTCGCACGATCAGGAAGGCTGCGCGGCCGTAACTCTCAGCGTAGGTGAGAAGCCCAAAAGGTGTTGTGCCGATTGCAGTCACGGCAGCCTTCAGGTTGGTTAGGAAGCCGAGCTGTCATCGAGGTCGGCCTGGGCCCTGGTCTCACGGCCATGCGCTCCCTCAAAAGAGTGCGCACCTGCTTCGCTCAAGAGTTGGTGTCTTACCAGCGGTCTCCTCGGTCTCCGCACACGTGAATGAGTATGATGAGCCAGACATATGTCATCATGGCAGTGGGTCCGAGAGCAAAATAAAACAGGTCGAAATCGGTGAAATGCCCGGTTCGGTGGGCCCACCAGCCGCTGAGCGCCAGGACAGCGGATGCCGTCGCAAGAAGGATTATGACCCGCATCAGCTCTATCTCCTAAGGCCTACGGCAAAAAACAGAGGTTTCATAGAGTTGGTACTCGAGTCCTCGCAGAGCTGCCGCTCATGATGGGGGAGATCACTTTTGAGCGGATCCTTTTCGGTTAGCCTCAAGCAAATGATCCCAGTTGCCAGCTTTCATATCTGCGAGGGGGACAGGAAGGCCCAACGTTGCCCGTGCGGCAACCCATGTTCGATAGTCTGCCACGCGTGTTCGCGCATCGATCTTATGGGTAAGGCTCAGGAGTTCCTGAAGCTGATTGAAGATGGGAGAGAGATCAACTTCAGGCGCTTCAGGAGCCTTGGCAGCCCCATTGAGGGCCCGTTCGAGCCATTCCAAGCCGACCCATTCAACGATGAAGGAAACAACGGCCGAAGCACCCTGTAAGGAGGCGCTTCTGGACGTGGTGTGGCGGTACGGTCGATTGCCGGTCAGCACCTGTCCTTGCGCTTTTCCCCAGCGCTCAAGGGCTAAAAGCCAGTGGTCCCGTTCCCGGGACGGTCCTGTGGCGGCGATCGAGACCTCGAAGGACGGGCGCTGCCAGTCGAGCGCTTCGATCGAGCAACTGAACACGAGGTTGGGATAGTCCGGGAGGCTATAATCAACGCACTTCATGAGGGGACTCAAACATCACCAAAATTCACATCTGCCTTACCCGCTTGGAACAGCGGCGTGTCTCCCGGCTCGGGGACAAGGCTTGAAGGGCGTGGCAGGTCTAGAGGAGCCTTGGCTTGGGGAGGTGGCACGTCGGCTCCTGCGGATGAGGGCATTTTGTAGAGTATACTCCGTGGAAGAATACTCTACAAGGCGGTCCGATCTCGGACATGTCGATCCGAGATGTGCTCGCCCGCAATATCAGAAAGTACCGAAAGGCCGCTGGGCTGTCCCAGGAGGAGCTTGCCCACCGGGCGGAGATCGACCGGACCTATATCAGTTCGATCGAGCGCAGCGTTTATAGCGCGACGATCGACGTCGTGGATCGGCTGGCGAAGGCGCTTGGGGTTGAGGCGGCCGATCTCCTGGTCAGGCCGCGAAGACGCATGGCAGCAAAGACCCCGTCGTCCCGCTAAACAGACGTCCGAGGACAGCTTCATCGATCCGCATGCCAGCCATCTGGCCTCTACCGGATGTGATCCCGCGACTCGAACGCTGAATTTCTGATCGTTCAAGCCGAAAGTGCTGGATGGGTCTCGTTGGGCTTCTTCCAGGGCACGCAGGTGACATAGCCGAAGACCAGGAAGAAGAACGTCAGCGATTTCTGGGCCGCAATCTGCATCGCTTTGGGTTGCCGTGTCGCCGGATCGTATTCCAACGTACAGCTCTGTCCGGTCTGATCCGGTTTCGTCTCGGCCCACATCAGCTCGATTATGATCTGCCCGGGTGTATGTGTGACCGTGTAGCCGCCGATCTTGTGCGTCTGCGGGGTGTTGAGGGTAAGTCTTTTCTCTGTGCGATCGCCTTCAATCTTCACGTCACCGATGCCCGCCGCATGCCCCTTCACGTCAGGCCCTCGTCCTGAGAACCGGCCCATGAACGAGAAGCGCGCCGGACGAGTGATCGGGATCAAATCGATGAGGCGGCGTGCCGCCTCTGCTGGAAAGGTCTCTCCATCAGCAACGAGGCGATCAATCAAGGAATTGGCTTCCAGACGGGCCTGTGCAGTCAGCATTTCAGTCGGTCGCTCCCAAGAGGCCATTTCCTGTTCCCGTAGCTTGCCAGTCTCACCTGAGGATGAATGTGCCGCACAGAAGCGGGCTGGCTTGCCGCTCCACGGAGCGTCGCTTACACATACGATATGGACGGGTCCGAGGATCAACAACCGGAAACTTGGTCGGAGTACCAGCCGCGTGATCCTGAGATCACAGGATTGGTGCAGCAGTTGGCGGCCAACGGGTTGGTTCTCGGCCAGATTGAAGACCTGATCAAGCAAGCCCTGAAAAGCAAGCTGGCGGAACTGCATGAGCGGGATAGCGGCTACGACGATGTCGCCATGGAGGTTCTGGAGGATCTCCGAACACCACCGCGTCAACGGCAACATTGAGCCAGCCGATTGGCTAATGGCGCTGAACCGCGCTTCCAACGCGATCGTCCAGGGATCATCTGGAATGCTTGATGCAATTCGTACTCGATGGGAGGCGAGAGGCGATGGGCCGCTGACACTCAGGACTGTGTCTCAGGGCAATCGAGGTTTAGGATAGGGTGGGCCAGCCAGAGAGGCGATCTGCCCCCGGACATAGCCGAACGACAGGGCGGCGGCCAATCGCTTGATCCGTTGCTCCTGAATGAGTTGTTCGACGAGGAGGGCTTTGATGGCGCTCCTCAGATCACCGCCGCAGGCCTCAATCACAGCCGTGACGTCCGCTTCGATCAGATCGGCGTTATAGTCTGCTCGTTCCTGCTCAGACATCGTCATCTCCATCGAAGCTGCAATGGTACTGCTCGAGGCCCTGAGTTACTATCGAAATGTTCTCTGTTTGTTCAAATTTGTGGAATGCGCGGAAATGTCCTGACGTACAGCTTCCGTGTGGATTGCCCGAGTCGGCGACTAGCCCAAAAGGCTTCCCCGGAACTCGTCAGTTCACCTGCTGAGAGCATTCTGTAACGGCATTTATGGGAGGGCGGGCACTTTGTCGGACGACACTCGCCGTTAGGGCGCGGTTGCCCGCTGCCTGCTTAGCACGATGTTCCTTGCCGTAACTGCGTCGCCGGTTGTAGCAAAGGCTGCGGTGTTGTCAAAGGTGCAAAAGGTGCACCAGGTTTCGCGACCCGCTGCGGCATTGGCGGCGAGCGCCGCTGCGATGGTTGCCAGATTATGCGAGCTGTAGGCGGAGTAGTTGATCTTGGGGGAGCCATGAGGGCGGTAGTATGACAGGCCGCATCAGTCCCCCGGTTTATCAGCGCCTGCCACAGCGGTCGGATCTGCCGCGACGCGGGCAATCCGAAGCTCAGTCAGGAGAGCCGCAACCTCTGGTGTGAACCAGGAGGTATGTCAGGGCTCGCAGACGATGCTGCCGTTGACCCAGTTTCTCATCTCGCCCAGGAAACGGTCGGCGATGCCTGGCTGGAAGCGCAAGCTGGGTGGCAGCTGAACCAACAGGGGCCGAGCTTGGATCCGAGGCTCCCCACCTCTGACAAGAACCGGTCCAGCAGGTCGCCTGTGTCTCTTAGGCGGCGCTCATGGGTGATAGTCTTCGGGGATCTTCACGGCGAAGTGGAAGTGCTCTGGCACCGAGGCCGCCCAGCGCGCGTAAGTCGACGGCCGGTGCGGGCGGTAGAACGAGGAGTTGATCTCGACTGCGTTCAGGACGGTGCTGTATCGCTCCAAGTGGGATCCTGCTGCCGGGAAGGCCGCCGCATGCTCCTTCGGGAGCTCCACCCGGCGGTGCCGATCCGGATCGTGTCCCGGCCGGATGCCCGGATTGTCAGGTGACCTACGTCAGGAACGGCTTGCGTGCCCTCTCGCCTGAGGTCGTCGGCGCGGCGCGCGAATACCTCCGTGCAGTCCCGGACCTGCCGGCCTATGCCAGGGTCGACGGACTCGTGCGGTCGGATGGGTTCATGCTCACCGAACTCGAGCTGATCGAGCCCTACCTGTATCTCGAGTTCGCGAAGGGAGCGGCGGAGCGGCTTGCCAACGCCCTGCTCCAGAGGTTGACGTAACCGGACCCCTCAGATGCACGTCGCAGCCGGAATCCGTGCAAGCGCGTGAGGAGGGCCTCAGGACGATTGATCGCTGCTAGGGGCCGGGCTTTCCGCTACGCAGATTGAGAGCCCGGATCACGTCGGCACCGAGGGTCTGCGTGTTCTTCGCCTCACCCCTGGAGTTCAGGAGATCGACGCCCACCCCCGCAGCGATGGAGCGGAGGACATCCTTGACGACCACGGGCTGGACCACCCCGTCGCGCAGGACGCGGACCGCGCCACTCTCGTACCGAACGATCTCGAAGTCCGAATAGGTTGCGCTCGCGGTGATCCGCAATTCCTCGACGGGGCGCTTCTCCCGTTGGGATCCATGCGCAAGGGAATAGACGTACTTCCCGTCGCTGAGCCGCATCTTGCCCTTGGCTGCGTCGGTCGGCTCGTCGAGCAGTTCCTCGACGGAGATTCCGAGGTCGTCATCCACGTTGACACGGAAGACCATGACCCGGTCAACGAACCCGAACGTCGACGCGTTGAAGGAAACATGGGAGGAGGTCGTCACCGTCTTGACGGAGATGCGCTCGTTCGAGGAGGACACGACGTCGTATCCTCGCTGGTTGGTCTCGAGCGCCATCTGGCCACGCGTGATCATCGCGGCGTAGAGCTCGCCGATCCGGCCCGTGAGGTGGTTCAGTTCAGCGGGAGCCACTCCCCAGCTCAACTCCTTCTCGAACCAGGCAAGGGCCTCGGCAAGCGACTGGATGATCTGAACCTGGGTCAGTGTCGGTTTGAGTTCGGTGGTCTGGGATGTCATTCAGCGTGGATCCTGCCTATGGCGAGACGGTCTTGTGGCTCAGGAACAGCCCGGCCTCCTTCTCGACCTCGACAACACCGTTCCCTTGTTCAAAGGCACGGGCGACGGCGTCCCGGAGCTCGGCGAGCTGCGACTCGCTTGCGCTGTCCCCAGGCGGATAGGAGGTGAGCGCCAGGAAGACATCCTCCGGCTCCGTGATGCGCACCCTTGCCAGGTGCTTCGCCATCGTGACGTTGCCGAATTGGGACCGCATCAGCCGCTCGGCGGTGTCGAAGCCGAAGGCTGAGGCAGCCGGATCCGACGGCAGACTGCCGAACACGGTCGTCAGCTCGTACATCCTGCGCATGTTGCCGGATCCATTGGTCGTGACCGCCAGAAAGCCTCCAGGCTTCAGCACGCGATACATCTCCGCGATGCCCTTTGCTGCATCCGCCAGATGGTAGAGCATGTGCATGGCAATCACGGCATCGAAGGAGCCGTCCTCGAAGGGCAGGGCGGACGCGTCGGCCTGCTGGCCATGGACTGCCCCAAGGGTCAAGGCCCGGCAACGCCCGACCGCTTCCTCGACCATGCCGGGCGACAGGTCCGCAAGGGTGAGATCAAGCCCTTCCGGTAAGCCGCTCGCCGCTGCGGCCCAGAACCAGCCCGGGCCGCAGCCGATGTCGAGGATGCGATCCCCTGATCGAAGAGGCAATCGGCCCGCGACCCATGGGAACCAGCCGACCTCGGCGACGGTGTACTTCGAGTTGATCCGCGCCCGCGCGGCGAGCTTTTGGCTGTCGCTGTACTGTTGGGCCATATCGGTGGTGATGGACGACATGCTGCCTTCTCCTGCGCAGGCGGATGTCCGCTGGTCCTGCAAAGCGTAGGTGCCCCAGGGAACTCTCCCACGAGCTTGAGGGGTTAGCAATTCTGTCCTGTCAGGAACCTGCGCTGAAGGAACATGCCAGGGGAGGTCCGCGTAGGATAACCACGGTTTGGCACAGTGCTTATTCAAAGACCGCTTCAGCCCGCCTCACCCGGAGGCGGGCTTTTCATCGGACCGCGGAGGCACGAAGTCCTGTGATATCACCTATCCTTATCGCCTCCGCCGAACCTGTTCCGCTGCTCGTCAGCCCAGTCCTGCGTGAGCTTCCGGAAGAGGGGCGGCGGCGCCTGAATCGTGCGTCCTGTCCCACTAAGACGCAGTGCAGCGGCACCTGCCGCTGGCCAAGCGGGAACACCTGGTGGACGGCCCAAGGCTCGCAGAACCGTCTCGGCCGCGTTCGGAACGAATGGCCAGGCGATGGTCGCACAGATCCCGACGAGGTTGATGGCCGTCCTCACCGCGACCCGGCACCGCTCGGGGTCGCTGCGGAACGTCACCCACGGTGTCTGAGCCGCAAGATAGCCGTTTGCAAGCCGCCAGATCGCCCGGACCTCGTCCGCCGCCTTTCGCAAGGAGCAGCTTGCGTGGTAGCGCCTGAGAGCACTGAGATGCTGCTCCAACTCCCGCTCCAACCGGCGCTCCGGTTCAGACGGGGCTCCCCCCTCGGGCACCGTCCCCTGGAAGCGCGAGGCGACGAAGGCAAGCGTCCGGTTGACCAGATTGCCGAACGTATCGGCGAGATCATTGTTCACGTCTCGCCCGAAGCGGTCGAAGGTGAAGTCCGTGTCGGTAGGGGAGCCTTCGGAGACGCCGAGCCGCTTGGCAGCTTCGGATGGACTGGGACATTGGGCGGAATGGCTCACGACGCACCTCAGGTTTGCTGACCGTCCCTCTTATCGAGGTGGTCCCAGAGGCTGGGGCAATGAGGTGCTCGCGCTTCTTCAGTGCGCCCGCTTGCTGCGGGAGCAAGCGGCTTGGTCCTGCGGGAGCAAGCGGCTTGGTCCCACAAACGGCATTTTGAGAATTACGCCGTCTCTTTTCGGCATTCGGTAGCAAACGTCACCAAAATCCTGTGATCGGTCCAACCCCATCGGCAACCCATGCAGGTCTTATGTCATGGCACTGGACAGCCCCTGTCCTCAGACATTCACCGGGACGCGATAACGGCCCCGACACCGACCATCGCGCTGCCGGCAATGCGGTTCATCCACCGCACCCGGCCTTGCGGCCGGAACCAGGAGGAGGCCCGCCCCGAAAGGAGGCCGTAGAACCCCATCGTCATCGTATTGACCGTGAAGACAATGCCGAGAACGACCCCTGCGTCGAGGATCGTCAGCGAGCCGAGATCCAGCAACAGCGGCATCAGGCTGGCATGAAAGAGAATCCCCATCGGATTGCCCAGCGCCATCGTGGCCCCGAGCCCTATGTTCCAGAACGTGCGACGGGACCCGGTCGGCCTTCCGTCCATGGGCTCTGGCTTGGACCGCCACATCGTGATGCCGATCCAGATCAGGTAGGCGGCACCGGCATACTTCACGAATGCGAACACCCACCCGAACGTGGCGGTGAGGGCGACCAGCCCCAGAAGAGCCACGCTGACCAGCAGGATGTCGCCGAGGGCGATCCCGAGCCCGACAGCGACCGCGGCGGATGTTCCTCGGGCCAGACCCGTGGAGACGACCCCGAACATGGCGGGTCCCGGCGTCGCAACGTCGACGAGGAGGGCCGCGGCATACGCGAACATCGCTGTCATGGTCATGGGAGGGGTTCCGATGGGAAGGCTATCAATGATCTGGACGCTACAACGACAAATCAGGGTTAACCACCCTTTCGCCGACGCGTTGAATGCTTCCACGATCCCGGACGGTAAGAATGCAGTGGTTCCAGGTATTTGCCTGCTGCCTTGTGGTCTTTGCTACCAAATTCTGGATTGGTGTCTCAGGGCAGCCGCCATCACCGGGAGGATCGCGGCATACGTCGCGCGGTGGCGTCCTGTTCGTGGTGAAGGCCGGATCTGGGCATCCAGTTCAGATCGTCAGTCCGGCGAGCTTCGTCTACGCGGAAGGTCAGCCTGCGGTCAATGAGGAGGAAAGGGAGCGTCTCACAGCCGCGTTCGATCGTGGTGGGGTGGAGTTCGTGAGGACGCTCGTGTGGAAGAAGCCCGTGGATTCCG
Organism: Microvirga sp. TS319; assembly: GCF_041276405.1. Lineage (NCBI taxonomy): Bacteria > Pseudomonadati > Pseudomonadota > Alphaproteobacteria > Hyphomicrobiales > Methylobacteriaceae > Microvirga > Microvirga sp. TS319. The sequence goes on along the minus strand of NZ_JBGGGT010000002.1, from coordinate 2,507,884 downwards.
CACGATGCTGGTACGCAACAGCGGATTGGACGTAGCCCTACGATCCGCCGCGGAAGTGACCCGGATGACCGTCGTGCGGGATCCGCAGTGGGAACTCCTCGGACGGGGCCTATGCCTGTAACATGGCTTTCTGAGGAGCCGCCCGCGTGCCGGCTATTCATTCATGGCACTTGCACGAATGACGTCGGCGTGGCGGGCCGGATCAGGCAACCGAGGCAAGGAAACCCAGGATCTCCTCGCGCGATCTGAGCCTGAGCCTGAGCCTGTTCCTGGCGCAGGCGTCGAACATTACCTCATGGGCCTTGAATGAGTTTGCATTCTCTCGCGTGCGGTATTCACCTGCCCAGGCGATCAGCGCTGCAAACGAGGCCTCGTCACCCCCGCCACGCAGGCCGCGGTGACGGAGGTTCGCCATGCACTCGGCCTCCGGCAGGTCGAGCCAGATCAGGGCGGTGGCCCGGGGCAGGGCCTCCTGGGCAAGCCATCCGTAGACGCCTTCGATCACCCACCGCTCGCCGGCGGCAGCCTCCCGCACCATGGCCCTTGCGGCTTCGGCATCCCGCCGTCTGCCGTAGCCGCCCGGTTCCCAATGGATCGCATCGAGATCGATCACAGCGCCATTGACGACCCGCGCGAGACGGACGGCCAGCCAGCTCTTCCCGGACCCGCTGTTCCCGACGATCACGGTCCGCCGGTAGGCCGACCGATTGGTGGCGGTGCATTCCTGGGTCATGGCAGCGCCGACAGGTTCCGGTGAAGGGCGTCCGCGATCCTCGCCGCGATCTCGTGGTGAACCTCCTCGCGGGGGCGATTGCCGTTACGGCAGATCGCATCGTCGTCCCCGTCGTCCCGCAGCAGGGCAGGTCCGTCCGGCGTGCATGGATTGAACGCGCTGAAGCTCGTGGCATCGGGAACGGTGTCGTAACGGGAGGTGGGGAGAAGTGTCCTGAACCCCGATGCGTCAAGGGCAGGGGGGATCGTGCCGGGAGACCCGAGATTGATGATGTCGACCGGAACCTCGATCCCGGCGAGGCTCTCGGGAGCGAAGCTCGTGCTCAGTTCCGGATCGACGGCAACGACAGCCTTGATCCGCTCGTCCCGATAGGATCGGCTGAGCGTCGCGGCATTAATCGCCATCAGGTCGACGCCGCCACGGGCGAACCAGGCACAGTCCACGGCCGCCTCGGGCCGGTCACATGAGCGCGCATAGCGGTCCGGATCGAAACGGGCTCCGGCGAGGACCAAGGCGGACGTGCCGCCGAGGAAGAAGCCAACGACAGCAGCCTTCCCGGTCATGATTCTTGGGGCGAGGTCTGGGTCATTCTCAATAGCCGTGAGGGTTGCCGAGAGGTCGGCAGGGCGCAGCCAGAGTTCCGGGACGGCTTTCCGGGCGTCCTTCGGGCCGAGGGCGGGTGGGCGCATGACGCCGATGACATAGCCGCGGGCGGCCAGGGCGGCTGCGATCCAGGCCTCGTGGTACGGTGCGGCCCTGAAGCCGCCATGCGCCATCACAATGACGGGATAACGCCCGTCCGCGGGAGGGGCATTCCACAACGCTGGCGTTCCCTTGAAAATCCTGCTCTCGCCGACCATCTCGGATGAGCCCTTCGCGTCGGTAGGATACCAGACGGTCAGGCCGATCGACTGGCCCCGAGCTGGTGCGGCTGCGGTCAGCGAGCGGACTCCGACCCCGTGCTCCGGTACAGCAGCGGCGGTACCGACGATGGCGTGAAACAGGAATGCGGCAGTCCAGACCAAGCCCCGTGACATCGTCCTCTTCCCTCCGATCGCATGGGAGTTGCACGATACTGTGAAGCTTGCCCGATGTCCCGGGATCTCGACCGTGCCGGACCTTCGGACTTTGCTCCATAAGGTCAGATACTCGAAATTGCCGCCCATCATCGGGCTTGGCTTTGAGTCCGTCGATTCTAAGATTAAAGTCATGATCAGTCGTTCGTTCAATGAAGCGCAAAATTCCACGCACCTAAAAGGGTGCGCGGGAACGGTGCTGCATTGACGTCAGCCTGATCATCCCGCGGACCCTCCCGAGGAGGGTAGGGTCCTGGCTTCTGCTCTCCTCGGTACCACACTTTGGAGAGCTCAATGAACAGCGCCCCCTTTCCCCAGGAGCCTGCACCGCCGGCTCGGCTCGTCGGCCGTGGCGGGATCGAACTGGTTGCCCCCAGCCCGGAGCGCCTCCCCGACTATGAGGCTGCTCTTGAGAAAGGGTGGTCCTCCGACACGACCCGGGACGTCAGCCGGGAACAGCTCACGGTCCTGCGGGCCGATCCAGGATCCTTCCTTGAGGGACTCACCGATCAGAACGGTACCGTGACGCTTGTCGACGGGCGTGTTGTTCCCCGCCTGCCATTCCGTCTCTTCTGGATCTGGGACGGCGCGTTCTGCGGGAGCATCATGCTGCGTTTCCAACCTGGGACAGAGGAGTTGCCGCCCTATTGTTTGGGCCATATCGGCTACTCGGTGGTGTCCTGGAAGCAGCGGCGCGGCTACGCCACGGCCGCCTTGGGACTGCTCCTTCCGGTTGCAAAGGCGGAAGGGCTCGAGAGGGTTCTGATCACCTGCAAGGGCACGAACCTTGCCTCCCGCAAGGTCATCGAAGCGAACGGTGGTGTCCTGGATCGGGCCGTGCCGATGGAAGAACTGCCTGGTGAGATGAGGCTGTATTACCGGGTGCCCACGGCTTGAAATGGGAGAAAGGGGGAAGGGTGGATCACCTTATCCCTTTCCCGCTACTTCATGAAAATGGCCCTGAAGGAGGCATATTCGATAGCGTCGCGTATCCGAGATTGGCGGTCAAGCAGATCCGTTCACATGGCCCAATCTGATGACCTCCAAGACCAGAGATATAGATCTCGGGATCCATCATGAGTTCAACCTCATCGTTCTTCCAAACGCTCCAAACATGGCCGGGATCAAACGTCAGCCTGGCTTGGGCTTGCCCGAACCTGATCACGGCTGTGTATCCCTGATCCAGGAACTCGACGGTGAATGGGTTGGGCGGATCGGAATCACGCTCACCGTAGCAGTTTAGAGGGCGGGGACCATCCAGTTCGAAGAAGGATGGCTTTTGGCCGATCGGAAGCCAGCCGGCAGTGCATGCTACGCCCAGACTCACGATGGCGACGCAAAATCCGGTAAAGGTCAAACGGAACAGCCATCCAAGGATGAGGAGAGGATGAGGCACCAGATCTCTCCACGTGGGGGTGAGAACCATTCAGATAGAGAGCAAAGTTATCCCAGGCTGATCAATCTTCAATCGGGTTAGAATTCAGGCTCCGTGAATGGGCTTCACGGCATTGCGCGGTGCCTATGGCCCACGAAGTCTATCCGTCCAAGGAGGCGCTCGAGGAAGCACTACAAGGCTCGGCGGCCGCAATGCCGGAGCAGTTAGAGCAGCTCGACGAATTGCTTTCCAGCAAAAGCGAGTAGCGCGGGTCGGGAAAGCCGCCTCGGGGGAACTCTGCTCGTGGCACTCCTGCGACGCAAAGCCTTGGTCAGCTTTGGTTGGTCAGAGCTGACGTTCATTGAGCACCCGGAATGTGAATGTCTGACCCATAAGGGTCACTTAGGATATCCGACTGTCCGCAGTCCGGTGGTACCCGTTAAGGATGCCTCATTGGACGCCCAACGCCATAAGGCAAGCCCATCTCTTTTCGGTAGGCAGCCTCGCGCTTTAGGTTCAGGCGAACGCCGAGTGCCTTCACGGACCGGACGACGCGCAGACAGAAGGATCCCTCATTCATGAAGAAGATCGGTTTAGCCATCATCGGCCTTGGCCCCGCATCGCAACCACATTCGAAAAGCCTCCTCGATCTCTCGGACCGGATCGACGTTCACTGGGCAGCCAGCCGCACGCCCGAGCGCGTTCAGGCCTATCAGCACCAGTTTCCCTTTAGTACGACGACGGATCTCGATGCCGCCATCCAGGATCCGGCCGTCGACGGGGTCCTGGTCCTCACACCCCCGAGTAGCCACCTCGAGGTGTCGGAACGCTGTTTTGCGGCAGGAAAGCATGTTCTGGTGGAGAAGCCTCTGGACCTGACCCTCGATCGAGCCGAGCGTCTCGTTGCTGCGGCGCAGGCGGCGGGCGTCACGTTCGGGGTCGTCCTCCAGCAGCGGTTCAGGCCCGGCAGCCTCAGACTGCGGCAGGCGCTGCTCGGGGGAGCGATCGGCACGGTTCAAGCGGGTTTCCTGTCTGTGCCGTGGTGGCGCCCGCAGAGCTACTATGACGAGCCCGGACGTGGCACCCTGGCCCGGGATGGCGGCGGCGTTCTCCTGACCCAGGCCATCCACTCTCTCGATTTGTTCCGATCGCTGGTTGGTGTCTCCAGCGTCATCGCCGCCGATGTGCGGACGACCGATCTTCACCGCATGGAGACCGAGGACTACGTCGCGGCACTTCTGCGACTGGGCAACGGATCGCCGGGAACCCTGATGGCGACGACGGCAGCCTATCCCGGGCATCCTGAGCGCATTGAAGTCATTGGCACGAAGGGTTTTGCATCGCTCATAGGCGGGACGCTGCGCCTGTCCTTCCTGGATGGGCGGGAGGAAATCGTTGAGGCCGAAGGTTCAACGGGGAGCGGAGCAAGCATCATGGACTTTCCTCATGATGCACACCGGGCCCTCATCGCTGATTTCGTGGATGCAATTGATGACCGTCGCCAGCCTAGCGTGTCAGGCGAGGAAGCCTTGGCGAGCCAGCGCCTGGTCTCGGCAGTGCTCGCTGGCGGGAAGGGTGTACAGCATTGACAGGTCCAATAGTCTCGGTGGTTTGTCCAAAGTAGAGGAGCCGCGTTGACATCGCACACGCTGCACGTGTCAAACCACGGTGCGGGGAAGGAAACAATCCATTGGAACACCAGCCGTCTGCGCTGTCACCATTCCGGCATCACATCTTTCGGGCAGTGTGGTTTGCCAGTCTTGCGTCGAATTTCGGCAGTTTGATCGAGTCGGTCGGCGCTGCCTGGCTGATGACCTCCCTCGGGGCGTCGGCGGCCATGATCGCCCTGGTGCAGGCATCCACCACATTGCCGATTATGCTGTTCTCCCTGGCAGCCGGCGCCATTGCCGACAATTTCGACCGGCGCAAGCTCATGCTCACGGCCCAGGTTTTCCTGCTGGTCGTCTCGATCGGCCTCACCCTCTGTGCCTATTTCGGCCTCGTGACACCTTGGCTCCTGCTCCTCTTCACCTTTCTGATCGGCTGTGGCACCGCCTTGAACGGTCCGGCATGGCAATCCCTGGTCGGGGAGATGGTGCCACGCTCTGATCTTCCCGGTGCCATCGTCCTCAACAGCATGGGCTACAACATCGCCCGCAGCGTTGGGCCGGCAATCGGTGGCGCGATTGTCGCCGCGGCCGGGGCCTTCGGGGCCTTCGCTGTCAATGCCGTAAGCTACGTTGGTCTCATTGCGGTGCTGGCCCGCTGGCGGCCTGAGACGCCTCCCAGGGTGCTGCCGCCGGAGTCGCTTGGGACCGCCATGGCGGCTGGTCTGCGCTATGTAGCCATGTCGCCGAGCATCAGCCTCGTCCTGGTCCGCGGGGCCATGTTCGGCCTGGCCGCGATCGCCGTCCAGGCCCTGATGCCGCTCATCGCGCGGGACCTGGTTCACGGTGGGCCGCTGACCTTCGGCCTTCTGCTCGGTGCCTTCGGCGCAGGAGCTGTCTGCGGTGCCCTGCTCGCCGCCCGGCTACGACGATCCTTGTCTATCGAGGCCATTGTGCGCGTGGGCTTCATCGGCTTTGCCGTTTGCGTGATCGGGGCGGGCCTGAGCTCATCAGCCGTTCTCACTATGGTTGCCATGGTCTTCGGAGGCGCGAGCTGGGTGGTGAGCCTGTCGAGCTTCAACGTGACCGTGCAGCTCTCGGCGCCGCGCTGGGTCGTTGGCCGGGCGCTCGCGCTTTACCAGATGGCCACCTTCGGCGGCATGGCCTGCGGCAGTTGGATCTGGGGAATGCTTGCTGAGCGGTATGGCGTGAGCGAGGCTCTGTGGATTGCAGGAGGCGTCCTCATTGCCGGTGCCGCTTTTGGGCTGCGTTATGCCTTGCCGGAGTTGAAATCGCTCAATCTCGACCCGCTGAGCCGATGGAAGGAGCCCGCCGTTGCGCTCGATATTCGTCCCCGAAGCGGCCCGATCGTCGTGACGATCGAGTACCTCATCCGCGAGCAGGACGTAGCCGACTTCTTGGCCGTGATGGCCCTGCGCAGGCGTGTCAGGCGCCGCGACGGCGCCCGCCACTGGACCCTGCTGCGCGATCTTGAAAACCCCAAGCTGTGGCTTGAGCGTTATCACACCCCCACCTGGCTGGAGTATGTGCGCCACAATCAGCGCAGAACCCAAGCAGACGCCGCGATCGGGGAAAGATTGCTGGCCCTGCATCAGGGCCCCGAAGTGCCACGCGTCCATCGCATGATCGAGCGCCCCACAGGTTGGCTCACCCCAGATGCAGCATCGTCGGTCCGCGACACCGCAGGACCTCTCGCGGACACTGCCGGTCCATCGTGACAAGCTCGACCTAAAGTTCAAAACGTCTCATCCTGGCACGACGCGGGAGGAGCGCTCTGGTCTACTGATGCGCGATAAGCCGACCTTCAATTCATCGGCTGTTCGTTACTCTTTGACCCATAGCGGTACTTCCCAGTCTGCGCACTTCACCTTCATGTGTAGGGTCACGCATCGCGAAGATGCTCGGACTTCATGCGTCTGCTTCCGGATCGGCCCCAGTCTCGATAGTGAATTGGTCCTTGTCCACCCAAGGGATCAGGATCTGGATTTGGGGAAGCACGGTGTCGAGGAGCACCGAACGGCATATCCGAGCGATCTGTCGTGGCATGTCGCCGTGTTCCTCCTTCCGGGCAATTAGATAGAAACAACGCGATGTTCGAGGGCCTGGCAAAGGATCCAATCTCGCCTTGCCGACGAAATGGCGGGCATGAAGCAAGCAAAGTGCGGTGGTCAGGGCCCATCCCGGGCCCGCGGAGACCATGCTCAGCAGGGTGTCCGACGAGTCCATCTCGAATCGGTCGACAGGCTCGAGACCCAGCCTGCGGAGGTGGACGTCGATGTGTACCCCAAGCGACGACCGGCGGCTGTACCTGACCAAGGGCAACTGGTGGGCCAGTCCACGCAGCCCATCGATGGACAGCTCGGAGTATTCGGCCGGGGTGACGAGCAGGAAAGGGTCACGGAAGAGCTCGTGGCGTTCCAGCCCTTCCACGGAGTCGAACGGATCGGTCGTTACGATCAGATCGAGTTCCCGCCCCAGCAGCGCCTCGCGGATGGTGGCGTTGATGCCGGAGGAGCGGAGGGTGAGCTGCTCCGCGCGGCTTTGCAGATGCGGCACAATATGGGGCCCGAAGGTGGAGGCGAAGCTGTCCGTGAGGCCCAGACGGATCTTGGGAAACGCGGCTTGGGCGCTCTGGCGGACGGTCGCCGAAATCTTTCGGGCCTCGAGCAGCATGGAGTCGGCATATGCCTGGAACCGGTACTGTCAAGTTGATGTCCAATGGCCAAAGCTGGCCCGGTCGGAGCCGCCAGATCGGTCCAAGCGATCATCTGAGCGTAGCACTGGTGGCATCGCACCAAGTGGCGAAGGCGTGATCACGCGCAATCCGGTACTCATTGGCAGACAGGCGATGACGGCGGAGCTGGAAGTGGTTGTGGATCAGGCTATGGGTTGAGAGAAACTGCTGGGCCTGCCGAGCTGACTTGAAGCGCCGCATGTGGCGCTCCCGCCGTCGGGTCGGTTGGTGTGAGACCTCACAGCGGTTGTTCAAGTATCGACTCTGGCGATGCTCAACACCCTCCAGGATCCCGCGTTTAGCGGCGGCATAGGACCCGAATTTATCCGTCACAATCACTCTGGGCGTGTAGCACAAGCCCTTCAGCAGCTTGCGAAAGAGCGCTTGGCCGCTTTCGTGTTGCGGCGGCTCTGGACCAGCACGTCGAGCACGTTGCCGTGCTGGTCTACTGCTCGCCAGAGGTAATGCAGCTTGCCGCGGATGCGGACAAACACCTCATCCAGAAACCATTTGTCACCAGGTTTTGGCCGCCGCCTCTTGAGGCTGCTGGCGTAGCTCCGTCCGAAGCGCAGGCTCCACTCACGAATGGTCTCGTAGCTGACCACGATGCCTCGCGCCGCGAGGATCAACTCGACTTCGCGCAGGCTCAGGCTGAAGCAGTGATACAACCAGACCGCCTGGTTGATGATTTCAGCTGGAAAGCGGAAGCCGCGGTACGGGTTGGATATCGTGCTCATACCCGCGACCCTGCCATACGCCCTCAACCGTTGCCAACCTGACAGTACCCGCATCATGCGTCGCGCGTTAGCAGACCAAGCAGCAAGGCTGGCGGTGCCACCCCAAGCCTAAGAACTATCTTTGTTTACACGGCCGACCTGATCTGGAGGCTCACATGGTCCCGCAGTCTGTTATTAGGCATCTAGTCACACCGGGGGGCATAGAGTAAGTAACGTCACGGAATCTGGTACAGAATTTCGGCCAAATCTAAAGAGGGGGACGCGTCGATGGCGACGATCGAGATTGATCTGGACTGGGACGGACCCGCGCAGCAGGGGGCAGGTGGAGGGAGCGGTCCAGTTGGGGGAACTATCCGCCAAGAAGCCCTAAGCCAAGTCATTCGCAAACTCTCCGTCAAGCCTGACGGTGAGGCCGAGCGCGACAACCTACAGCGGCGACGCCCCTTAGCACTAGACGTGATATCTCATCGCCGCCATGACGCTATCTTGGTTAGCGCTCGCCGCGGCGACGGCAAGACGACATTCCTGACCGAGGTCCTCCGGCTACTTGAGGCAGGGCGATCAGCCTATCTGCCGTACATGCCGGAGGGCACAACGGAGGACAAGGTTGCTTCCCTCTACAGTCTGGGTATTGTCGACCCGACGCTCATCGAGACCAAGCAGAACATCGTCATCATCGTAATCGAGAAGATTAAGGTCGCAGTTGATCGGGCCTACCGCTTTGAGGGGGAAGGAAAGAAGGGTGAGTACGAGGATTTCAAGCGTACACTGCACGATTTGGCAGCCGGCCTGACCCTGCTTGACGGGATCGGCGACAGCGCGCTCTATGGTAAGGACTGGGCGGACGCCGACTATGTATTGGAACGAGGCCTTGATAAGGCGCGTAGCGCCGGTGAATTCGAAAGGGCGTTCCACCTCTACGTAGAGAAAGCCCGCAAGTTCATCGGTACGGACGCCTTCGTACTCGCAATCGACGATGTCGACACCTCCTTTGACCGGGGCTGGCCCGTCCTCGAGGCGCTGCGGAAATACTTTGCGACGCCCCGCCTGAAATTGCTGCTCGCCGGGGATCTGAGGCTCTACACCCTCCTCGTGCGGCAGCAGCAGTGGAAGCAGATCACCCGCGAGTTTTTCGAGGTCGAGCAGAAGGTGACTGAGCCGAGCTCCTATGCCGATCAACTCGTCGGCATGGTCGACCTCCTTCAAGACCAATACCTCGTCAAGATTGTGCGCCCGGAGAACCGGGTGGCACTGCCGCCGCTTCTGCATTATGCCAAATCGCCTGGAATTGCATTCCGCTCATCGCGCGCGAATCCGGACATACTGATAACGCAAGAGCAACTCCGGCGGCGGTATGCCAATGATCTCCTTGGGATCCAGGCCGCAGGTGATCGTGACCTGATCTGGAACACATTGCTCCGGCTGCCACTGCGCAGCGGACTGCAGGCTATTGCCGGCGCTTGGGACCTCTCGCGCGATGACAGGGCTCCCCAAGGGGATAAACTCGGCAAGGCGGCACAGCGGCGGGCTCGCGATGCCCTCGGTCATGTCGCATCGGCGGGGATGATGAGCCTTGATTTGGCCGAGTACGATCTCGATGATCCAAACCCCAGCCACGTTCTGGGCGCGCTCAGCCAGTGGATGACAGACAAAGGGTTATGGTTGACGATTTCGCGCTTTCACCCAGGCGGTGTGGACGATACCAAGGACCTTGTGAGCATCCGGATCGCAGCTCGATTGGTCGAGCTGTTCCGCGACAATTTTCACGCCACCATTGGTTACTGGCTGCGGATCTGCGTCATACGGGAAAAGCTAGACCGTGGCGAGATCGCGCCTGCTCGCCTCAAGTCGTTGGGGAGGCGATCGGAGAAAGAGGACGAGCCTGACCTTCGGGTTCTGATGGAGCATCTCAATGCCGCAAGCACCGAGCGCACAACTGAGTTCGTCAGCCGACTTGCCGCCTGGGATGCAGGACGGGGTCGCCAGATCAATCGTACCATCCGCCTTAGTGGCGCCAGCGTGCCAGGGGTGTCGCGTCTGCGCGAGGCTGATGTGGTGGCGTTGGATCTGTACGGTATACCAGGGGGGGACTTTAAGCGTGACGTGTTTCGAAGCGTAGTCGCGAATGGGGACGAAACGAAGCGGGCAGATCTTCTTGCTGCCCTTCCTCCTCCGTTGCGCGGTTATCATGAAGCGCTCATCAAGGCTGATTGGTCGTATTCGTCCAAGCGGGGACGGGAAGCTGGCTTTATCGCGACGTTTGCCAATACATTGGACACTCTGCGGGCCGGGCTCGATGGGGATGCACAGGCTGCCGCCATGATGCCGGCTCTGCGTCCTGTCAGCGGGCAGGGAGCCGAGAACGGTGTCTACTCGATCCTGCGCCTTATTGCGGCAGTGGCCGAGCTATTGGAAGACGGTTCGACTGCTGATTCCAGCGATCGTGTGAGCCGCATTCGGGGTCTGATTATGACCTTGTCGGAACTGAGAAGCTATCCGACCCCGGGTGTCTGGTCCGAGGCTGGGACGGTCGAGGATGAAAATGAGGCGGGTCAACCAAGCGATGATATCAGTGACGATGGAGCCGAGGGGCCGGACGAGGTGTCTGCTCTTGCAGACGTCCTTTCGCATTGGATTGAAGCGATAAAGAGGGACGGACACCCGATTACGCTCGCGCCCCTCACCCTTGCCCGCGCATGGACGCGTTTCACATATGCGTTTGACGGCATCGTGTCGCGACTGACTCACACGCGCACCCGCTACTTAGGTGTGCTGATGCACCGGTCCATCGTAGCTTTCCTGCACGCGGTGGGGGTCGAAGCGCTTCGTGCGGCTGGATACGCATTAAGGGCGAAGGTGATCGATAATCCGATCGAAAGTAGCATTCCGTTCCTACAATTGCTGAACGAGATCGATGGAACTACTACCGAGAGTAACGATCCCAACCTCCGCTTCTTTCAAGTGATCTTCTCATGCCCGCTCTGGGGATATTTCCTCGCCCGAACCGAGGCCGATATCGTAGGAAAAGTTGACCGCGAGAACGCAACAGCGGAGGTTTTTAGTCGCTACATGAAAGCTGTGGCCGCGGCAATCGGCCGGGAGCCACAGTACGAGGTAAAATTCAGCCACAATGGAAAGGAGGCGACATTCGATGGTCTCTACTTCGTATTGAACTCCTTGCAGCTCCAGGGCCTACCTCGATCCAAGAAGAAGCAACTCGTCGGAGCCGGTGTCGAGCTTGACAAAACTCTCCGGAGGCTCGGAACAGAACTGGGATTGAAGACAATGCCGGAGGCACAGGAAGCCTCCACCTCTGCAGCGACCAACAAGGGGCGTAGCGAGCAGCATCGTTCTTCCCGTGATGGCTCGGATCTCTGACCCCGATGGCTTCTCTTATCTATCGCCGTGCCTTCAGCGATAGCCACGGCCTGAGCCTGCTCGGCCGGGGCGAGATCCCGACGATAGAGGGGACACGCCGCCGCATCTTCATAGCCGAGCGGAGGACGGATGTCAGACGTCCGGACCACTTTTATAAGGGCTACCTCGAGCATCGCCTTGGCGCTGCTCGGCATGTGGGTGATCTGCCTGGGATCGTGCTACGCAGCCTCGCCGAACGCTATTTAGAGCGGCGCGACGGGCGGGTAGTTGTGCGCTACGAGCTCTTCGGCGAGTGGCACGAACTCTTACCTTTCCTTTCGCCGCTCGCCGTCATCGTCGCATTCTTGGTCGAAGAAGGGCGTGGCCCCCCGCCCGGAGCCGATCCGCGACCATTCCTCTCTAACGAGATTGGCGAAACGGCACTAGTTGGAGCTGCGGACCCGGGTCTCGACGATCTTGTTGCCCGCAAGGGGCTCAACGAGCTCCACATGCATCTCAATGGTTCGACCGAGCTCGATGTGATCTGGCCGGATGCATCCGGCGCGCCGGTAGCGTTCTATGCCGAGCTGAAGGATGCCCAAGCGAAAAATCCGGAACCCTCGGCCGAGCTTTACGAGCAGCTGGAACCTGGGTTGAATCCATTCGGCCTGTATCAGCGCCTCCGTGCCGTTCGACGCGTACGCCGGCACCTCGTCGGGGAGCTTGACCCTAATCTCGCAGGCAAGGCCGAGGACGGCTTGCCAACATTCGGGATTTCCGCCCTGCTCAATGCTGCCGAGTTTAATCGCTCGGATATCGACTGGCGCCGTCCGTGCGGGCCTGGCCTAGGCGTGCATCCGGCACGCGCGTTGTTCGCGGGCCCGCTTTACCGACCCATCGTTGAGGAGGCCGGCTTTCTCTATGCCTGCCTCTCCGCGCTTCGGCGCGGTTCTAGCCAAGAAGCGATCGGGCTTGGGCTCTATTTCAACTTTCTCGTACTAAACCAGATATCACGCTTGGCCGTCCAGCAGGTCGACGAGGCAGGCTTTGACCAGTTCCAGAAGTACACCCTTCTCGGCACGCGCGAGCGGATTGAGCGGCGCTACAGCGCCCGCTTTCGTCAGCTTAATATCAATGAGCCCTTCGACACGTTAGCGCATCTGGAAGGCCGCTTTGCGCCTAAGTCCAGCGCGAACAAGACGCGCGAGCTCATTGCGACCATCGTGGACGGCTATTTAGACTTCCGGGGATGTAAGTCGGTGAGGAGGACGCGGAACCTCGAAGGCATGCCACCGCCCTGTCTTTTCGGGCGCGTCTGCAGCACCGAACCCTGCGGCTCGGTCGGGCGCCCGGATGCCGAGTTTTCCCTGGTAGCGCACTTCATCAAGCGGCCGCCCACGGCAGCGAACGATCGCGACCGGCGTTGTCGCGACAGCGACCTGCGCGCCACGCTCGATGAGCAGGCACGCACCCTGCAAGCCCTCGTGGAGGGGAGCGCGACGGTGCGTGCTCTCCTCCAGGGCGTCGACGGTGCTTCCAACGAGCTGCACGCGCCACCAGAGGCGTTCGCCCCCGCGTTTCGCCTTGCCCGCAGAGCCGGCATTCCCCGGGCGACGTTCCATGCTGGCGAGGATTTCCGGCACCTTCTGTCGGGCATCCGGGCAGTCGCGGAGGCGCTCATCTTCCTCGATCTTCGCTCTGGGGATCGGATCGGTCATGCGACAGCGCTTGGTATCGATCCCATGCTATGGCTAACTCGGACGGCCCCGCGCTCTGTCCTGAGCCAGGCTGACATCCTTGATGATGCAGTCTTCGCGCACCGTTCGCTGGCCGCGGTCAGTGGCTTCGCCGGCGACATGCTGCGCCTCGAGAGCCTGATCGCCGTCCACTCGGAAGCGCTATACGGGCAGGAGCGGAGCCCCGATCTCCTCTATAGGGCCTGGGAGTTGCGCCTCCTAGACGCATTGAAGGTGAGGGTCATCGAGCGAAGTCTTCAGAGACTTGGAGTGGCGCCGACGGCGGAATCCGTGGCACGAGAGGCGCAGTTTCTGTCAGAGACAGCGATTGACAAGGCGGAGGCCGTTGAGCTGCGCCTCATTGCAGACAAGGTCGGCCAGTCAGGCGCCGCTTACGAACTCTTCAGCAAGCGTCATGCCTTGGACCCAGCGCGTGCCGGAGAACTCGTCGACATCGATGCATCATGGATCTCCCCCGACGCCGTCGCTGCGTTGCAGAACCACGTCCTTGGGCTAGTCAACAGCCGCGGGGTGGCCCTCGAAACCCTGCCGACGAGTAATCTTCGTATCAGCTTCTACGACGAAATGGCCGAGCACCATCTCTTCCGTTGGCTTGGGTTCTGCGGACCCGATATCACGAATCGCCCGACCGTTTGCGTCGGCAGTGACGATCCTGGGATCTTTGCGACCAACCTTAAGAACGAGTATGCCGCGATCGGGAGCGTGCTGCGTCGACGGTTCAAGCTAACGTCGGCGGAGGCGACGCGTAGATTGGAAGACCTAAACGACAACGGGCGCGTGCACCGGTTCCGCCCTAGCGATAAATCTCGGGGATAAGGATGGCTTTCGTGGAAGACGAGCCGTGGGGTGAGCTAGCGATGCTCTCCGAAGTGATGCGCCTCAGCGCCGAGATCTCCTGGACCGCGGTTCCGCTGCTCAGCCGCCACTAAGGCAGGGGCGCCGAGATCGACTCTCAATTCCGCAAACCTTCCCGACGAGGTCGCGACCGTTTTGGAAGCGAGTCAGGCTTCTGTTCAAGCTGCATTCCGGTTGGCCGAGGCAGTTGCATCCAAATGGGCTACTTAGCTCACTACCAACATATTCCCGCACCTTTCCTGCCCCTTCGTTAGGAGCCTACGCCTGGACAGCTTTGCCGAGGAGGGCGGAGTGGCGAACCTGACTGGTTACGCCCTACCTACGATCTCAGCACCACCTGACTTGGTCTTCGGGCGAAAGAACACGCGGTGAAGCGCGGCTTTGCGTGGCGCTTCGCGTCTTAGTGAGGGCTGACTTATCACGCTTATTGATTCAGGCAGGCTGCAAGACGCAGGGCTGGCCCACTGCACACCTCTCGGTGTCCTCTCGTTGGCCGAAGCGCGGAATCGTACGCTCGGGGAGGTCTCGCTCTGGCACTGGGCTGACCTTGTCCCAAGTTCTGTGATCACGCGCTGAGCGGACCTTCATTTGATCTGCTCTAGGTTGCACTTTGACCCTCAGCGACCTTCCGGCCCCTTGGCCGGGAACTTAGAGTGCCGCGAAGACGCCACAAGCATAGTCCAGATATCGGACGGTAGCCCACAACCTGGCCTTGTTGAGCCACTGGGGCGCAGAAACGCTGAGGGAACCCATGACCTTATCGGAAGCACCTCCGAAGGTTGCGGCGCTTGTGGTCTTGGCCCTGCTTGGAGCGGGAGGTCCGGCGTTGGCGCGCAGCCCCTACGATGGCCTTTGGGCGGTCTCGTTCATCCCGGACCAGGGTGATTGTGATCGTCATGATGTTGAGGTGTTCGTCCGCAATGGAGAGATCAGCCATGTGGGCGACCGGGGCTTCTTCACCGCCGAAGGCACGGTTGGGGACCAGGGCCGCGTCGAGGCAAGCATTGGAGCTTTGGGGCTAACGGTAAGCGCCGAGGGACGGCTTGCGGAACGGCAGGGCGGCGGGACATGGGCGTTCCCCGAGCGCGGATGCGCAGGGCGCTGGTCAGCGGAGCGGCGCAGTCCAGTCCCGGTAGAGACAAGCGATGATCAATGAGCCCCTCGCTGAGCCCGGCCGTTCACGGCCTGAGGAAGTAACAAACGGCTGATAGTGACGGCGCCTATTCGGGGTGGTCTGACTGTGGCTCAACAATTTCCGCATTGGCGGTGTGAGCAGATCTTCGCACCGCCTCCCCTCTGACTCAGCTTGACCCTTAGGAGAACTTCAGGCTCGAGTGTCCCCACTCAGGTTCCTGGACCCGGGATTGTATACCGCCTTGGCTACCTTGCATGCTTCCGGATTTCCCACACCGCTCGGCCCGTAGTATGATCAAGCGATCACGAAGGACAACTTGAGGGAGGGATCCATGACAGACCTAGCCCCCTCGTCCAGTCTCGACATCCGAACCGAAATCTCTGCGGCTTACTCAGCCTGGGATTCGGCGTTCAATAAGGCTGACGCAAAGGCGGTCGCCTCCGCCTATGCCCCTAACGCCAAAGTGCTGCCGCCGACCCACGAAGTCATATCAGGTCCGGCAGCGATCGAGAACTTCTTCGCTGGGCTGTTTTCGAGCGGATTCACCGATCACAATCTAACAATCATAGATGCGGGTGGCGATGACAAGGTCGCCTACAGCACGGCCCACTGGAACGCCACGGGCAAGGGCGCTGATGGGGCTCCCCAAACCGCCGGCGGCCTCGCCACCCACGTATTCGAGCGTCAGGCCGACGGCTCGCTGAAGCTGAGGTTGCACACCTTCAACTAAGCTGGCGGCAATCGTCGCCTGACGCCTTGCGAGGGACTTCGCGTGGATGTCGCGGAATGGCTTCGTAGTCTTGGCCTGGAGCGCTACGCACAGGCCTTCCAGGACGCCGAAATCACGCCCGAGGTCCTGCCGGAGCTGACCGAAGCCGATCTGCGGGAACTCGGCTTGCCTCTCGGCCCGCGTAAGATGGTGCTGAAGGCGATCCAGGCACTCGGCCCATCGGCGGCTCCCGTCCCTGTCGAGGTTCGTGCGTCGGCTGGCCAGACGAGACCGGCAACACCGTCCGAGGCCGAGCGGCGGCAGCTCACGGTGATGTTCGTTGATCTGGTCGGCTCAACCGCGCTCGCATCAGGGCGCGACCCTGAGGAGCTGCGTGACCTCATCCAGGGCTACCAGAACACTGTGGCGGGCGAGATCACGCGGTTCGAGGGCCATGTCGCGAAGCTTCTGGGCGACGGCGTCCTGGCGTACTTTGGCTGGCCGTGTGCGCATGAGGATGAGGCGGAGCGGGCCGTTCGCGCGGGGCTTCGGGTGACCGAAGCCGTCGCGGGTCTTAGAGAGCGGGGGGGTGCAGCGCTGGCCGCTCGCGTCGGCATCGCCACCGGTCTGGTTGTTGTCGGCGAACTGATTGGTGAAGGAGAAGCCCGCGAGCGGGCGGTCATCGGGGAGACTCCGAACTTGGCCGCCCGGCTGCAAGGGCTCGCCGAGCCCGGCAGCGTCGTGATTGCCGAGGCGACGCGGCGCCTACTCGGAGAAGCCTTTGTGTACCGCGATCTCGGTACGATCCACCTCAAGGGTTTTCCTGGACCCGTGCGGGCGTGGCACGTCGTCGGCGAGGGAACGGCCGAGAGCCGGTTCGAGGCCCAGCACGGAGCGTCGACGACGGCGCTGGTCGGGCGTGACCAGGAACTCGCCCTTCTGGTGGACCGCTGGCAGCAGGCGAAGGAGGGCGAGGGCCAGATTGTCCTGCTCGGCGGAGAACCGGGTATCGGCAAGTCTCGTCTCGTGCGCGCCCTGCGCGACCAGCTTGCAGGCGCGCCGCACACTTCCCTGAACCATTTCTGTTCACCGTTCCACACCAACAGCACCCTGTACCCTGTCGTTGGGCTCCTTGAACGGGCAGCGGGAATTCGGCGGGAGGATCCTCACGCCGTGCAGCTCGACAAGCTCGAAGCAATGCTTGCTCTGGGGACCGACGACGTACAGGCGAGCGCACCGCTTATCGCGGATCTGTTGGCGATCCCGATGGGCCAGCGCTACGGGCCACTGGAACTCAGCCCGCACCAGAAGAAGGAGCGAACGTTTCAGGCTCTTCTGGAGCAAGTAAAAGGCTTGGCGGCAAGGCAGCCAGTGCTCGCCATCTACGAGGACGTCCACTGGGCCGATCCCACCACGCTCGAACTGCTCGACCGAGCCGTTGACGAGGTGCAGGGGCTCCGGGTCCTCATGATCGTCACCTTCCGCCCCGAGTTCGTTCCCCGCTGGACGGGGCACGGACACGTGACAGCACTCTTTCTGAGCCGGCTGGGGCGTCGGCAAGGCGCTGCCGTGGTCGACCGGATGACCGGAGGCAAGCTGCTTCCGCAGGAGGTCCTTGAGCAGATTCTGGCCAAGACCGATGGCGTGCCGTTGTTCGTCGAGGAGCTCACCAAAGCGGTGCTCGAATCCGGGCTGCTCGAGGACCGAGGCAGTCACTACGAGCTGACGGGACCCTTGCCGCCGCTGGCGATCCCGACGACCCTCCAGGACTCGCTCATGGCCCGCCTTGACCGGTTGGCCCCGGTCAAGGAAGTCGCCCAGATCGCAGCCTGCATCGGGCGCGAGTTCGGCCACGACCTCCTGAAAGTGGTCACTCGGCTCGAAGAGGACGCCCTTCAACGTGCTCTCAACGAGCTGTTGGAGGCGGAGCTCGTGTTCCGGCGTGGTGTACCGCCGGAGGTTAGTTACAGCTTCAAACACGCGCTGGTGCAGGACATCGCGCACGAGAGCCTCTTGAGGAGCAAGCGGCAGCAGATCCATGCGCGCATCGCCGCTGCTCTTGAAGAGCATTATCCTGCCGTTGCTGAGGTGGAGCCGGAGACAATCGCGCTGCATCTCACGGAGGCGGGGTTGGCGAGCCGGGCGGTCGGCTACTGGCTGCGGGCCGGCCGGACTGCCGCGGGGCGATCCGCCAATCTCGAAGCGATCAGCCATCTCACAAGAGGGCTAGAGGCATTGAAGTCCTGTCCAGAGGGGCCGGAGCGGGATCGCCAGGAACTCGCCCTCCAGACAGCCATCGGAGGTCCACTGATCGCCATCCATGGCTACACCGCGTCGCAGCTTGGCACGGCGTTCACCAGGGCTCATGCGCTTTGCTATGAACTTGACGACACCGATGCCTTGTTCGCTGCGCTCAGCGGCAAGTTTGTCTTTCATTTCGTGAGAGGTGACTACGGCGCCATGCAAAGCCTGACCGCTGAGGCGGAACGCGTCGCCGAGCGGACCGGGGACATCGCACTTGAGTTGGCTGCGCACCGGCTGGCCGCTCTCACCGCCATGCATGCAGGGGCATTTGTCAAGGCCCGCTGCGAGTTCGAGACGATCTTGCGCCGCTATGAGCCCGACGCGCATCGCCCCCCGCCCGTGCATTATGTTCACGATCCTAAAGCCTCTGCGTTACCCTACCTAGCCATTGTGCTTTGGATCCTGGGCTATCCGGAGCAGGCCCAGAGCATGGGTCGCGCGGCGTTCGAGTACGCCGCGGAGCTGAACCAGACGAACCTCACCGGGCACGTCATGGTCTACGGCGGAGCCGGACCTGCCGAGCTGATGGGTGACGTGACGGCGGTCCATACGCACGCGGACGCCGTCATCGAGCTCGCCGATCAACACAGTTTGAACTATTGGCGGTTGAGCGGCCTCATCCTGCGGGGCTGGGCCGTGGCACAGGAGGACGCGGTTGAGGATGGCTTGGCGCTCATGCGCCAGAGTCTCATCGATCGGAATAGGCTCGGAGCCAGTTGGTACCAGGTTCGGTATTTGTGCATGCTGGCAACGACGTACCTTCAACTGGGGCGAGGCGACGAGGGCTTGGCTGCCCTGACCGAAGCAAAGGACCTCGCGGCGCGCAACGATGAACACATGTGGGCGGCGGAACTCGCTCGCATTGATGGCGAACTGCGGCGCGCTCAGGGCGCTCCGCCAGACGAGGTCGAGGCATATTTGCAAGGCGCGCTCAACGTTGCACATAGCCAAGGTGCGAAGTCGTTCGAGCTGCGTGCCGCTCTGAGTCTGGCGCGGCTTTGGCGGGACCACGGTCGGGGGGCCGAAGCGCGACGTCTTCTTGCCCTCATTTACGGGTGGTTCACGGAGGGTCTCGACACGCCGGACCTCTGCGCCGCCAAGGCACTTATGGAAGAGTTGGCTGAGCCTTAGTATTCCTTCTCCGGCATGCTTCGCCCTGAATTTCCTGCCTGCAAGATCCGGATCAAGAGCTGGCGCTATGGTCCGCTTCTGGCAGATTTCGTTGAAAAAGTCCTCGTGATTGGCGGCGGATCGTGATTCCCTGATCGGGCATTCTCGGCAGGAGGATCGGGCCATGATGGGCGAGCGTCTCGTGATGCAGGAGAGCCTGTTCTATGAGTTCCGGCTCGAGGATCACGTCCCGCCCGATCACCTGCTGCGGCGCATCGACCGCTTTGTCGACTGCTCCGGGCTGCGCCAGCATCTGGCGAGCTTCTATAGCTCCATGGGACGGCCCTCCATCGATCCCGAGCTGATGATCCGCATGCTGCTGATCGGCTACTGCCTGGGCATCCGCTCCGAGCGGCGCCTATGCGAGGAGGTGCATCTCAACCTGGCGTATCGCTGGTTCTGCCGCCTCGGCCTGGAGGGGAAGGTGCCGGACCACTCCACCTTCTCCAAGAACCGGCACGGGCGCTTCCGTGAGAGCGATCTGTTCCGTTACCTGTTCGAGGCCGTGGTGCAGCGCTGCCTGGATGAGGGGCTGGTGAGTGGCGAAGGCTTTGCGGTCGATGCCAGCCTGATCCAGGCTGATGCCAACAAGCAGCGCTCTCTGCCCGGATCAGATTGGCAAGCGCAGGATCACCCTCCGGACGCTCCACGGGCGGTGCGCGAATATCTCGCCACGCTCGACGAGGCCGCCTGGGGTGCCGCGACTGACGTTGAACCGAAGTTCATCTCGCCCTCTGATCCAGCGGCTCAGTGGACCGGGGCGCTGCGTGGACCAGCGTTCTTTGCCTATGCCGACAACTACCTCATCGACCTCAAGTCAGCCGTGATTGTGGATGTCGAAGCCAGCCGTGCCGTGCGGCAGGCCGAGGTGGGGGCTGCCCGCACCATGCTGGAGCGCACGGCTGAGCGCTTCGGCCTCAAGCCCGAGCGGCTGGCGGCTGACAGCGCCTATGGCTCGGCCGAGATGCTGCACTGGCTCGTAGACGAACAGAAGATCGAGCCGCATGTTCCGGTCATCGACAAGTCCGAGCGCCAGGACGGCACCTTCTCACGATCAGACTTCAGGTATGATCCGGAAACGGACGCCTACACCTGTCCTGAGGGCAAGACGCTGACGACCAGCGGCCGGATTGTGAACGAGGGCACGGCTCGCATCTACCGGGGCAGCACGTTCGATTGTGCTCCTTGTCATCTCAAGGAGAAGTGCTGTCCCAACACGCCGACGCGCAAGATCCCGCGCAGCATCTATGAGCATGCCCGGGAGGTCGCACGCTCGTTAGCCGGCACGCCGGCCTATGAGCGGTCGCGCCAAGGCCGCAAGCGGATCGAGATGCTGTTTGCCCATCTCAAGCGGATCCTGAAGATGGGCCGTCTGCGGCTGCGGGGTCCGTGCGGGGCTCAGGATGAGTTCCTGCTAGCGGCAACCGCCCAGAACCTGAGAAAGCTCGCCAAGCTGATCACTTCACCAGCGCCTCAGATGATCCAGGGAGCCTGAGAAGGCTCGAAGGATACACCTCACCACAGTCCTAACCTCAACAAGGCAAGCTGCATCGCTGCCCGAGCCCGCATGGAGGCCGACTTTGTCAACGCAATCGGCACGCCTGAGACCTAAGCTCGAAGGCAGCAATCCTTATCGAACCGGACCTTCCAAAAACGCAGAGAATCTCGGTTCCTGACCCGCTGCGGACATTCACCGGCCGGCTTACTGGCCGCAGGGACGTTCTGATTACAAAGTGCCATGCTCCACAATTCCCGTTCCGCGAAACGAGTGCGCTAGGAGAGGACATTCGCGCCGGCTTTTTGAGATGCCGATCTAAGACGCTCACATCGGCTCCGCTCCCAGCTTTCAGAGGCCGAGCAACATCAGCAATGCGCGAAACGGTGTGATCTTGAAAATGCGCGTGTTGTGGAATGCCGTGAATAGCCACCCGGTCTCCGTGCGCACTGCGACGAAGGTTTGAATGGAGCGGCGCGACTTGCGGAGCTTTCTCTGGCCTTTGAGGAGGCTGTTGCCGATACCGTGGACAAGGACCGTGCCGTCGCCGAGCGGGCGCATGTGGAGGCTCTCGAAAATCAGTTTCGAGCCGTGAAGATGCGTATCGAACAGCGCTTGATGGCTGGCTGCTACAGCCTCGCGACCGTGAACGTGCTGCCCGTTGAATGTGACATAGTCGCAATCAACCGTAAACGCACGGCCATACGCGATGCCGTCTCCAGCATTCCAGGCCGTGACGAGGCTATCAGCCAAACTGCGGATGGCTGCCTCGTCCTCAGCCTCGATCGCGGTTTGCTTGGTCGTCGGGTGCATGGTACTTTCACTCACAAACTTGATATCTTAAATGCTAAGATATATTTTTGATAAGAGACTCTGGTGGGCAATGTCAATCGAGCGCGTGAAAACGGATGTTTGGAGAGAGCTGAGCGCTCGGACGATCTTTCTGCACCAGGCCATCGCCGATCATCTCGGCTTGAACATCACTGACCACAAATGCCTCGACATTCTCCTTCAGAACGGTCCAATGACCGCGGGAAAGCTGGCAGAGGCGAGCGGCCTTACGACCGGAGCCATCACGGGCGTCGTCGACAGGTTGGAAAAGAAAGGCTTCGTGCGCCGTGCCGCCGATGACCGAGACCGACGTAAAACGGTGATCGTCATTCTGCCCGAGCGCTTGGCCGAGATTAAGCGCCTCTTCCGCGAACTCGGTGAGAAGACGGAAGCACTGATGGCCTGTTACACACCCGAAGAACAGGCGGTCATCGATGACTTCGCCCGAAGGACGGGGGACATCATCGCGGCGTTCGTGAAGAGGCTTAAAGGCCAGCACGAAGGGCAGCCGGAATAGGGCTCTTGGTCCGTCCAGCAGAAAACGGGTGTTGCTCTCCGAATTCTCTTTCTAAGCCTCCTCTCTCCCTAAACCGGAGCTGGCCACACCAGCCCATGAGCGAGGATGATGATGAACGAGAATTCCCGGATCCGGCTGACCGCCATGCAGCTTCTTGAGCGCATGTTTGAGGTCGAGATGAAATTCATCCGGTCAGGGGCGGATGATGTGGCGGCTCTGGCCGAGGCCTTCCATCCGGATGTGGTGGTGCACGAGCCATTGTCTTTGCCCTATCCCGGTGACTGGAAGGGTCTGGAAGGCGCTGGAGCCCTCTTTCGCAGAATGCGGGAGGTTTGGAGCGATATGAGGGTTGAGGGCCTGACCGCGGCACGGGAGGCTGACACCGTGTTTATGACCTGTACCCTCTGCCTGACGTGCCGCACCAGCGGAATGACCATCAGGCAGCCTTTCGCGGAGGTCTTACGGTTTCAGGACGAGCGCCTGATTGAGGCGACGCCCTTCTACTACGATACCAGCGAGATCGTATCGGCTCTCGGCTAAGAGAGACCGATAGAGCTAGAAAGTCAGCGACATAGATGCTTCCTTGAGCATCGCCGTGTCGCTCAGTCGTTCCACGAACAGCCTTCCGCGAAAGTCATCCAGTCCACGATGGATAGGGCGACGCTGGCGCGATCGGAGCAGAAGAGTATCCTGCATCAGCCGGCGTCGGGGGCTGGAATGTCACCTTTTGGCACGGGGCAGACGCAAGTCGAGCTTCCGTATCCATAGAGTAAGCTGACCTTCAATAGGCCAGGCCCAACGGCTCAGTTTGAACCAAACCGGACTCAATCTGTTCTGAGGCAGCATAGTTCGCCTTTGCCATGGTTCCGTAATTCCCGTTCCGCGAAATTCGGGGGCACGCGCGCGGAGCGAAGTAATGTGGTAAAATCTCCTCCCGCCATCGGGAGGATCCGTCATGTTGTCGAGGAGACGCTTTGGCGCCTGCGCCATCTGTGCTGCTGTCGGTCTAGCCGGATTTAATGCCGAGGCTCAAACTCAGGGGGCCACAACGGGCGGGGTCACACGAACTGTCCTGAGCAAGACCGAATTCCCTGATCCTAAGTATGCCACCATCCTGGTCCTGGCGGAGATTGCCGCAGGGGCAACCGTGGCCCGGCATACTCATCCAGGCGTTGAGTCAGCCTTCGTGCTAGAGGGTGAGGGAGAGCTTTTCGTTCAAGGCCAGCCCGATAAAAAGCTCAAGCCCGCAGAAAGTTTTCAAATTCCACCTGCGGTCCCGCATGGCGTGCGCAATGTCGAGAAGCCGCTACGGCTCGCGATCACATATGTTGTCGAGAAGGACAAGCCTCTAGCATCCCCAGCGCCGGAGTGAGCGCACCGTAATCCCGTTAGAAGGCTGAGAAGCGACGTATTGTTGGCCATTCCATAAAAGGGGTTCAGCGCAATTCGCGGACACTCTTCTCACGTGCGCGGTGGCTTCGGTTCTGGCTCAACCCGGTGGATCCCCATCGTCACCGTCACGGTCAGCACCCGCTGGTGATGCTCGTTCTTGAGCTCCACCGTGACGTCCCGGGCGTCACCCTTCGGCAGCCGGTCCCGGCCGATCTCCGCGGCTGCGGTCGCCGCCTCGCGTTCGGCCCCGTCGAGACTCGCGAACTCAAGGCCTTCTTCATCAGGGGTGAAGCTTGTTCCCTCCCGCACGTCGAAATAGAACCGAGGCACCGTTCTCTCCCATCACCAGATGGCTACAAACTCAACAGTAAGGGGTTTGTTCGTTGTTCCATAAAGGGGATCGCGCGCAATCCGCCTGTAGAACACTGAGCGCAAGAACCACTTCGGCAGCCTGCTTCGCGCTCTGTTCAGGTATCAGCCCAGCCATATCAAGAACCGCATTGCTGAAGGCACAGGCCTGGAAGCCCTCCTCATATATCCCAATGATGCGTTCTCGCTCGCCAGGTGTGAGCCTCTTGGACCTACCATCTATTGTGACGGTTTCATGCCTGTCCGGCTCCCGGACGACACCTTGAGGGGCGATCCTCATGCCCAATTGCAGGAGGTCATCCCGCTCGCCGAGGAGACCGTGTCCGTCGGCAAGCGGCAGGTCGTGACCGGGCGGGTGCGCGTGCGGACGGTCACCGACACCGTCGAGGAGCTGGCTCATGCGGGCGTGCAGCGGGAGACCGTGGAGGTCACCCGTGTGCCCGTCGACAGGATGGTCGACACCGTGCCCGGGATCAGGACCGAGGGCGACGTGACTATCGTGCCAGTGGTTGAGGAGGTGCTCGTCGTCGAGAAGCGGCTGGTGCTGAAAGAGGAGTTGCACATCCGCCGCCAGATCTCCACCGAAGAGGTCGAGGTGCCGGTGAGCCGGCGCAAGCAGCGGGCCGTGGTTGCGCGCGCCGATCCCGACGAGCAGGCAGGCGAGGGGTCGTGACCACCCGCTTCAAGGACGAAGGGAAGGGCGAAGCCCGGCATCGGAGCCGGGCTTCGGGTGCAAGGCTTACCGCTTGCGGTCGGTCGGGCCGGTGGTGCCGGTGCCCTGGCTGCGGCGCTCGTCCTCGATGTCGACCTCGGTCTTGCGCACGGTGTCGGAGACGGTTTCGGTCCGCTCCTCCACGTCCTTGCGCACCACCACCTCTTCGGTCACACGCGCCTCCTTGGAGACCACTGGCTCTTCACGACGTTCCTCCACCTCGATGGTGCGCTCCTGGAACGGATCGCCGCTGATGGTGCCGGCTTGCGTCGTGCCGGACGCCGGACGCCGCTCCACGTCCACCCGCTCCTCACGCAGGGTGACCTGCTCCTGCACGGGGCGCTCCACCACGCGGGACTGGATGCGCACCCGGCCATGGCCGACCTCGCGCTTGCCGACATGCAGCTCCTCCTCGGCAATCGGGATCACCTGGTCGCTCCCACCGACGTCAGCCGCATCGGCGCGGGCGCGGGTCGTGCGGCCGGATCCGGCGAGATCGCTGGCCACGTCGGATGAAGCGGAACCCATGCCGGCAACACCGCCCGATGCGGACGCGTCATGGCCCTGCCACCCGTCCGCGCGCCAGGAGGTCTGCTGCTCGTCGAGGTCGAGCACCCCCTCGCCGTCCAGGATGCCGACCACCCGGTCGACCGCGTCGTCGTCGCATTCGACCGTCACGAGCGCGCGCCCCCGACGCACGCCCTCGGCATAGGCATGGGCGTCGGAGCGCGGCACGCCCTCATCCACCAGATCGTCGATCAGGGTGTCGGAGGCGTCCGTGTAGACATCGATGTCGCCGCGCGAGAGGCCGGCCTGTTCCAGGCGGCTGACGATGGCGGCGGCTTTCTGCTGGTCCTGGTAGAGGCATGTGACGGTCTTGGACATCGGGCAATCTCCTGCACGGCTGTGGGCGTGGATCGGGGTCGTGGCGTGTGGCCGGGCCGGAATGTCCAAGGGCCGGGGCTGCCTGGAGCAGGGACGAGGCGCCCGTGCCCGCATGAACCTGGCTGGAGACGAGTTGGCTCAGCCGATGACCCTGACAATGTGCGGCCCTGATTCCGGTTCCACGCCACGGACGGATCCGGCCATGGTCACGGGCAGGGTCCGTGGCCGAATGCCGGCTCGCGCCGGGATCGGCTTCGGTCCGCTACGCCGGAAGGGCATCCCGCAGCACGCGCAGGTCGAGCATCTGGCGCTGCAAGTCATCCGCCTTGGCGTGCAACTGCTCCCGGGGAATGTCGGGCCGGCAGTCCTTCCCGAACATGCCCGCGATCTCGGTGAGGGAGAAGCCGGCCGTCTTCCCGAATTCGATCAGAGACAGCTTCAGGAGGACATCGGCATCGAATTGCCGCCGCAGCCCATGTCGGCCGATGGACCGGATCAAGCCGACCTCCTCGTAGTAGCGCAGCGTCGAGGGCGGCACGCCTGATCGTGCGGCAACCTCGCCGATGTCCATCATTCCCATGCTTGACCTCAACTCGACTTGAAGTCGTACCGTCCCTCGAATCGTCACTTCGACCAAGAGGCATGCCATGGACGTCACCCCCATCCCGAGACAGACACGGATCTGGCGAGACCCGCGCGCGATCGCGCTGCTGATGGCAGCGTCCCTCACGACCATGGCCAACGCCACGATCAGTCCCGCGCTCCCCGGGCTCAAGCGCCTGTTCGCCGATGATCCAAATGCCGCGATGCTGGTGCGGCTGCTCGTACCCGCTCCCTCGCTCAGCGTCGCCATCTTCGCGCCGTTCGCCGGTCTCATCGCGGATCGGTACGGTCGGCGGTGCATGCTCCTGGTCGGGGTCATCCTCTTCGTGATCGCCGGCTGTGCGGGGCTGCTTCTTCGCGACCTGCACCGGCGCTGGCCTCCAGGCTATGCAGCGAAACAGCACTCGTGATTCTCAATTCGGCCCGCCCTTCGTCCGCAAGTATGCGATCAGGTCGGCGCGCTCATCCGACGCCTCAATACCGGGAAAGCCATGCTGGTCTTCGGCACGAGCTTGTACGGGGCAGTCAGGTAGAGGTCCAAGAGATCCTCGCTCCAGCGCTCCTCCCGTGGGGCGAAGGCGCGCAGGGCAGGGGAATAGGAAAACCCTTCCTGCGAAGCGATCCTGCCGCCGACGATCCCGTGCAGGTTCGGCCCTTGCAGGTTCGTTTCGCCCGGCTGCACGGAGTGGCACGAATAGCAGTACTGGAACACCCTCTCGCCCCGCACCGGATCACCACCGTCAGCCCATGCCCCTGCGGCGCTGATCCCCAGCAGGAGGGCAGGCAGAGGACCGAGACCCCAGTTCACTGCGAATGCCGGGCCGTGCGGATCACCATCAGGCGGTCGGCGCCCGATTCCGGCAGCCAGACCTCGCTGGGGCGGCCGAGGATCTGACGCACGTTGGCGTCGGCCTCTGACATCGGATAGCTCGTGAACTGTTCGGTGGCCGGATCGAAGGACAGGATGGCGTCGGCAGCCCAGTCGGACACCCAGACGATGTCGCTGTCATCGACATAGACCGCATAGGCCTGTGGCTTGTCACCCGGCAGCTTCCATTCGCGCCAGGCATTCGTCTTCGGATCGTACAGCCCGAGTTGGCCGGCGTTCCACTCCGAGACCCAGATGCGCCCTTTCGAGTCGGACCACACGCGGCGGGCGCCCTGGCCCTTCGTGGGCGGTTCGATCACCGTCGCCTCGCCCGTGGCCCTGTCGATGCGGGCGATATGGTTGCCGGCGAGCGAGGCATAGTAGACGTCTCCCTCCGGCGTGGCGGTGATGCCGTAGGGGCCACGGCCGCGCGGCGCCTTCCAGACCTTCAACTCGCCGCTCCGCGGGTTCAGCCGGCCGTAGAACCCGTTCTGCCCCGTGAACCAGTGCATGCCGTCCTTGTCGAACACGGCGGTGTTCAGATTGGTGTAGCCGGTGTCGTCGGGGAGCTTCCAGGCCGTCACTTTCTCGGTCTGAGGATCGACCCGCACGATGGCGTTCTGGCCGCCATCGGTGAGCCAGGCTGCCCCATCGGGACCTTGGATCACGCCGTGCGGTGCCGATTTCGGCCCAAGCTTGATCTCGCGGCTCTGGCCTGTGCTCGGATCGAGGATGCCGAGGGCGCCGTTGCGCTGGGCGGAGTACCAGACCTTGCCATCCGGAGCGGGCGCCACGTCGTGCGGATAGGCGCCTTTGGGCAGCGGGAAGACCTGCTGCGACTGCTGGGCATACCCTGATCCGGTGAATGCGAGAAAGGCCAAGAGCGCGAAGGCACCGCGGCAAGCCGATAACATGACGGATCCTCCTGTGGTCCCGGAAAACCATGCTCCGGATTTGGGGCGCCATTGCGCTGCCGCCACTGCGAGGGTGCGGACAGGCCAGGCAGAATACCTGCGTCGGGGTGATCCTTTATCCCTTTTCGCGAACATTCATTCCATCAAGGGCAGCGCGGAGACCGGTTGCGAGCTCTTTTGGTCGGCCGACGCCCCGCCAGTGCATGAAGAACAACCGTGGTTCCTCGCCGACCATGTGGTTGTGGATGGCATTTACGGTCATCCCGTGTTCCGTCAGTGCCTGGAAGACGGGGTTGACCTCATCAGCGGTGAGGATCATCTCGCCGTAACTCACGGCCCGGCCATCCTTGAACATTTCCAGCTTGACCTCCGGGTCGCTCTCCAGCGCATCAGTCGAGATCCATCCAGACCTGTTCGGGAAAGCCGTTGCGGTGGAGCGTCAGCTCCTGATCGCGGTAGGACAGCGTTCCACCAGACAACCCCACCCGCATGATGCAAGACGACAGCCCCCTTGAGACAAACCGACAGGTTTTGAGGCTCAAGGAGGCGATTTTCCCAAAGCGATATCGTGAGCCGCCTGAACCGCGCACTCGAGGCGGCATGGATTGAAAGGGACGATGCGACCGCCTCTCCCTTCTTCATGCGGAAGAGGCTTAGGTCCGGGCTTCACAATTGACCAGGGTCGAACCTGGGCCGGACGCTCGGAAGGCCGGCATCGCGCCGCGCCGAGGATCGGTCTCGAGGCATGCCTCGTGAAGGTGTCAGGCATCTCGGGGCAGGGCGGTGTAGACCCGCACGATGAACTGATGGAACTCGGCCATGTAATTCCGCAGGAACGTTTCCGTCGACTCGTCGGTGACCTCGCCGGCATCGGTGACGAGGCCGGGCTTGAACTGGATGGAGGCCTCCGGGGCGTTCATCTGAGGCAAGTTGCAGAAGCCGAGCACGCGTCGCGGGTGCTGCTGGGCGATGGCGGTGCCAATCGCGCCCGGCGAGGTGCCGATCACGGCCGAGGGCTTGCGGGTGAACGCGTTCTGGCCATAGGGGCGGCTGGCCCAGTCGATGGCGTTCTTCAGCGCGCCGGGGATCGAGCGGTTGTACTCGGGCGTCGCGAACAGCACCGCATCGGCGGCGCGATGGCCTCCTTGAAGGCCTTGGCGACCGGGGGAAAGTCGGAATCGTAATCGTAGCTGTAGAGGGGCAGGTCCCGGATCGGGATCTCGGTAAACGTGAGGTGCTCCGGAGCGAGGCGGATCAGCGCCTTGGCGAGCTTGCGGTTGATCGATTCCTTGGCAAGGCTGCCGATGAGATAGCCGACCTTGAACGTGGTCATGAGACACTCCTTGGTTCAACGGATCCTGATTGGAACCGTCTCGGTGCCGTGTTGCTCGAAACAACAACCCCTTGCCGCCCAGGCTGGCTTTGTCACTCGGCCGCGGGTCGGATCCTGCTGGCAGGCGCTCCCAGGTCATCTCGGGGTCTGGCGAGAAGATTGGCAAATCCCAGGGCTGGACCGAGCGGAACGATCCCGGTCGGGTTCAGGCTCCTGATCGAGTAATATCCGCGCTTGATGTGGTCGATGTTGACCGTGCCCGCCACACCGGGGATGGCGAGCATCCGCTCAAGATACGCGCTCAGGTTCGGGTAATCGGCGACCTGGCGCAGGTTGCACTTGAACAGGCCGTGATAGGCCGCATCGAACCGGATCAGCGTGACGAACAGGCGGATGTCGGTCTCGGTGATCCGGTCGCCGAACAGGAACGCTTTGCCGGTCAGGTGCTGTTCGAGTTCGTCGAGCATGCCGAACACCTCCCCGAACGCCTCCTCGTAGGCCTCCTGCGTGGTGGCGAAGCCGGCGCGATAGACGCCGTTGTTGAGGCGCGGATAGATCCTGTCGTTGAGGGCATCGATCTCTGCCCGCAGGTCCTGCGGATAGAGGTCGACAGTGTCATCGGCGAGATCCCCGAAGCCGGAGTTGAGCATGCGCACGATGTCGGCGGACTCGTTGTTGACGATGGTGTGGCGCTGCTTGTCCCACAGCACCGGCACCGTGGCGCGCCCGCTGACGGTCGGGTCCGCCCTGGTATAGATCTCGTGGAGATAGGTGGCGCCGTTGAGCTCATCGCGGTTGGCGCCCGGATAGTCGCCGAAGCGCCAGCCCTTGTCGGTCAGGGGCGGCTCGACCACCGAGACCGAGATCGCCTGCTCAAGCCCCTTGAGTTTGCGCGCGATCAGCGTGCGCGACGCCCAGGGGCAGATCAGGGCCACATAGAGATGGTAGCGCCCGGCTTCGGCCCTGAACCCGCCTTCACCGGTCGGGCCCGGGCTGCCGTCCGGCGTGATCCAGTGACGGAAGCTCGACGTCTGCCGGACGAAGCCGCCCTTGGCGTCCTTGGCCTGCACCGGCTGCCAGTCGGCCGTCCATGTGCCGTTCACGAGCATGACGTCTTCTCCTCGATTCCGCCGCAGGGGGCGATCATTCACGATTCAGCAGTCACGACGGTGATCGACGTGCCCCAGGGATCGCGCAGCGGCAGGCCCATCGGGCCTGCCTCGGAGGCCTGCTCCGGGGAGAGGCGGGAGCGCAGGGTCTCCAGCGTGCCCGGTTCGGCGACGATCTCGACGTCGGCCAGCCCGGTCGTCGGCTCCGAGCGCACCGGTGCGCCTCGGCTGTTCCAGATGTTGGTGCCGATGTGATGGTGATAGCCTCCCGATCCGAGGAAGGTCGCCCCGGGATAACGGGTCATCACCTCAAAACCGAGAAGATCGGCATAGAAGCGATCTGACGCGTCCAGTGCGCCCACCTGGAGATGGACGTGACCGATCAGCGACCCTATCGGCAAGCCAGCCCAGTCGCGTGTCTTGACGGGCGCAACGAGCCCATTGAGGTCGAGCGCCAGCGTGGCCATCTCGACCATGCCGTCGCGCCAGGACCAGGTCTCGCTCGGCCGGTCCCAATACACCTCGATGCCGTTGCCCTCCGGGTCGGCGAGATAGATCGCCTCGCTGACGAGGTGGTCCGAGGCGCCCTGCAAGGGCACGCGCCGCTCGGCGGCGTGGAGCAGCCACTGCGCCAGGTCGGTCCGGTTCGGCACCAGGAAGGCGATGTGGAACAGGCCTGCGGCCCGCGGGCTGGCGAGCGGAGCGGCCGGATCGTGGCGCAGCTCCAGCAGGGCCGTTTCGCCTACGCCCAGGCGGGCGAGGCCGGTGCCGGTCTCAATCGGCGTGAGACCGATCACCTCCCGGTAGAAGCGGCTGACCGTGTCGAGATCGCGCACGGTCAGGGCCACCGTGCCGATCCGCATGGGTGCGCCGGCCGAGGTCACGCCAGGAGTGGTGCCGCGGGCTTGGGCGGGGCCTCCTGCAAGGCTCCCCGCCAGGAAGGCTCCGGATGTGGTCATGAGCGTGCGCCTCGTGAGCATGGATAGGTCAGGTTCAACGCGCGAGCGAAGGGCGAGTGGCAGCCGGGGTGGGCTTCAGCGCGTAGGCGCCGTCGCCGAGCAGGGCCACCGCGACCAGGCCGACGATCCACAGCGCCAGGAATTCCCAGCCGCCGTTCGGGTTGGTGAAGAAGAAGCCGGCCGGGCCGTGCACGGTCACGATGGCGCCGAGCAGGATCGGGATGAGAGCGACGGCAGCGATGCGGCTGTAGATGCCGGCGATCAGGGCAAGGCCACCGAGGATCTCGGCAAGGATCACGAGAAAAAGCTCTTCCGGGTCAAAACGGAGTTCCGACGGCATGGCTACGACAATGCAGGTACGGCTGCTTTCCACGGTGTTGATGGAAAACCCGCGACGGATACGCCAGGCGCGCTGGGACCGTCCGCCGCCGATGCCCAGACGGTGGCTTCTGTGGTCGAGGGCATTCGGGTCTATGGCGTCGTGATCAACGACCGGATGACGCCTCCAGAGCGCTTCGTCACCCTGGCCCACGAGCTTGGGCACATCTTTTGTGGTCACCTCGGAGGTTGCCAATCGATTACGACCAAAGCCAATGAGAGCGGCTGGCCGGACCGAACCCACCTGAGCCACAGCGAGCGTGAGATAGAAGCCGAGGCGGTTGCGTATCTGGTGGCAGCCCGGGCGGGACTGAAGCCGGCCTCCGCCAGCTACCTGCGCCCCCATGCCAAGGCGGCTAACATGTCTAAGGTCGATGTCGACACCATCGTCCGCGCGGCGGCAAGGATCGAACGGCTCGCGAGCATCTCTTATGGCAAGGTTCTCTTCTTATGGCAAGGTTCTCTTCGAGAAACCCAGGAATGGTTAAGGTAAGATTGCAGATATGTCGGACCGAGTTCCGCCTAACGGTGAGCGCCTAACATCATGAACCACCTTCTTGCCGGCTTTTCTCAAATTATCATCTCGGCTTCTCCAGCGCAGATCTCCGCAGATCCCACGCTTGGTGGCCGGCTGGTTCTGGAGCAACAGGGGGCCATCTCGGTTACCTATGCGCCATTCGAGTATGTCAACCAGCAGGCCCGCGTTGTGCTTCTGGGCATCACGCCAGGACGTCAGCAGGCTGTGAACGGGCTATTGGAGGCGAGGCGGCATCTGGTGGCGGGCCAGCATCTGACGTCAGCTTCGAAAGCAGCAAAGGGAGCCGCATCGTTCTCAGGATCGATGCGGCCAAAGCTCATTGACATGCTGGATCATATCGGCGTGCACAGGTGGTTAGGGCTCCCGTCGTGCGCCGCACTATTCGGAGCCGAGGCTAGGTTGGTACATTACACCTCGGCATTGCGGTATCCGGTTTACCTGAATGGCGAAAATTATTCGGGGACTCCCGACATGACGAGCCATCCGCTTCTGCGCAGGTATGTTTCCGAATACCTTGCTGCCGAAGTCCGCCAGCTTACAGATGCCATATGGATCCCGCTGGGGCCGCGGCCCGCCGCAGCCTTGGCAATGTTGGCTCAACAGTGCGCTATTGATTCAACGCGTATCCTCGACGGTCTTCCACACCCTTCAGGGGCCAATGGTGAGAGAATCTCGTATTTCCTCGGGCGCAAGAAGCGGTCGGAACTGTCGTCGAAGACCAACCCTGCCATCCTTGATGCTGCACGGGAGAGGCTAACAAGGCGCGTGGCTGGCCTCGCGTGATAACGGACCAGTCGCGCGAAACCTGGAAAGGGCACCGCTACCTCGTCGGCAGGTGTGCGCTCCGGGTATCCTTGGTGTCATTCCAAGCATCGCAAAGGCGAAGGAAAGTCGACTTTGCTGATTCCACGGCCTCAGCCGAGAATGAGTTGTCGGCTTCCCACTCAGAGTTCCATATCCCGTTCAAAGCATAGGCCTTCTTCACGGCATCTGGACAATCAGCCTTGCTCCATTCGGTCACCACGAAGATCATCCCAGCGATAAAGGGGTGATCACGCAGGATTCCGGCACGATTCAGCGGACCAAGGTCGACAACGCTGTTGCCCCACTCGGGGAAAAAGTTAAATGGGTCGCCTGCATCATGGGCGGCAACGGCGAAGAGCTGACCATTTACAGGAAGCGATTGCCCTGGCCATGGGAGCCACTTCCTCAGGTTCTCGGCCCTTTCATGTAAAGCTGTGCGAACAAGCGAGACGACAAGGAAGGTCGGAACAGCCTGATACTGGCCCGCCTTTACGTTGGCGTCGACCTTCTTCATCACCTGTTCCAAGGCTTCCTTCCGGTCCTTTGCATTGCCATGCGGCTGGACAGTTCGGGCGACGATGCCAAGTCCGCTTTGCGCGGCCTGCTCCTGGGCCTCTAAGCCGGCATCGATCCCACCTGCCATGCTGCTGTCGTACGTCCGTTGTGGGTCAGCGACATTGATTGTCTTGACCTCAAAACCAACCAACGGATTTTGCTGTGTCTGGAAGTCAGGTGTTTTTCCCTTGGCAGCACCCGCAGGAATAGCCTGCAACTGAACTCCGCGCTCCGCAGCAACGAGATAAAACACGGCCTCATAGAAAGTCTCGAACAGGGCGCTGAAGGTAGTATGATCTTGCAATCCCTTCCAACCATTCATTTTCGAGAGCAGTTTGCTCCTGAAATCGGCAAGGTTCTTGTCGTGGGACGCCCCAGAATCGATGGCATCCAGCACCGGACACGAGACAAAGTGCGCCGTGAAGTTGCCGCCATATTCATTGAGGCTCTGAACAAGTGGCAGGAAGGTCTCGTAGAGAGTACTCACAATTGTGTTCCTTGATGCACAGCCACTAAGGTTTGTGACTGCCGACGAGCTGTAGGTCCGGGCTGCGGCCCATAGGGAAGCGGCGCCATAAGCGGCTCCGTTCGCGATGGGCAGCTACGCCAAGATCCGACGAATGTGGTCAGCAGAAGGCGACATGCCTGCATCGGTCATGTCGATCAGAAGACCGAGCTTCGCATGCAACCGCGAAAGATCTCCGTCTCGCGTTTCTGGTGGGAGACGGTATCGAGAACTCTGGCGGGCCATCAAATCAAAAAAGGTTTCCAGCATCCGATCCAGGATCCGCTGGGCTTCAGGAGCTCGTGCCTTGTCGCGTCGTTGCCGGATCACGATGAGGGTCGCGAGCTGGGCGATCTGTTCCTTGGTCTCATCCAGGCACCTGCGGTAGGCTTCATCGCCCATCCGCACCAGCCCAGCTGCCTCAGAAGGCGAGGCGTTTGCCTTAATCCCGAGATGATGATGCGCGTGGGCGAATTCGTGATAGCGAACAATCCGCTCGATGAGGAACGGATTGACGCCCAATGCTGTGGCGACGAAGGCAATGCCTTTTGTGAAGCAAGTTACGCGTCGGGTGTCGGCATCATAAATCCCGAGGACCGATTCAAAGTCGAGAGGGAAGTCTCGATGGGATGATTGAGCGAATGCCGGTGGATCGCCACCATCGTCCACATCCTCGAACCCCGTCCCGAATCGGGTGTACTGTCCCATGGCTGCAGCCACATCCGGTTGCGTGCTGCCGATTACCTCATGGTGAATGTCCAGTTGCGCCACCAAATCACTCATGCTTTCGTCCCCTACTGAGAGGCAGGTGGGGATGCCAACCTAAAAGGTCAAGCTTGCCAGGAAGATAGCGGTTCGGAGCCCGATTGGTGCCCCACCAGCCCAAGCCCGTGGTTCGCAAGGCAGGAGGTGCGGCAGCACCCGGACCGTTCGCCCCGGAGCCTGGGCTCATCGTTGTGGAGATTGCGGTTAATCCAGCATAGCCGGTCGGGGTTCCACCAAGGTGGGATGTTGGCTCAGAGGGCAAGTCGTCCAGAGGGTCGCGAGACGCACCGAGTTGACCACGAAGGGCAAAACTGGCCGCTCCCGCATGTTGCCGGGCGACGAAGCTCCAGATCTATGGTGAGCATATCACGGTCAGATCGACGTCCACGGTCTGGCGGAGATAGCTCGCCGCCGAGCCGAGTACCATGGCTTGGTCGTCGGTAATGCTTGAACGCGCCACCCCGGGCTGCACGATCACGATTTCCAGTTCGACAGGCTTCATCTTCGATGCCTTTGCCAAATTGGCCAAACGCTGGATCGAGCCGGTGATGAAACGCGACCTTGAGGCAGTGCCATTGCCAACCAGCTTTGAGCGGGTGAGAATATGCCGGTGCAGACGGTCGAAGCTGCCGCGCCAGGACGCCGAGCGAACTGCCTGCGAGGAGACCTCGACAACGTCCTTTACCCGTTCGCCCGGATCGGGTTTCCCAGAGTATTTACAATGGACAAGCGCGAGGCGGATCTTATCGTCGGTCTCCTGCAGGCAGATTAGGTCGGCCGCTTCTCCGGCATCATCGTCATTGAAGACGACTTGAAACCCTTCGCTGACGTAGTGAGCAGCGGTCCGAGACTGGACGGATCGAGGGCGCTCAACACCGTTCTTCCATGTGGATTCAACGTGGATGTCGACACCATTCCAGTTCCAGGATCTTAGCTGACGTTCCTCTATGCGTGCAGGGGGCATGTTGGCCTGCTCGTATAAAAGATCGCCTTCGAGCTCCTTCAGACTGACGTACCGGACTACGAGAGGGTAATCGTAGAGGAATTCAAGCAGCGCCATGTCGAGGCGGCCCTGCCTGATCCGGATATGGTCGGGCCCCGTAAAGCGATACCCCTTCTCGTTGTCAAGGAGCAGTCCGACTTGCTCGTTCAGCGCCCCATTTGCGGACACGAGGCGGAATGCGAGCCGCGTCCTTGTTGACGCCTCAGGTTCGGGCTCCCATTCGCAGTAGGCCATCGGGACTTCAATGCCGTTCTTGACGAGCACAATCTTCTCATCCGACGTCTTCAAGGTCTCCGCAGGCCATTCGACCGAGAGGATCCGTTCGTCAGGGAATTCGTCCTTGACCTCGGTCGGAATGAGCACGTTCTGGAGGATATTGTTGACGTCGATGCTAGCATCCAACAGCTTCCGTCCGACTGGACGGCACCACTTGAGCCATTGGGGGATCGTTCCCTGCGCCTTCGACCACACCCGGCCTTTGGCCGAGCAACCTGGCGCGACAACGGCCCCGCCTTCCCACCCCCTGCCATCAAGGTTGGACTTGGTCGCTCCGGTTGTCTCGGTGAGCGTCAGCGCCGCCCGGACATCGGCTCCGGTGTACATGGCAAAGCTCATGTTACGCCGACCATGTTTTCGAACGCCGATGTTGTTGAAGATTAGCCTATGGATGCCGCCCAGTGCGCGGAAGGTCTGCTCCCCGTCGATCCGGACGGTGCCACCGACAGCCTTGGCAAGACCTTCGTGGAGGCTATCCTTGTCAGAGGAGTTCACGTGAAGGAGGCCGGCCTCCTTGTCATGGAAGAGGACGTAAAGATCCCACTGGCGGTCAGCAATTTTCTTGCCTCGGCTCCACCGGACCCGCTCTTCCTTCCTTGTTACAAAGTAGAGGAGCGATTCCGGCTCATTGTACCAGGCGGCGTGAACATGTGTCTTTTCCGGCAACCCCTCGTGGAACGTCTTGGGCGAGAATGTCTCGCAGCGATAGGTGATCGTGCTGAACTTCGGCCGCAGAAGGTTTTTCGAGATCCTGAGCCCCTCAAGGTTCTCTTCAGGGATGAGAGTGTCCGAGCTGCGGAGGAACTCGATCAACTCAGCGTGCTCCCGGGCTGCGTTTGAGCTGGATTCACTGAGGAGCTGGTTCCAGTCGGCGCTCTCGCTGTAGAGGCGCTCCAGCCTCGAAGATACCCTTGGATCGGCGATGTTCGCGACGACGGTTGCGTTGCCGATGCGCTCTCCAGAGCTCCGCGTGAAGCGTCCCGTGAACTGCAGCAAGACCGGTAGGCTCTTGTGCAGATCGTGAAGGACAGCAACCTTGAGTTCAGGAAGATCGAAGCCCTCACCCAACATATTGACGCAAACGACGATACGGCTCCGACCAGATCGGAGCTCATCCAGAGCACGGGATACCTCCGGTTCCGACATCTCCGAATGCACCAGGATGGGATTCAGCTCAGGTGCCAAGCGGCGATAGAGTTCGACTAGACCGTCACCTCTTTGGATACGAGCGCACCGCGCCATCAGGAGATGGTTGAGGTCCGATTTCAGGTCAGCCCGAAGTGCGCCCAGGGCCTCCTCGGCCATTTCCTCGTCAGCCTTCTCCTGGTCGATTTGAAACACTGACACGAACTTGATTGGCTTGAAGTACCCGTCCCTCTGAGCGGCCGCTAGCAGGTAGCTGAAGATGACTTGGCCGTCGACAAGCTTTCCGTCGAGCCGGAAAGGTGTCGCGGTGAACTGAAGGACTTGATGGTTCTTGAAGTGAGATCGGAACTCACTCCATGTGTCGGAAGGGACATGATGGGCCTCGTCGAGAAAGAGGCTCCCGACCGAAGCGGCGATCTCGGGAAAGAGGGGGGCAGTTTTTGCTCCCGCCAAGGAGGCCATAACGCCAATCACAACATTGCAGCCTTTTAAGAGGTCGAGATCCTCGCTCCTAACGGCTTCCCTCAGCACGACGGCCACGACAGGGTTGTGAATATCGGGATCGACGAGGCCCAGTTTCCGGAGCAGCCCCAAGCTTTCAAACTTGCGAGCGGTCTGGGACCGAAGAGCATCCGACGGCACTGCGACAAGCGTCGGACCGCGTCTATAGTTTACCACGGCACACAGCATCGTCTCCGTCTTGCCGGTACCGGTAGGCATTACGACTGTTGCGGGTTCGTGGGCGAAGACGCTCCAGTGGCCCCCGATGTTGTGTAGAGCACCAGCCTGAGGCGGCCTCAAACCTTCGTCACCCTTAGCGACGTTCCCGTGCTCATCAACTATCTCTGTCTTAAATCGAAAGCCATCGCGCCAAGAGTTCTCGATTCCCGTAGCGACGGGTTTTGGGTCAGCCTTAAACCGCTCCTGAAATTCAGCTAGCCGAGCGTGCCATTGCCATTTCGGTTTGCGGCCAGGTTCCCGGATCAGAACCGCCGTCACTCCGCTTGGAATGCTGGAAAGTCTCTTTTCAGCAATGGCGACAACCTCGCCGTTGCTCAAATAGAACAACTCGATCTCTCGCTTGGGTGAAATTCGATGAGTGGTCACCCGGTCGACGTCGCAGGTCTGTGCTGAAGCAAGCAGACAGAAGCGGACGCCGATCCGGTGCTTCTCTATGTAACGGAGTTCTGGAAGTTCGAGTGTGGACATCGTGCGAGATTTCCCAGGCACAGTCTTGGGCGCAGCGTCCGGTGTCCGATCCAGAGCGTCGTGGGCCATTGCTACTTCCTCCGAGTGCCGCTCAGAGGCAGGCACGACCTTTTCGCCGGCCCTCGAGCAGGCGGCCGAAGATTCATGATTTGTTCGATTTGGGAGACGGGCGCCCCAGATAGGGCGCCCGCTAGCCTTTGACGTTCTGCAGAAGGCAAAGATCAATTAGGCCGAACTTCGCCTCTCACTTCAACAAGCAACAGCCGGAATAATCAGGAGCACCCGGTAGTAGAACCGCACGTGTCGCACTTCAGGCACGTCCCGTTCCGGACCAGCGTGAAGTTCGCGCATTCAGGACAGGCTTCGCCCACATAGCCCTTCATCTTGGCCTCGGCGCGCTTGTCGGCGAGAGAGGGGGCGGCGGGGGCCGTGAAGGCGAGTTTGGCCATTTCGGCTTCGCCGACCTTCTCCTCCGCCTGCGGGGCGGGTTGGGCGAGTTCGCTCTTGAGCGCGGTCGCGCCGACCGTCACGCTGCCTGTACGCTGCGCCTGGCCTGCGGCGCTGCCGCCGCCCGGGATGAGCATGAGGC
The DNA here is from genome assembly GCF_041276405.1 of Microvirga sp. TS319. Classification (NCBI taxonomy): domain Bacteria; kingdom Pseudomonadati; phylum Pseudomonadota; class Alphaproteobacteria; order Hyphomicrobiales; family Methylobacteriaceae; genus Microvirga; species Microvirga sp. TS319. The sequence continues at coordinate 2,468,559 of NZ_JBGGGT010000002.1, read as the reverse complement.
GGTCGACGTTGCCGCGGGTGAAGCCGCGGGACACGATGGCCGTGGCGGGTGCCGCTTCCGGCGCCTTCGACTGGGATTCGCCCGACCCGATGGTGGTGGGGCCGGCCTCGGACGGATCCACATGGGCGAGATCGTTGCGGGCGAGATAGGACACCGCGAGCTCGCGGAACACGTAGTCGATGATCGAGGTCGCCGACTTGATGCGCTCGTTGCCCTGCACGAAGCCGGCCGGCTCGAAGCGCGTGAAGGTGAAGGCCTCCACGTATTCCTCCAGCGGCACGCCGTATTGCAGGCCGAGCGAGATCGCGATGGCGAAGTTGTTCATCATCGCCCGGAAGGCCGCGCCTTCCTTGTGCATGTCGATGAAGATCTCGCCGAGGCGGCCGTCGTCGTATTCGCCGGTGCGCAGATACACCTTGTGGCCGCCGACCACGGCCTTCTGGGTGTAGCCCTTGCGGCGGTCGGGCATCTTCTCGCGCTCGCGCAGCGCCACCACGCGCTCGACCACCTTCTCGACGATCTTCTCCGACACGTGCGCGGCCTTGGCCGCGGCGGGAAGCGCCGTGACGGCCTCCACCGCGTCCTCCGCGTCCTCGTCCTCATCGGCGATCAGGGCGGAGTTCAGCGGCTGCGACAGCTTGGAGCCGTCGCGGTAGAGCGCGTTCGCCTTCAGGGCCAGCTTCCAGGAGAGCATGTAGGCGTTCTTGCAATCCTCGACGGTGGCGTCGTTGGGCATGTTGATGGTCTTGGAGATCGCGCCCGAGATGAAGGGCTGCGCCGCCGCCATCATGCGGATGTGGCTCTCCACCGACAGATAGCGCTTGCCGATCTTGCCGCACGGATTGGCGCAATCGAACACTGCGTAATGCTCGGTCTTCAGGAAGGGCGCGCCTTCGAGCGTCATCGCACCGCAGATGTGGATGTTCGCGGCCTCGATGTCGGCCTTCGAGAAGCCGAGGAAGGACAGGAGGTCGAAGGTCGGGTCGTTGAGCCGCTCGGCCGGAACCTTCAGCGTGCCGGTGAGGAAGTCCTCTCCGAGCGTCCAGCGGTTGAACACGAACTTGATGTCGAAGGCCGATTTCAGGCCCTTTTCCACCGCCTCGATCTTCTCGTCCGTGAAGCCCTTCGTCCGCAGCGAGCCCGGGTTGATGGCGGGGGCCTGCTTCATCGAGCCGTGGCCGACCGCATAGGCCTCGATCTCGGCGATCTCGGATTCGCGGTAGCCCAGGGCGCGCAGCGCGTCGGGCACGGCCCGGTTGATGATCTTGAAGTAGCCGCCGCCCGCGAGCTTCTTGAACTTCACGAGGGCGAAGTCGGGCTCGATGCCGGTGGTGTCGCAATCCATCACGAGGCCGATCGTGCCGGTGGGCGCGATCACGGTGGATTGCGCGTTGCGGTAGCCGTGCGTCTCGCCGAGGTCGAGCGCCTTGTCCCAGGCGGCCTTCGCGTGGGCGATCAGGTCCTGGTCGGGGCAGGAGGCGTGATCGAGCGGCACCGGGTTGACGGAGAGGCCCTCGTAGCCTTCGGCGACGCCATGCGCCGCGCGGCGATGGTTGCGGATCACGCGCAGCATGTGCTTCGCGTTGGCCTTGTAGTTCGGGAACGCGCCGAGCTCGCCCGCCATCTCGGCCGAGGTGGCATAGGACACGCCGGTCATGATCGCGGTGATCGCGCCGCAGAGCGAGCGGCCCTCGGCGGAATCGTAAGGAAGGCCCATGGTCATGAGCAGGCCGCCGATATTGGCGTAGCCCAGGCCGAGCGTGCGGTACTCATAGGAAAGTTGCGCGATTTCCTTCGACGGGAACTGCGCCATCAGCACCGAGATTTCGAGCACGACGGTCCAGAGGCGGCAGGCATGCTCGAAGGATTCCGCGTCGAACTTGTGCGCGGCGCGGTCGAAGAACTGCAGCAGGTTGGCGGAGGCGAGGTTGCAGGCCGTGTCGTCCAGGAACATGTATTCCGAGCAGGGGTTCGACGCCCGGATGCGGCCACCGGCGGGGCTGGTGTGCCAGTCGTTCATGGTGGTGTTGAAGTGCAGGCCCGGATCCGCCGACGCCCAGGCGGCGTGGCCGATCTGCTCCCACAGGTCGCGGGCCTTGAGGGTCTTGATGACCTTGCCGTCCTTGCGGGCGGTGAGCTTCCACTCCTGGTCCGTCTCCACGGCGCGCAGGAAGTCGTCCGTCACGGAGACGGAGTTGTTGGAGTTCTGGCCGGAAACCGTGAGATAGGCCTCCGAATCCCAATCCGTGTCGTAGACGGGAAAGTCGATATCCGTGTAGCCCTGGCGCGCGAACTGGATGACGCGCTTGATGTAGTTGTCCGGGATCTGGACCCGGCGCGCCATCTTGATCTCCTTCTTCAGAGCCGGGTTCTTCTCCGGGTCGAAGCAGGCATCGCCTTCGGCCTCGCAGTTCACGCAGGCCTTCATGATGGCTTTCAGGTGCTTGGCGGCGAGCTTGGAGCCGGCGACGAGGGCCGCCACCTTCTGCTCCTCCTTCACCTTCCAGTCGATGTAGCTCTCGATGTCGGGATGGTCGACGTCGACCACCACCATCTTGGCCGCGCGGCGGGTGGTGCCGCCGGACTTGATCGCGCCCGCGGCGCGGTCGCCGATCTTGAGGAACGACATGAGGCCCGAGGAACGGCCGCCGCCGGAGAGCCTCTCGCCCTCGCCGCGCAGCTTGGAGAAGTTCGAGCCGGTGCCCGAGCCGTATTTGAACAGGCGCGCCTCGCGGACCCACAGGTCCATGATGCCGCCCTCGTTCACCAGGTCGTCCTCGACGCTCTGGATGAAGCAGGCATGGGGCTGCGGGTGCTCGTAGGCCGATTTCGACTTCGTCAGCCGCCCGGTCTTGTGGTCCACGTAATAGTGGCCCTGGCCGGGGCCGTCGATGCCGTAGGCCCAGTGCAGGCCGGTGTTGAACCATTGCGGGGAGTTCGGCGCCACCATCTGGTTGGCGAGCATGTAGCGCAGCTCGTCATAGAAGGCCTGCGCGTCCTCCTCCGACGAGAAATAACCGCCCTTCCAGCCCCAATAGGTCCAGCAGCCCGCGAGCCGGTCGAAGACCTGCTTGGAGGAAATCTCGGAGCCGTAGCGGCTCTCTTCCGGCAGCTTGGCGAGCTCGGCCTCGTCCGGCACGGAGCGCCAGAGCCAGGACGGGACATCGTTCTCCTCCACCTTCTTCAGGCGGGCCGGAACGCCGGCCTTGCGGAAATACTTCTGGGCCAGGACATCGGACGCCACCTGGCTCCAGGTCTCCGGTACCTCGATGTTCTCGAGCCTGAACACGATGGAGCCGTCCGGATTGCGGATCTCGCTCGTGGCGAGCCGGAAGGCGAGGGAGGAATAGGGCGATTGCCCGATTTGCGTGTAACGCCGCTCGATCCGCATCTGTCTGATCCCTTGGTATCGGAGACAAAAAGCCCCCGCGCCGCGGACAGGGTCCGCAACGATAGCCCCATAACTAATTCTTTTGACGCCCCCACGGTCCGATCGTGTCGAACCGCCACTCGCATACCCGAGCCACGTCTCCTTCGGACGCCACAGTTCCCGCGGCAAGTGGTTTACCGCGCGGCCCTGACGCTGACTCTTGGGAGATTTCAACCCCTCCTCACAGAGGGGCCGCCGGTCTCAGATCGGCACTCCGGCAAGCTAGTCGTCTTGAGGGCCCTGCGTCAAGAACTTGTAGCGGCGACCGTGGTTCCAACTACATATAGTGGGCAAGTGTTAAAAATGTGGAAAACTGGCTAAGCTCAAGAGAATCCTTTCAGAATCCCGAAGCATAAATTCTGCCGGCAAAATCGGCGGTGTACAAATCGTGGTTAACGGGAAACCGGAGCCCCCAAATGTCGGGTTCGCGGTTCCGCGCCGGGGGACGCGGGGCAGGTCCTCGTCAGGACCGCGGAACCCATGAGGGAAGCCCGGAGAACCAAGGAAAGAGTCGTCGAACGAACGCCGACCGAATCGGCGGAACGGGATCTGTTCTTCCTTCGCGGCGATTCGTCCCCCGATGGTCCCCCGCATGGTCGCGGCCGCGCGCCTGCCGATTGCCTGCCCACCAGTCGATCCGCCACGCGAAAGGGGCGCTCCAAAGCGCCCCTTTCGCATGGAAAATCCTATGGAAAAGCCTGAGCGGGCGCGCGCGTAATCCTTCCTGGACTTCTCGAAGTTCCGACGCCATATTCCGGCCAGCTTTTCGACCCTATGGCAGACGCATGAAACAGTTTTTGACGCAGTTCTTCACCTGGTGGAACGGGCAGACCCTCGGCACCCGGTACTTTACGTGGCGCAAGGGGCAGTTCGTCGGCCAGGACGAGTTCGGCAATCGCTATTACCGCTATACCCAGCCCCAGCCGATCGATTCGAATGTGGGCGCGGAGCGTCGCTGGGTCATCTATAACGGCGAAGCCGATGCCTCGAGGGTTCCGCCCGGCTGGCGCGCCTGGCTCTGCCATAACGGCGACGTGCCTCCGAGCGAGGAGAATTACCGGCCCTACGCATGGGAGAAGCCCTACGTGCCCAACATGACGGGCACGTCTCAGGCCTACCGCCCGCAAGGGTCCCAGCTCTCCACCGGCCGGCGTCCCGCCGCGACCGGCGACTACGTTCCCTGGACGCCGGGCGAGTGAGGCCCGCGGCCCTCTTCCCGAGAATGCCATGCTGAACCGTCCCCAACCGCGCACCTGCATCGAATGTGGCCTGCCTTACGGTCACGGCGACTTCGCGTACCATGCCGGCAAGGCCGAAAACGGTCCGTCCTACTGGTCGGATCGCGGCCTTCTTTGCTCCGTGATCTGCTCCACGGCCCATTACGAGCGCCGGGAGAAGGTCGGCGAGGCCATGAAAGCGCCCGCACCCAACCCCCTGGAGCGGTGATTCCGGCCGGATGGAGCCCCGCCGGGAAAAGGGCGGGCCCAACGGGTCTCTTTTCCTCACTTGCCCTTTTTCCATCATGGTTCGCGTGTTATCGCGTTGCCCGACCCGACGCAGGCCTTTTCCGGGCTGTGGAACCCGTTCACAAGGGGCATGGATTAAGACAATGAAGTTCGAATGGACGCGGGCCGCCCTGGTGCTCGCCTCGGTCGCCGGCGCGGCCGGTACGGCCCAGGCGGACAGAATCAAGAATCCGACGGCGGTCTTTTCCGGTCTCGACAAGATCACCGGACGCATCGTCTCGTTCGAGGTCAAGGTCGACGAAACGGTCCAGTTCGGCGCGCTCCAGATGACGCCACGCGTCTGCTTCACGAAGCCGTCGACGGAAACCCCGGACACCACCTCCTTCGTCGAGGTGGAGGAGGCCAGCACCGACGGGAGCAGCCGGAAGGTGTTCTCGGGCTGGATGTTCGCCGCGAGCCCCGGCCTGCACGGCATCGAGCACCCGGTCTATGACATCTGGCTCGTGGACTGCAAAGGCGGCACCCAGGTGATCGCCGAACCCAAGGAGACGCCCGAGGAACTGCCGCCGATCGAGCCGAGCACCCAGCGCACATCCGCTGAGCCCGGCCGCCCGCGCGACATCATGGCTCCGCCCGATTCCGGCGGCGCCCGGCCGCTGCCGCCCGCGCCTCCGTTGACGAATGCGCCGCCCCAGCCGCGGCAGCCGGCGCGGCGCAGCGGTCCGGATTTCAACCGGAACGCGCCCCTCATCAATACCGATCGCTGATCCCGGGCCTGCTCCTACACAGTCTCCGGTACGTCTCCCCGGCAGGCCCATGCGACCGCCGCGAAGGAGCGCGGTCCATCGGGCTCGCCGGCCTCATAGGCGGCCCTGACCGCCTCTTCGAAACGGGCGAAACGCGCCGGGTCGAGACCTGCCACATAGCTGCCGAGCGGTCCCTCGCCGGCGGCGAACGGCTCCCAGTAATCCGCGAAGTTCTCATAATTCATGCGGACCAGGAGCTCGGTCTCCCGGACGTTCGACAGGCCTTCGGCAATGAAGCAACGCTTCATTTCGCCCGGCCGCATCATCGGCTGGAAGCAGTAGCGGTGGCGCAGCTCCCGGGCTTTCTCGTCCAGCATGGCGAGGGTGTCCAGCATCATGCGCATTCCCGACATGCCGCCGAGGTGGTCCCAGACGGCCGCTGCGATCCTGCCGCCGGGCCGGACCACGCGGCGCATCTCCGCCACGGCCTTTCGGGCCTCGGGGACGAAATGCAGGACCAGGAGAGCGAGGGCACGGTCGAAGCGGCCGTCCGGGAAGGCGAGCGCGCAGGCGTCGCCCTCCTGGATGGTGATCTTCGGGTTGTCGTTTCGACGGCGCGCCTCCTCGACGAAGGCGGCCGAGAAATCGATCGCCGTGATCTCCCCGACATCCGCCACCCGCGGCAATGCGAAGGTGAGGCTTCCCGTGCCGCACCCGACGTCGAGAACCCGTTCGTCGTTCGCAAGGCCGGCGAAGCCGATGAACGGCTCCGCCAGCTTGCGGCTCCAGCGGCCCATGATCTGCTCGTACCCGGCGGCGCTGCGAACATTGAAGCTCGATGGCATGGCGTCTCATCCTCCTCTGCGAGTGCATTACCCCCCAGCCCAAGGTCGACAGGATACGCGTTTATGGATCTCCAGCACCGGACGTGAAATCGAACCCTCGTGCGATGCTGTCAGTTTATGCTGTTGAGCATCTTTTCACGCAAAACCGGTTCCCACTTTTGCGTCCGACGCACTAAAGCGCAGCGAGGACGTCCTCGCCGCTCACCTTTCGGTTCCCGGGCCAGGCGTCCCAGTTTCCTTCATGTTCGAGCGCCATGCGCAGCATCTGCTTGTAGCTGCGGCGGGGGACCTCGACGGCGCCGAACTGCGCCAGGTGCGAGGTCACGAACTGGGTGTCGAGGAGAGTGAAGCCGCCGCGCTTGAGCCGCGCGACGAGATGGACCAGCGCGACCTTCGAGGCGTCGCGCTCCGTGTGGAACATGCTTTCGCCGAAGAATGCGCCCTTCAGGCGCACGCCGTAGAGGCCGCCGACGAGGCGGCCGTCCCGGTAGACCTCGACCGTATGGCAGAAGCCCGCATCGAACAATTGCCCGTAGAGATCCCGGATGCGTCGGTTGATCCAGGTTTTCTCCCGGTCGGTGGCGGGCGCCGCGCAGCCGGCGATCACGGCGTCGAAATCCCGGTCGATATGGACCTCGAACTCGTCGGAGCGAACCGTGCGGACGAGGCGCTTGGGCACGTGAAAGGCGTCGAGCGGGATGATGCCCCTTTCCCGGGGCTCGACCCAGAACAGGGACGGATCGTCGGCATCCTCTCCCATGGGAAAGATGCCTGCGGCATAGGCCTTGAGCAGGATCTCGGGGGTGATGCTGATGTTGTCGTCGGATGGCCTAGTCATTCACCAGCATGTCCAATCGTTCGGGCCCTGTCAGCACACATAGAACGACCGGAACCGAGGGTTAGACCGGAGGCATGTCGATTTTGAGGAGAGGCCGTTCCTCCCGCTCCGCCGCACGGCGTCGGTTCGGGGTTTTGCCCCGAACCCTTGCTGCGACCGGCCGGGAGGAGGCCCGTCACCGATCAGGTCTCTTCGAGCCCACCCGTCTTCAGGAAGTTCTCGAGCCAGTGGATGTCGTACTGGCCGTTCTGGATGTCCGGGTTGCGCACGAGGGTGCGGAAGAGCGGGAGCGTGGTGTCCACCCCGTCGACCACGAACTCGTCGAGCGCCCGGCGCAGGCGCATGAGGCACTCGTTGCGGGTGCGTCCGTGCACGATGAGCTTGCCGACGAGGGAATCGTAATGCGGCGGAATGCGGTAGCCCTGATAGGCCGCCGAGTCCACGCGCACACCGAGACCGCCCGGCGGATGGAAATAGCTGATCGTCCCGGGCGAGGGGCGGAAGGTCGAGGGATGCTCCGCATTCACGCGGCACTCGATGGCATGGCCCTCGATCTTGATGTCTTCCTGCTTGACCGAGAGCGGATGGCCCGCCGCGACGCGGATCTGCTCGTTCACCAGGTCGATCCCGGTGATCATCTCGGTAACAGGGTGCTCCACCTGAATACGCGTGTTCATCTCGATGAAGTAGAACTCGCCGTCCTCGTACAGGAACTCGATGGTGCCGGCGCCCGCATATTGCAGCTCCTGCATGGCTTTCGCCACGACGCCGCCGATGCGCTCGCGCATCTCGAGGTTCAGAGCCGGCGAGGGGCCTTCTTCCCAGACCTTCTGGTGACGGCGCTGCAGGGAGCAGTCGCGTTCGCCCAGATGGATCGCGCCGCCCTTGCCGTCGCCGAGCACCTGAATCTCGATGTGGCGCGGCTTCTCGAGGTATTTCTCGATATAGACCGCATCGTCTCCGAAGGCGGCCTTCGCCTCGGTCTTGGCGGTCTGGAGCGCGTGGACGAGATCCGACTCGGTGCGGGCGACCTTCATGCCGCGTCCGCCGCCGCCGGCGGCCGCCTTGATGATGACCGGGTAGCCGATCGCGGACGCGACCTTCTTGGCCTCGTCCTCGTCGGAAATGCCGCCCTCGGAGCCGGGCACGCAGGGAATGCCCAGGCGCTTGGCGGTGCGTTTCGCCTCGATCTTGTCGCCCATGATGCGGATATGCTCCGCCTTGGGGCCGATGAAGGCGATGCGGTGATGCTCCAGCACCTCGGCGAAGCGGGCGTTCTCGGAGAGAAAGCCATAGCCGGGATGGATGGCGTCCGCGCCGGTGATCTCGCAGGCGGCGATCAGGGCCGGGATGTTGAGATAGCTGTCGCGGGCGGCGGGCGGCCCGATGCAGACGCTCTCGTCCGCGAGCCGCACGTGCATGGCGTCCGCGTCGGCGGTGGAATGCACCGCGACGGTGGCGATCCCGAGCTCCTTCGCGGCCCGCAGGATGCGCAGGGCGATCTCGCCTCGGTTGGCAATGAGGATCTTATCGAACATGTCGCGCCTTACTCGATGACGAGGAGGGGTTCGCCGTATTCAACAGGAGTTCCGTCTTCGACAAAGATTGCGGTCACGGTACCGGCGCGGGGAGCGACGATCTCGTTGAAGGTCTTCATGGCCTCGACGAGGAGGACCTTGTCGCCGGCCTGGACCTTGGAGCCGATCTCCACGAAGGCCTTCGCCTCAGGGGAGGGCTTGCGGTAGGCGGTGCCGACCATGGGCGAGAGCACCGCGCCCGGATGGGGGACGCCGGGCTTTGCCGCGCCCGGAAGGTCGGCGGCGGCCGGCGGCGGCGCGACGATCGGGGCCGGAGCGAGCGCTGCGGGAGCGGCGACCGGAACTGTCACGGCGTGGATCGTCCGGGCCACGCGGATGCGGAGGTCGCCCTTCTCCACTTCAATCTCGCTGAGATCCGTTTCGGCGATCATGTTCGCCAGCTCCCGGACGAGATCGGGATCGAAAGGGTTGTCCTTGGCCATGGGGCTCACCTCTTTATTGTGAGGAACTAGTGCTGGGAGGGCTTCGGAAGCCGGGCCCGCTCGACCATGACTCGGTGAACCGCTTCGAGGCCGAGCAGATAGCTCTGGGGGCCGAAACCGCAGATCACGCCGACTGACACGGGTGCGATGAGCGAGCGATGGCGAAAGCCTTCGCGAGCATGAACGTTGGAAAGATGGATCTCGACCGTCGGAGCGCCGCTGCCGGAGATGGCATCGCGCAGAGCGATCGAGGTGTGGGTATACGCGCCGGCATTGATGACGATGCCCGCGCCCTGTGCTCCCGCCTCCTGGATCCAGTCGACCAGATGTCCTTCATGGTTCGACTGGCGGAACGTGATCGCCACCTCCAGGGCTTCAGCCTTCTCGCGCACGAGCGCCTCGATGTCCGCCAGCGTGGCGCTGCCGTAAATCTGGGGCTCTCTGCGGCCGAGCAGGTTGATGTTGGGTCCGTTGAGGACGTGGACGTTGATCATCGCGAAAGGAGCGTTCCATAAAGCTCCGTCAGGCGGAGCCGAAACGCCCTCTTATCCAAAAGGCGGGCATGGGGGAAGGGGAAAACCAAGCCTTTCCAGAGCTTGGCGCGTTTTCCGTCAACGAATGGATGCTTGCGGAAGTGCTTTCCGTCCTCGTGCCGGACCGGTTCCGGCCATCCAGGGCTTCCGAACCGCTTCGTCTTCAAGACATGGATCTGAGTCTTCAAGACATGGACCCGAGAGATGGATCCCCGGCAAAGGGCCGGGGATGCCTGGCAGGTGACCGTGGAACGGACTTAGCCGCAGGTGGCCTTGCCGCAGGAGCGGACATTGTCGATGAGCTGCTTCAGGGGCTCGATGCCGACCGCGCCGGGGATGACCGCCTCGCCGACGATGAAGGCCGGGGTGCCGGTCAGGCTCAGCTTGTCGCCGAGAGCCATGTTCTCCTGCAGGGCGCCGCGCACGTCGGGGCTGTCGATGTCCTTCTGGAGCTTGGCCATGTCGGCGCCCATCTCCTTGGCGACCGCCATGGCGCGCTCGCCGTTCACGCGTCCGCGGGTCTCCAGGACCTTCACGTGGTAGTCGAAGAGCTTCTGACCCTGCAGCTGCTTCCTGACCGCGAGGGCCACCCGGCTCGCTTCCACGGAATCGGGGCCGAGCACGGGGAAGTCCTTGAGCACGACGCGCAGCTTGGGATCGTTCTTGACGAGCGTCTGGAGGTCCGAGAGGGCCTTTTTGCAATAGCCGCAATTGTAGTCGAAGAACTCGACCAGGGTGATGTCGCCGGAGGGGTTGCCGACCACATAGGAATGGGGGGCGTTCAGGAGCGTCTGCTTGGTTTCCTGAACGGCGCTCGCCTGGGCGACCTGCTGGGCCTCGGCCTGCCGCTTCTCGAGCTCGCCGATCACTTCCGTCAGAACCTCCGGGTTCTTCAGGAGGTATTCCTTCACGATGTCGCCGATCGCCTGCTTCTGCTGGTCGTTGAAGACCGCATTCTGGGCGAGGGCGGCCGGGGCGACGGCAAGGCTGCCGAACAGCGCGCCGAACAGAGCCGCGGCCCGGCAGGTGTTGAGAAGCGAGAAACGCATATCCGATCCTTTGCGGAGTTTCCTGTTCCAGCCTGTGCGATGCGAAAGATTCGGCACCCGGCTGAACGACATATCTGGTGTGAGTTAGCGGCTTGGAGAGCTCGGCGTCAAATCACGCCTTCGTATTCGCAGGACGACACGGCATCGCCCGTGATGACGGCCCGATAGGCATAGGGGCCGAAACATGGTTCTTGAGACCGGCTTTCCAAAGAGCTACGAGCTTTTCCATGACAAAATCGATCGCCGATCAGAACCTTCCCGTCGTCGCCCGCCGCATGGACCGGGTCTCGTCCTTCCTGGCCATGGACGTGTTGAGCGCCGCTGCGGCGAAAGAAAGGCGAGGGGACAGCGTCATCCATATGGAGGTGGGCCAGCCCTCCGCTCCCGCTCCCCGGGCGGCGCGCGAGGCCGCCAAGGCCGCGCTGGATCTGGGCCGAATCGGCTACACGGAAGCGCTCGGCATCGCGGCCCTGAGGGAGCGGATCGCCCGCCACTACCGGGACGCCTACGGCGTCTCCATCGCGCCCGAACGGGTCGTCGTGACGACCGGCTCCTCGGCGGGGTTCGTGCTGGCTTTCTTGAGCCTCTTCGACGCGGGCCAGAGGGTGGCCATCACGGCGCCCGGCTATCCGGCCTATCGCAACATCCTCGAAGCGCTCGGCATCGAGCCGGTGGTGATTCCGCTCACCCGGGCGGATGGCTGGATCATGACGCCCGAGGCGATCGAGAAGGCCCATGCGGACAAGCCGCTCCACGGCATCCTGGCCATGAGCCCGGCCAATCCGTCCGGCACCATGATCGGCCGCAAGGCGCTGGCCGGGTTGGGCGAGGCCTGCCGCCGCATGGGGCTGTGGTTCGTCTCGGACGAGATCTATCACGGGCTGACCTATGGCGAGGACGCGTCGACAGCGCTCGCCTCGGACGACGATGCCGTCGTCATCAACTCGTTCTCGAAATATTACTGCATGACGGGCTGGCGCATCGGCTGGATCATCGTGCCCGAGCGGCTCGTGCGGCCCATCGAGCGGCTCGCGCAGAACCTCTACATCTCGCCGCCTTACCTTTCGCAGGTCGCGGCGCTCGCGGCCTTCGACGCCACCGAGGAGCTGGAGGCCGTCAAGGCGGGCTATGCCCGCAACCGCGCCTACCTGCTCGAGGAACTGCCCCGGATCGGAATCGCCGACATGCATCCGGTGGACGGCGCCTTCTACATCTATGCCGACATCGCCCGCTACACGAACGATTCCATCGGCTTCTGCAGGCGCATGCTGGAGGAGACGGGCGTCGCGGCGACCCCCGGCCTCGATTTCGACCCCATCGAAGGCTCGCACTACATGCGCCTGTCCTTCGCCGGTTCCGAGACCGATTGCCGCGAGACCGTGGGGCGGCTCAGGGGCTGGCTGAAATAGGATCCATTCCGTCCTTCATCGTCCGCATAGTCTTCCGTCGCACTCCCGTCATCTCGGCGCAGCGCAGCGGAGGGCTTCAAAGAAAATGCCCGGCGAAAGCCGGGCATTTCGTGTTTCTGGACCTTAGAGCATCGGACGTGAAAAGTGGATTTGCACTTTTGGGATTGAAGCCGATGCTCCCTCCTAGATGAGCGCATCGTTCCTGCGAAAAACCGGGTCCGGTTTTTCGCACGATGCGCTAGGATCCGCTGAGAACCGACTTGGCTTTCGACCACCAGCCGGCGCGCTTCGGGCGCTCCGGATCCGGCGGGGTGAGCACGACCGCGACCGGTTCGGGCTCGGGAGCCACGGGCTGCGGGGCCTCCTCGACGGGCTGCGGCTCGGGCTTGGTCTCGATCGGCTGCTCCTCGGCGCGGGCAGGCTGCACCTCGATGGCCTCGGCCTCCCGGGTAGCCGCAGGCTCCTGGGCTGCCGCAGGCTCCTGGGCCGTCACAGGCTCTTGAGCGGAGGCGGATTCGCCTGCCGGCTCGTCCAGGGTGCCGACGGCCTGGGCGACGGCCTCCGTCGCGGCCACGAAGCCTTCCTCGGTCGCGAAGGTCTCGACGGCCTCGTCGCGACCGCGACCGCGACCGCCGCGGCGGCCCCGGCGACGGCGGCGGCGGCCATTGCCGTCATCGGCGTCGGACGCTTCGCCTTCCTCGCCCTCGGCGGCCTCGATCTCCTGGCCGGCGGCGGCTTCCGCCGCTTCGCCTTCCTGGTCCTCGCCCTCGGAAACGTCACCCTCGGAAGCATCCTCGTCCTGGCCCGCGCCCGCGAAACCCTCGCGGTCGCGCCCACGACGGCGGCGACGGCGGCGGCGGCGGCGGCCATTGCCTTCACCGTCCTCCGAGGCCCTCGCCTCCTCGTCGGTCTGCTCCTCGTCCTCGGCCTCGATCTCGGGCTCGACGTCCTCGACCACGTCCACCGGCGCGATGGCGTCGATCTGGATGCCGGTCGCGGCCGATTTGTGTTCGAGGCGAAGTGCCGGCTCGCCCCGGTCGATCACGTAATTCGTCGTGCCGGTCAGCGAATCGTCGGCCACGATCGAGATGGCCACGCCGAAGCGGGTCTCCAACTCGCGCAGGTGAATGCGCTTCTGGTTGAGAATGTAGAAGGCGGCCTCCAGTCGGGTGCGGACGACCAGGTTGTAGCCGGCATTCTTGATGAGGGTTTCCTCGATCGAGCGCAGCACATGGAGCGCGACCGACGGCGTCGAACGGATGAAGCCGGTTCCCGCGCAATGCGGGCAGGGGACGGAGGAGGATTCAAGCACGCCCGTCCGGATGCGCTGGCGCGACATTTCCAGCAGGCCGAAGGGCGAGATGCGGCCCACCTGGATGCGGGCGCGGTCGTTCTTCAGGCACTCGTTGAGCTTCTTCTCGACAGCGCGGTTGTTGCGCTTCTCTTCCATGTCGATGAAGTCGATGACCACGAGGCCGGCGAGGTCGCGCAGACGAAGCTGACGGGCGATTTCCTCGGCGGCTTCGAGGTTGGTGCGGAGCGCCGTGTCCTCGATGTTGTGCTCGCGGGTCGACCGGCCCGAGTTGACGTCGATGGAGACCAGGGCTTCCGTCGGGTTGATGACGAGATAGCCGCCGGACTTCAGCGTCACGACGTTGGAGAACATCGCGTCGAGCTGGGCTTCCACCCCGTATTTCGCGAAGACCGGCTGCGGCTCGCGGTAGGGCTGGACGATCTTGGCATGGCTCGGCATGAGCATGCGCATGAAGTCCTTGGCCTCGCGGTAGCCTTCCTCGCCGGAGACCAGAACGTCGTCGATGTCCTTGTTGTAGAGGTCGCGGATGGCGCGCTTGATCAGCGAGCCTTCCTCATAGACCAGCGCGGGGGCGGCGGAGTTGAGGGTGAGCTCGCGCACGCTCTCCCACAGGCGCATCAGATATTCGTAGTCGCGCTTGATCTCGGGCTTGGTGCGCGATGCGCCGGCCGTGCGCAGGATGATGCCCATTCCCTCGGGCACCTCCAGCTCCTGGGCGATTTCCTTGAGGCGCTTGCGGTCGGCCGCATTGGTGATCTTGCGCGAGATGCCGCCGCCCCGGCCCGTGTTGGGCATGAGCACCGAATAGCGGCCTGCGAGGGAAAGATAGGTGGTGAGGGCCGCGCCCTTATTGCCACGCTCTTCCTTCACGACCTGGACGAGCAGGATCTGGCGGCGCTTGATGACTTCCTGGATCTTGTACTGCTTGCGCGGGACGCGGCGCTGAGGAACGTCCTCCATCGCGTCGCCGCCGCCGAGCTGCTCGACATGGTCCTCATCCTCGCCTTCGGCGTGATCCTCGTCGTGCTCGTCCTCGTCGTGATGATCCGCGTCCTCTTCGCCGGACGCGTCCGACGCCTCGGACACGTCCTCGGCGGGGGCCGCGTCGTCGTGGTCCGAGGTTTCGCCGGCGTCGGCCTCCCTGGTCTCCGCCTGGGTCTCCGCGCTCTCCGGGGCGGCCTGAGCCTCCTCGGCGCCCTCGGCGGCAGGAGCCGCTTCCACGGCTTCGCCCGATGCGGGCTCGAAGTCGCCTGCAGCGGCGATCAGGTCGGCGGTCTCGTCGGTGCCCTCGGCGGGAGCAGGGGCCTCGGCGCCCTCGGCACCGGCCTCCGCCTCTGAGGAGGCGACCGTCTCGTCGCTGTTGGTGCGACGCGGCGCGGAACGGCGGCGGCGGTGACGGCGGCGCTCTTCCTCGCGCTCCTCCTCCGCCTGAGCCTCGGCCTCGGCCTCGAGAAGAGCCTGACGGTCGGCGACCGGGATCTGGTAATAATCGGGATGAATTTCGCTGAAGGCGAGAAACCCGTGGCGATTCCCGCCATATTCCACGAACGCCGCCTGGAGGGACGGCTCCACGCGAGTCACTTTCGCGAGATAGATGTTCCCGCGCAGCTGCTTCCTGTTAGCGGATTCGAAGTCGAATTCTTCGACCTTCTGGCCGCGCACCACCACGACCCGGGTTTCTTCCGGGTGGGAGGCATCGATGAGCATCTTGTTTGCCATGTTGAACTCTCGACATGGCGACCGAGGGCAGGACCTGAGGCAGGGGCCGCAGTGAAGGCGGGTGGCCGCGCCGCATGAGATAGCGGCGGGCTGGAATTGCGTTCGGAGTGCTGTCGATCGCCATCGTGCGCCCTGGAGGGGCGCATTCTGGGTTGAAACGGGCCGGCTTCAAGCCGGATGAGGTGAAGGAGGGGCGAGCGCGAAAAGAAACGCGCGCTTCGAACGGTGCCGGGACGAGAGTCAAAGCTGACTTCGTGTGCGCAACCATTCAAGACTGCCCTTTCTCGGAATCGATGGGCCGGACGGAATCCGGACATCGGCAAATAAGTGGCGATCTGTATCGCCCACTGAACCCTTCCAAGCGCCTGTCGAGGGTGACGGGATCCGTGAGGACCGGTCAACACAACCATCTCCTCAGGTCCGCCGTCAGATTCGGCCATGCCGGACGGGGTCATGATCATTACAGATCGAATGGGGCATTTGGCAAGATGCCGAGACATGTGTCGTTAATGCAACAGAGTCTCACTATCGGATATTCGCCGAGAAGCTTCCTTAACCAAAGACCGAGTAATGAGATAGGAAGGGGGCGCGAAAGTTCCAGCCGCAGCATGAGAAACAAACCCTTCATCAGCCTGACCTGTGCGGGCCTCCTGGCGATATTCCTCAGCCTGGCGGGCGGCTCCGCATGGGCGAATGCCGATGGCGGCAAGGCCGTGGCTCCGATCATCGCGGCCGAGGTGTCCGTCGAGGTGGACGGGCCCACCACCCGGTTCAAGATCGCCCTGTCCAAGCCCGTCACGGCCCAGGCTTCTCTCATGGAAAGGCCCGACCGCCTCATCATCGACCTGCCGGAGGTGGCGTTCCACCTGCCGGCGGATTCGGGGCGCCAGAAAGCCGGCCTGATCTCCTCCTACCGCTACGGTCTCTTCGCGCCGGGACGCTCCCGGGTCGTGATGGACCTGGCCCAGCCGGCCACCGTCTCGGGCATGACCGTGGACGCGCACGCGGCCGGGGGCACCGCCCTTCTCACCATCGAGCTCACCCGGATCGAGCGCGACGATTTCCACCGCGCAGCGGCCGACAGCGCCGCCAAGGCGGCCCAGTCCGCGGGTTCGGAACAGGCTCCGCTCGCGAAGGACGCCCGCCCCGTCATCGTGGTCGATGCGGGCCATGGCGGCATCGATCCCGGGGCGAATTCCACGGGCGGGGTTCTCGAGAAGGATCTCGTTCTGTCCTTCGCTCAGAAGTTGCAGAAGAGGCTCGAGGGCGGCGGACGCTACAGGGTCGTCATGACCCGCGACAGGGACGTGTTCATCTCGCTGGGGGACCGGGTCAAGGCCGCGCGCCACGTGCAGGCGGACCTGTTCATCTCGATCCACGCGGATTCGATCTCCGGCGGCCAGGAGGTGAGGGGACTGACCGTCTATACCGGCGCGGATCGGGCGTCGGACGCCGACTCGGCCAAGCTGGCCGACCGCGAAAACAAGGCCGATGCGGCCGCCGGGGTTGAGGCGTCCGACATGCCGGACGACGTTTCCGATATCCTCCAGGAGTTGACTCTGCGCGAAACCCGCAGCTTCTCGCACAATTTCGCGAGCCGTCTGGTCGGCGAGTTCGATTCGATCGCCCGCCTCAACAAGAATCCCCACCGGCAGGCGCGCTTCCAGGTGCTGCGCGCCCATGACGTGCCCTCCGTCCTGGTGGAATTGGGGTACCTCTCCAGCAAGCAGGATCTCGACTTGTTGATGTCGGAGGAGTGGCGCGGCAAGATGGTGGATGCCATGGGCGTGGCCGTGGATCGCTTTTTTGCAACACGTGTCGCCCGGCAGGGTGCTGCCGCAGTTTTACCATAGATAGAGTGTGGATACCCGTAGCGGGGGCGCGATTCCTCGGTTAACAGAGCGGGCAGGCTGTGCCCGGGTTCTGTTCCGGAAAGGAAACGGCGTTCGGGAGATGCACAATCAGGTGCCGCTGGGTGCCGACAACGGAATACCTTCGGATGCGCTTTGTCCTACGATTTTTCGGCTTCCTGTTCAGCGTCGGGGCGATTTTCTTCCTGATCGGCGCCGTCGGGCTGGCCTACGGCTTCTGGTTCTTCTCCAAGGACCTGCCGGATCACGCGCAGCTTGCCGATTACGAGCCGCCGGTGATGACGCGCGTCCATGCCGCGGACGGCAGCCTGATCGCGGAATATGCCCGCGAGCGGCGCCTCTACGTGCCCATCCAGGCCATGCCGAAGCTCGTCAAGGCGGCCTTCATCTCGGCCGAGGACAAGAATTTCTACAAGCATCCGGGCGTCGATCCGGAGGGCGTGATCCGGGCGGTCGTGTCCAACCTCAAGTCGGGCGGAAAGCGCGAGCAGGGCGCTTCGACCATCACGCAGCAGGTCGCCAAGAACTTCCTCGTCGGCAACGAGCGCAGCTATGAGCGCAAGATCCGCGAGGCCCTCATCGCGCTGCGCATGGAATCGACCTTCTCGAAGGACAAGATCCTCGAGCTCTACCTGAACGAGATCTATCTCGGCCTGGGCAATTACGGCGTCGCCGCGTCCGCCCTGAACTATTTCGGCAAGTCGCTCCACGAGCTGAGCATCGCGCAGGTGGCCTATCTGGCGGCCCTGCCCAAGGCCCCGAACAACTATCATCCGTTCCGCCAGCGCCAGGCCGCCATCGACCGCCGCAACTGGGTCATCGGCCGCATGGCCGAAAACGGCTACATCACCAAGGAGCAGGCGGAGGCGGCCAGGAAGGAACCCCTCGACGTCACGCCGCGCGTCGTCTCGCCCAACAGCATCGCGTCCGGCTACTTCGCCGAAGGCGTGCGCCGCGACATCGCCGAGCGGTACGGCGAGGAGAAGCTCTACGAGGGCGGCCTCCTGATCCGCGCGACGCTCGATCCGAAGATGCAGGCCATGGCCCGCAAGGCGCTCGTGGACGGGCTCGTGCGTTTCGACGAGGCGCGCGGCTGGCGCGGCGCGCAGCAGAAGCTCGACCTGACCGGCCGCGAATGGGGCCTGGCCCTGGCCGAGGTCTCTTCCATGGGCGACGTTCAGCCCTGGCGAATCGCCGTCGTGCTCGAAATCTCCGGCGGCCGGGCCCGCATCGGCCTGCAGCCGAAGAAGGAGGCCTCCGGCCAGCTCTCCCGGGATCGGGAAACGGGCTTCGTCACGGCCGACGGCGTGAAATGGACCCGCCGCAACGTCGAGAAGGCGCTGGCGGTCGGCGACGTGGTCTATGTGGAGCCCCTCGAAGGCAAGCAGGGCCAGTATCGCCTGCGGCAGGTGCCCGAGATTTCCGGCGCCATCGTGGCCATGGATCCCCAGACCGGCCGCGTCCACGCCATGGTCGGCGGCTTCTCCTTCGACCAGAGCGAGTTCAACCGGGCCACGCAGGCCATGCGCCAGCCGGGCTCCTCGTTCAAGCCGATCGTGTACGCGACGGCTCTCGACAACGGCTATACGCCGTCGACACAGATCATGGACTCGCCCTTCGTGCTCGACATGGGGCCGGGGCAGGCCTCCTGGGCGCCGTCGAACTACGACGGCAAGTCGGCGGGCCTGCGCACCCTGCGCTACGGCATCGAGCACTCGAAGAACCTGATGACGGTGCGCCTCGCCAACGAGATCGGCATGCCGGTCGTCACCGAATATGCCCGCCGCTTCGGCGTCTATGACGACATGCTGCCGCTGCTCTCCATGTCGCTCGGCGCGGGCGAGACCACGGTGATGCGCATGACGGCGGCCTATTCCATGTTCGTGAACGGCGGCCGCCGCATCAAGCCGACGCTGATCGACCAGATCCAGGACCGCAACGGCCGCACGATCTATCGTCACGACGACCGCAAGTGCGACAACTGCGATGCGCCGAGCTGGGACGGCGGCGCCGCGCCCAAGCTCACCGATACCCGCGAGCAGGTGCTCGATCCGCTCACGGCCTATCAGATCACGTCGATCCTCGAAGGCGTCGTTCAGCGCGGCACGGCGCAGTCGGTCAAGTCCGTGGGCAAGCCGCTCGCGGGCAAGACCGGCACCACCAACGACGCCAAGGACGTGTGGTTCGTCGGCTTCTCGCCCGACCTCGCGGTGGGCGTGTTCCTCGGCTACGACACGCCGAAATCGCTCGGCAACGCGGCGACCGCCGGCCAATACGCGGCTCCCGTGTTCCGCGACATCATGCAGATGGCCCTGAAGGACAAGCCCGCGACCCCGTTCCGCGTGCCACCGGGCATCAAGCTGATCCGCGTCAACGCCTCCACCGGCACCCGCGCGGGAGGCGAGGGCGGCGGCACGTTCCTGGAGGCCTTCAAGCCCGGCCAGGCTCCTCCGGAATATTATTCCCCCCCTGAGGAGGAGGTTCCGCAGGCGGAATATGCGCCCGCACCGCCGGACGCGATGCCCCGCAGGGCCGTGGGGGCGACGCCGGGAGGCTTGTACTGACAACGGTAAAAGGCCGAAGTTCCAGTAACTTCGGCCTTTGTCATGGCCGTCCCCGGACTCGATCCGTGGGTCAGTCCCGTCCGTTCACGTCCGGGAAACGCCGCGCCGTAAAAAGACGTGGATGCCCGGCTCAAGGCCGGGCATGACGAGCCGGTTTAGAGCACCAGATCAGACAGCGTCAGCACGGCCGGTTTGTTCTTGAGGACGATCTCGAACTCGGACCGGGCATCGCTGTCGGTGTTGCCGGAAAGGACCCCTGTCTTCGCGTCGTAGCGGAGCTGTCCGGCCTTGGTGAAGGTGCTTCCGGCGGACAGCAGGGCCGTGAACCGGTTGTCGGTCCTCGTGGTGGCATCCGCATCGATTCCCGAGATGTCGATGCGGTCGACCCCATGCCTGAAGTCGGTGACCACGTCACGGCGAGCGGAGCCGAGGCCCACGTCCCCTTGATGGAACACGAACAGGTCTTTGCCGTCGCCCCCCGTCAGACTGTCGCGACCGCTTCCGCCCGTCAGGACATCGTCTCCCCGGCCGCCGAGGAGCGTATCGGCTCCGCCTGCGCCGGTAAGCCTGTCCCGGCCCGCGCCCCCGACGATCTTGTCGTGGCCGGAGGTGCCGGTCGCCGCTTCGGGGTTCACATCCGAAACACGGATGGTGAAGGTCTTCTCGAATGACAGGCCGAGGGCGTCCGTCGCTTTGATCTTGACCGTGTGGGAGCGCGTGTCTTCGAAATCGAGCTTGACCCCATGCTTGACCACCAGCTTGTCGCCGACGATGGCGAAGCGCCCCCCGGCGTCGTTGGTGAGCGAATAGGTGAAGGTCTCGCCGAAATTCGTGTCCTGGGCGGTGAGTTCGCCGATCACGGATCCGTTGCGGGACAGTTCGGCGATCGTCGTGGCGCTCAACGCGATGGCGGTCGGAGCGACATTCGTCTCGGGATCGATCGAAATCGATATCTCGGACGATCTGAAACCGGCATCGCCGAAATTGAAGTGGATTTGCTTCGACTCGAAGATCCTGCCGTTCGCGTTCCTGTACGTGACCGCTTGCACCAGTTCCTCGACCAGATCCGGCGTGGCGTTCTCGTTGAAGGTGAAGCCGAGGACGCTCGGAAGGACAGGGCTGTAATTGGCAATCGCGCCAATATCGATGCCGCCGATCATCACCCTGCTTCCGTCGCGAAGCCCTTCGGACAACGTGATCCTGTCGGACGTTTCGATGTCGAGGATATCCTCTCTTTCACTGTCGTCGTTCGTGCCAGCGCCACCGTTGCTGCCCGTGTCGACAACCTCGATGTCGAGATACCCCATCAGCCCGTCATCGCTTTCGATCGTGACGTTTCGGCCAGCGTCGATAAAGACCTTGGGCGCATTGAGCGTCACATGATCCTGGTCGAGACCCGTGATTGTGGGGGCTTCGTGCTTCGTCGTCGTGCCGTCCGCGAGCGTGACGATCGTGTCGATGCCCTGGCGGTGGATCTGGAGGCGCTCGGCTTCCGTCAAGGTGCCCTGGGACAGGATCAGGGTTTCGCCCTGCTGCTCGCGGCCCCATACCAGTTTGGCCATGTGCACTTCGTCGACGACGACTGTGGCTCCTTCCGTGGAGAGGCCGATTTCCGCGAAATTGACGATCTCCTTGGCCGTCAAGTCGAAGTAGCTGCCCTGGAGCTGAAGGAAGTCACTGCCGTGGTCGGGATCCGTGCCGCCATCCAAGACCTGCACGGCGGCGAGCTGCCCTGCGCTGACGACGATGATGTCCTCCTCCCTCGATCCCTGGATCTTCTCGATGCCGAGGAGGCCTGTCATCGTGTTCAGAAAGAATAGCCCGCCCCCGACGAGGGACAGGGTGTCGAAGCCTTCCCCGCCCGCGATGACGTCGCCCCCCATGGAAGACTCAAAGGCGTAGAACACGTCGTCGCCCTCCCGGCCGGTATAGGTGTCCGCTCCTGCCGTCAGGACCATCTCGCCCACCGGGGCTACGGTGACGTTCGCGTACTCGTCCCAGCTCTCGCCGCTGACGTCGACGAGGATGAGGTCGATATCCCCCGAATACATGGGGAGGTTCTCATGTGTATTCGTGTAGGTCAGGCACCGGATGAGTTCCTGAACCCGTTCGGGCGTCGCATTCTCGTTGAAATGGAAGATCATCGCCCATTGATCGGAACTGGTCGAGATGCTCCCGATCTCGACGCCGTCGACGGTGATGACGCTGCCGCGATTGCCGCCATCCGTGGCGGTCACGTGGTTGTTTTCCCGCAACCCGATATGTTCGAACCAGTTCAGCTCGCTCGACAGATGGACCTGGAGCTTCTTGATGGGGGTGTTGCCCGGCGCGATCGTGGCGTCGGAGCCGATGTCGATCAATGTCTCGGTGCCGAAGGTGGTCCGGATGCCGTCAGGGGCCAGATCGAGAATCTTCGAAGGGAAATCCGGGGGCGGGGGAGGCTCCTCCGGTTCCGGCTCCGGGTTCGGCGGCTTCAGGGACATGAGTTCGACGGGCCGATGGTTCGGGTCTTCGACAATCAGGCTGATCCGGCCGGGCATTGCATACGTTCCTATTGCGAGAACTTGATCCTGCAATAACGTTACGTTTGACGCAACTTTAAATATGCCTCCGGAGCCATTAGATCAGGGGGCCGCGGCTTTACATGCCGGGGCCGGGCCCTTAAGACCCCCTTCATTCACAGGCACGGACAGCGAGACGAAATGCGCGCCGAAATCGAACACCTCGTAGAAGAGACCAAGCAGTCAGTCGGGCTGCTGAGGAGGCATCTTTGACTGGGACAATGCCCAGCGCCGCCTCGCCGAACTGAACGCCCTCGCCGAAGATCCGAATCTCTGGAACGATGCGGAAGCCGCGCAAAAGACCATGCGCGAGCGCACCTCCCTGGAGGACCAGATCTCCGCCATCCGGCGCATGGAGCAGGAACTCGATGACGCCATCACGCTGATCGAGCTCGGCGAGATGGAGGACGACGAAGGCACGATCCGGGAGGGCGAGGAAGCGATCCGCCGCCTCCAGGAGGAGGCCGCCCGCCGTCAGGTGGAGACCCTGCTCTCCGGAGAGGCCGATTCCAACGACACCTATATCGAAGTGCATTCGGGCGCCGGCGGCACCGAGAGCCAGGACTGGGCCTCGATGCTCCAGCGCATGTACGCCCGCTGGGCGGAGCGCCGGAAGTACAAGGTCGAGCTTCTCGAAGTCACCGACGGCGAAGAGGCGGGCATCAAGAGCGCCACGCTCATGATCAAGGGCCACAACGCCTATGGCTGGCTCAAGACCGAGTCGGGCGTGCACCGGCTCGTGCGCATCTCCCCTTACGATTCGAATGCGCGCCGTCACACGAGCTTCGCCTCGGTGTGGGTCTACCCGGTGGTGGACGACCGCATCAACATCGAGGTCAAGGAATCGGACTGCCGCATCGACACGTTCCGCTCCTCGGGCGCGGGCGGCCAGCACGTGAACACCACCGACTCGGCGGTGCGCATCACCCATATCCCGACCGGCATCGTCGTGGCCTGCCAGCAGGAGCGCTCGCAGCACAAGAACCGGGCGACCGCCTGGAACATGCTGCGTGCCCGACTCTACGAGCTGGAGCTGAAGAAGCGCGAGGAGAAGGCGAACGCGGAAGCCGCCGCCAAGACCGATATCGGCTGGGGCCACCAGATCCGCTCCTACGTGCTGCAGCCCTATCAGCTCGTGAAGGACCTGCGCACCGGCACCCAGTCGCAGAGCCCGCAGGACGTGCTCGACGGCGATCTCGACCCCTTCATGGAGGCCTCGCTCGCCCAGCGCGTCTATGGCGGCGCGGAAGAGGTCGAGGACATCGACTAAATCAGGAGACAGGGCCGCTTCGATGAAGCGGCCCTTTTCATCTCTCAGATCCTTTTCGCGGCCTCCAGCACCTCCTCGGCGTGGCCCGGCACCTTCACCTTGTTCCAGACCCTCGCGACGAGGCCCTCGCGGTCGATGAGAACCGTCGTCCGTTCGACGCCCATGTATTTGCGGCCGTACATGCTCTTCTCCACCCAGACGCCATAGGCCTCCAGCATGGACTTGGCCTCGTCGGACGCGAGAGGAAACGAGAGGTCGTATTTGGCCCGGAACTTGTCGTGGCTCTTGAGGCTGTCGGGCGAGACGCCGACGATGACGGTGTCCGCCGCCAGGAATTCCGGGCGAAGGGCCTGGAAATTCTGCGCCTCCAGGGTGCAGCCGCTGGTGTCATCCTTCGGGTAGAAATACAGCACGACCTTCCGGCCCTTGAGGCCGTCGAGGGAAATATTCTGCCCATCCGTGGCCGGAAGAGTGAAGGCCGGGGCGTGGGTTCCGGGCGTCAGTGTCATCGTTCGCCTTCCTTTTGGCGGAATGTCCTGGTTGGAAACCTCTTGTGTGCACGACGGAAAGAGGCGGTCGCGAGAGGCTGCCGGGACGGTTAAGGTCCTCATTGATTCCCTCGTTGCCGCGAAGGCGCAAGAACCGGGTTGCCCCATACCACAGAATGAAACGAACGGTCCGAACCCCGTTGTCCCGGCGAGAACCGGCCAAACGAAGCCTCGTGAGGCGGCTGGTCCGTGGAACGATCTATGCCAAGCTCGGGCTGATCGCCTTCCTGATCGTCGCCGCAGGGGTGTTCTATCTCCGCCTGTCGGTGGCGCCGCTCAGTTTCGGACGCCTGCCTGAGCGCGTGGCCGAGGCTCTGGCCTCGCGGATCGGTCCGGGCTGGACCGTCGCGCTGCGCAACACGGTCATCGAGCTTCACGAGGGCATGCCGGCCCTGCGGGCCAACGGGCTCGACATTCGCGGGCCCAGCGGCGAGCTCGTCGTCCGTGCGCCCTATGCGCTCGTCAGCGTCGATTTCGTGTCGCTGCTCACCGCCAA
The DNA here is from genome assembly GCF_041276405.1 of Microvirga sp. TS319. Classification (NCBI taxonomy): domain Bacteria; kingdom Pseudomonadati; phylum Pseudomonadota; class Alphaproteobacteria; order Hyphomicrobiales; family Methylobacteriaceae; genus Microvirga; species Microvirga sp. TS319. The sequence goes on along the minus strand of NZ_JBGGGT010000002.1, from coordinate 2,443,879 downwards.
TCTCCAGCCCAAAGCCATCCAGGTCCGGGACCTGCAGCTGCGCATGCTCGTCAACCGGGACGGCTCACTGACCTTCTCGCCGGTGCCCGCCACGGAAGAGGGCCATGCACGGGGCGCTCCCGCTCCCGAGCCCGCTCCCTCCAAGGAGGCTGCGGCCTCCCTGGCCGCGAGCGCGGACGGGCCGTCCCTGGTCTCCGGCGCCGTCGGGTCGCTGTTCGATCTGATCGTCGGACCGCACAGCGTTCTCAACGCTCTCGGGACGGCGCAGCTGACCAATGCGCAGCTCGTGATCATCGATGCCGATTATCGTGAGCGGGCCCGGTTCGACCGCGTCGACGCCGTCTTCGACTGGGACAAGGACGGCGGCCGCCGTTTCTCGGCCACGGTCGAGGGGCCCCAGGGCCCGTGGGAGCTGAGGGGCGATGTGAGGGCCGAAGGCCGGACGGCGTATCGCGCGGCCTTCGTCGCCGATTCCGCCCCGATCCAGGACATCATGGTGCTGAGCGGCATGTCGAGCCTTCCGGCGGCGACCGATCTCGAGTTTACGGGCCGCTTCGACGTGGCCTATGCGGATGGCCGCGTGACCGAGCTGAAGACGCGCCTCGACAGCAATGCGGGCTTCATCCGGATCGAGGACAAGGACACGTCCGCGCTGCCGGTGGACCGCGCCACGATCGTGGCCGAATGGAGCGAGGCCGAGAAGACGCTCAAGCTGCCGACCCTGGATCTCAAGGGAGGCGACACGCAGGTCAGGCTCCAGGGGACGCTCTCGGCCCCGACGGCCCATCAGCCCTGGCGCCTGAAGCTCAGCGGCCGGGACATCGTGTGGTCGGGCGCCGCTCCCGGCGACGCGCCGCTCCAGGTCTCTGAAATGGACGCGGACCTGTCCGGCCCCAACGGCGTCATGATCAACAGCATCAGGCTGAGAGGGCCCGATCTTCATGCCGATATCGGCGGCGCTCTTGCCGAGAGCGCCGACCCGAAGGGCCTGAAATTCGACGTCACCGCCTCGAAGACCAACATCCGCTCCGCGCTGCGGGTCTGGCCCGAGGCCGTCGCGCCGCCGGTACGCCGCTTCCTGGTGGCGAACCTCAAGGCCGGCACCCTCGAGAATTTCAAGCTCAAGGTCGCGATGACGGGAGCCGATGTCGAACGATCCATGACCGGCGGTCCCATTCCCGACGGCTCCGTGAGGATCGACTTCGTGATCTCGCAGGGCGCGCTCCAGGCGGCCGAGGGCCTGCCGCCGGTGTCCAGGATGGACGCGGCCGGGCGCGTGACCGGGACGTCCGTGAGCGTGCGCGCGCCGTCGGGTCGCGTGGACATGCCGGGCAATCACGACCTGGACGCCCTCGACGGCTCGTTCGCGCTCGACAATTACTGGGACGACAAGGCCGTGGCGCAGATCGGCTTTCGCCTCACGGGCGCGGCGGACGGCGTCGGGGCCATGCTGCAGCAGCCGCTGGTGAAGGAGATCGCCGGATTCGAGGTCGATCCCGCCACGATGAAGGGCAGGGCGGAGCTGCTGGTCGGGGTCGGGCTTCCCGTCAAGAATATTCCGGCCATCGCCGATCTTCCGCTGAAGGTGACGGGCACGGTCAGCGATCTCACGCTCGACAAGATGTTCGGCAAGGAGAAGCTCGAAGGCGGCAACCTGACCGTCGCCTATGACCGCGGCGATCTCTCGATCCGGGGCGAGGGCAAGATCGGCGGCGGCGCGGCGACGATTGACGTGCAGAAAGGCCGTCAGGGCGGACAGGCGAACGTCGCCTTCGTGCTCGACGAGGCGGCGCGCAACAAGCGCGGGCTGTCGTTCGGATCGCAGCTGACGGGCGCGGTCGCCCTCAAGGTCGGCGTGCCGCTGGGGGGCGCTGACGGAGCCGGCATGCTGGTCGAGGCGGATCTGACGAAGGCTGGAGTGGACCAGCTCATTCCGGGCTGGGTCAAGCCCGCGGGCAAGCCCGGCAAGCTCACCTTCACCATGAGCGAGGCGCCCGAACCCGAAATCCGCGACCTGCAGCTCGACAGCGGCAACGTGCAGCTGCGCGGCACGGCGTCCCTGTCGAAGGACGGCGATCTCGTGAAGGCGGACCTGTCCACCTTCAAGCTCTCGCCCGGGGACGACATGCGGGCCCAGATCGAGCAGTCCGGCGGCGCCTACAAGGTCGTCGTTCGCGGCAATGTGGGCGATGCCCGCCCGTTCCTCAAAAGTCTCAGCGCGCCGTCCCCGCCCCGGAGCGGAAACGGCCAGAAGGACACGAAGGACTTCGACCTCGATCTGAACCTCAACATCCTGACCGGATACAACAACGAGGCGATCACGAACGCGGTCATCAAGGCATCGATGCGCAAGGAGGTCCTGCGTCAGCTCGAAATGAAGGGCCGCCTCGGCGCGACCAATATCGCGGCGCGCACGGACACGCAGGGCCGAAACGGTTCGGTCATCATCATCCAGGCCGACGACGCGGGCGCGCTGCTGCGGTTCACGGACGTGTACAGGCGCATGGTGGGGGGCGACCTCATCATCAACATGACGACCGGCGAGGGGCAGCAGCCCGGCATCCTGCTGCTGCGCTCCTTCACGCTGGTCAACGAGCCGGCCCTGCGCCGCATCATCCCGACCCAGACCCAGATGGTCGCCGGACAAGACAAGCAGGGCAATCCCCAGATGGTTCGCGTGGACGTGAACGAGGTGGCCTTCACGAGGGCCCGCGCCGAATTCACGCGCACGTCCGGCCGCCTCGATTTCAAGGAGGCGGCGATCTATGGGAATCAGATCGGCTTCACGCTCGACGGATTCGTCGATTACAGCCGGGACCGGATGGATATCTCCGGGACCTTCGTCCCGGCCTATGGCCTGAACAACGCCTTCGCCAAGGTGCCGCTGTTCGGCCCGCTTCTCGGCGGCAGCCAGTACGAGGGCCTGTTCGCGGTCAACTTCCGGGCCACGGGACAGGCGAGCGCGCCGTCCCTGACGGTCAATCCGCTCTCGGCGGTGGCTCCCGGCTTCCTGCGCAAGCTCTTCGGCGTCGGTATGGAGCCGCAGCAGAGCGATGCGCAACCGCCGATCGTGGATCGGTAGAGGCGCGAGGCGCCGAACGCGGGAAGTGGGAACCGGTTTTGCGTTCGATGCTCAAGACCCAAAGGTGAAAGCATCGGATGCGGGTTCGACTTCACGTCCGATGCTGTCGCCATGTGGCGAACGGGAGGTCCGCTTCAGCAAGAAATGCGGATCGGGATTTCTGGGAAATGCCGCTATGGCGGGAAGGGGCGGGCCTAGAGCCTTTTCCGCAAAAGTGGATGCCGGTTTTGCGAAGAAAAGGCGTCTTTCTCAAACAACAAATGCCTTTTCCGTGAACCGAAGTTCATGGAAAAGGCTCTTGAGCCCCTGCGCCGTCATGCCCGGCCGTGAGCCGGGCATCTCGGTCTTTACCGGCTGCGGTTCATAATGACGCGCATGGCCGCAACGAGTGCGGCCATGAACGTGAGAAGGGCCGGGCCCTATCGCCCCTTGGAGCCCTTATACCGCCCGCAGGAGCACGTGCTTCTTCTTGCCGAAGGAGAGCTTGATCACGCCTTCGCTCGTGAGATCGGACAGGCTCAGGCTGCCGCGCTCGTCCGAGACCGTCTGGTCGTTCACCTTCAGGCCGCCGCTCTTGACCTGCCGGCGAGCCTCGCTCGACGAAGGCACGAGCTTCGCGTAATCGGGCCCGAAGGCGGTCAGCACGCCGAGCCCGTCCTTCAGGACGTTGGACGGAACCTCGATGGTGGGAAGGCTTTCGGCGAGCGTTCCCTGCTCGAAGGTCTTCTGCGCGGTCTCGGCGGCGAGCTGCGCCGCCTCGCGCCCGTGGAGGAGCGCGGTGGCCTCGGTGGCCAGAACCTTCTTCGCCTCGTTGATCTCGGCGCCCTGCAGGGCCGAGAGCTTGGCGATCTCGTCCATGGGCAGGATCGTGAAAAGCTTCAGGAAGCGGGAGACGTCCGCGTCCTCGGTGTTGCGCCAGAACTGCCAGTAATCGTAGGGGCTGAGCATGTCGGCATTGAGCCAGACCGCGCCCGAAGCGGTCTTGCCCATCTTCGCGCCGGAGGCCGTCGTGAGGAGCGGGCAGGTGACGGCGTAGAGCTGCGGCGTGCCGAGACGGCGGCCGAGATCGATGCCGTTGACGATGTTGCCCCACTGGTCCGAACCGCCCATCTGCAGAACGCAGCCGTAGCGCTTGTTGAGCTCCACGAAGTCGTAGGCCTGGAGGATCATGTAGTTGAATTCCAGGAACGACAGCTCGTGCTCGCGCTCCAGGCGCAGCTTCACGCTGTCGAAGGACAGCATGCGGTTGACCGAGAAATGGCGGCCCACGTCGCGCAGGAAATCGATGTAGTTGAGCTTGGTGAGCCACTCGGCGTTGTCCACCATCATGGCGTCGATTGTCCCGCCGCCGAAGTCGATGAAGCGCGAGAAGACGGTCCTGATGCTGTCCTTGTTGGCTTCGATCTGCTCGACCGTCAGGAGCTTGCGGCTCTCGTCCTTGCCCGAAGGGTCGCCGACGCGCGTCGTGCCGCCGCCCATGAGCGTGATCGGCCTGCCGGCCCCGGTCTTCTGGAGCCAGTGCAGCATCATGATCGAGAGCAGGTGGCCCACGTGAAGGGACGGGCCCGTGCAGTCATAGCCCACATAGGTCGTCAGACGGCCCTCGAGGGCCGCGGCATCCACGCCCTCGAAATCGGAGGTCTGGTGAATGAAGCCTCGCTCGGTGAGCACTTTGAGGAATTCGGAACGTGGCGCGTTCATCGCGGCTCTCGTCTGTGATCGGTGGTCTTCGTAGGATGACGGGCATCACACGATGTCGTGCGATGCTCCTGAAAATGGCCGGCTTCAGGCCGGCTGCTCGGCCTCTTGCGTGCTGCCGAGGCGCTTGTCGAGATACTCGTCGACCGCCACCATCAGCTCCTCGACCCGGCCGTCGAAGAAGTGGTTGGCGCCTTCGACCACGGCGTGCTCGAGCTTCACGCCCTTCTGGGTCTTCACCTTCTCGATGACGCTGACCACGTCCTTGACCGGGGCCACGCGGTCTTCCGATCCGTGCACGAACAGGCCGGAGGACGGGCAGGGGGCGAGGAACGAGAAATCGTAGCGGTTCGCCATCGCGGCGATCGAGATGAAGCCCTCGATCTCCGGGCGGCGCATGAGGAGCTGCATGCCGATCCAGGCGCCGAAGGACACGCCGGCGATCCAGCAGGCGCGGGCATCCGGGTTCATGGCCTGGGCCCAGTCGAGGGCCGCTGCGGCATCCGACAACTCCCCCTGACCGTGATCGAAGGAGCCCTGGCTGCGCCCGACGCCGCGGAAGTTGAACCGAAGGACCGCGAAGCCGCGCTTCACGAAGTCGTAGTACAGGTTGTAGACGATCTGGTTGTTCATCGTCCCGCCGAATTGCGGGTGCGGGTGAAGGATGATGGCGATCGGGGCGCCCTTTTCCTTGGCAGGCTGATACCGCCCCTCGATACGACCGGCGGGACCTGTGAAGATGACTTCAGGCATATACGCGAACCTCTTGATCGCCTCTCTGTGAAGAGAGGGAAACCCCCGTGCGACCTTGACTCAAGGTCTCGGATTCCCTTAAGAAACCCTTAGAATATTTCTAAACTGTTCCACTGTTTCAATTGATCCCGAGGGTTCAGCCGTCGGGCGAAACACGAGCAGATGTGGTTGCGGTGCTTTAACACGGCAACCAGGGTCATTTGCAAGACATTCGTGAGGCTTGAGGCTGACAGCCATGGCGATGGGCCAGCGCACATATCTCGATCATAACGCGACCTCACCCCTGCGGCCGGAGGTAGCGGAGCAGGTCGTGCGCGCGCTGCAGCTGCCGGGCAATGCCTCGTCCGTTCATGCGGAAGGCCGTGCCGCCCGGGCGGAGATCGAGGCGGCGCGGGCCGCCGTCGCGAGGCTTGCCGGCGCGAGGACCAAGAACGTTGTCTTCACGAGCGGCGGCACCGAGGCCGCGAATCTCGTGCTGACGCCGTCCTTCCGCCGTCTCGGCCAGGCAGGCGCGACACGCCTCCTGATGGGCGCTGCCGAGCATCCCTGCATTCTCAACGGCCATCGCTTTCCCACCGAGAACGCCGGAACCATTCCCGTCGACGGGAACGGGATCGTCGATCTCGCCTGGCTCGAAGCCTCCCTGAAGGGCGCGCCCGACGAGCGCGTTCTGGTCTCCGTCCAGCTCGCCAACAACGAGACCGGCGTTCTCCAGCCCGTTTCCGAGATCGCGCGGCTGGTTCATGAGCATGGCGGGCTCGTCCATACCGATGCGGTGCAGGCGGCGGGCCGGGTTCCGGTCGATGTCGCGAGCCTCGGCGTCGATGCGCTGACGCTCTCGGCCCACAAGCTCGGCGGCCCGAAGGGGGCGGGGGCCCTGGTGCTCGCCTCGGATCAATACGAGATCGGCGAGCGGCTGATCCGGGGCGGCGGGCAGGAGAAGAACTACCGGGCCGGGACCGAGAACGTGGCGGCCGATGCGGGGTTCGGCGCCGCGGCCGATCTCGCCCTGGCGGGGCTGGAGCGGGAAGCCGCGCGGCTGCGGGAGCTGCGCGACGAGGCACAGGCGCATGTGCGGCGGATCGCGCCGGACGCTCTTGTTGTGGGTGCCGGAGCGGAAAGGTTGCCTAACACCTTGGCCTTTGCCATACCCGGCCTCAAGGCCGAGACGGCATTGATCGCCTTCGACCTGGCGGGCATCGCCCTGTCTTCCGGTTCGGCTTGCTCGTCCGGGAAGGTCAAGCGGTCGCATGTGCTCGACGCCATGGGCGTGGAGCCGGCCCTCGCGGAGGGCGTTTTGCGTGTGAGTTTGGGGTGGTCGACCACAAAAGAGGACGTCATCCGCTTCGCGGAGGCGTGCGAAACGGTGGTGGCCACCTTATATAAGCGGAAGGCGAGCGCGGCTTAGAAGGCCCGCCAGTTTTCCATGTCATATCAACCCGCGGCCCTTGAAGCCGTGAGAGGTGGGAGAGACAGATGCCTGCAGTGCAGGAGACGATCGATCAGGTTCGGTCGATTGACGTCGAGCAGTACAAGTACGGCTTCGAGACCGAGGTCGAGATGGAAAAGGCTCCCAAGGGCCTTTCCGAGGACGTGATCCGCTTCATCTCGGGCAAGAAGGGCGAGCCCGAGTGGATGCTCCAGTGGCGCCTCGACGCCTACAAGCGCTGGCTGACCATGAAGGAGCCGAACTGGGCGCGCGTGTCGTACGACAAGATCGACTACAACGACATCTATTACTACGCCGCACCCAAGAAGAACCCGGCGCCGAAATCCCTCGACGAGGTGGACCCCGAGATTCTCAAGACCTACGAGAAGCTCGGCATTCCGCTGCGCGAGCAGGAGGTCCTGGCCGGCGTCGAGCCGCAGAACCGCGTGGCCGTGGACGCGGTGTTCGATTCCGTCTCGGTGGCGACGACCTTCAAGGAAGAGCTGAAGAAGGCCGGCGTGATCTTCATGCCGATCTCCGAGGCGATCCGCGAATACCCCGACCTCGTGCGCCAGTATCTCGGCTCGGTCGTGCCGGTGACGGACAATTTCTTCGCGACGCTGAACTCGGCGGTCTTCACGGACGGCTCGTTCGTCTACGTGCCGCCGGGCGTGCGCTGCCCGATGGAGCTGTCCACCTATTTCCGCATCAACGAGAAGGATACGGGCCAGTTCGAGCGCACGCTCATCATCGCCGACAAGGGCTCCTACGTCTCCTATCTCGAGGGCTGCACGGCCCCGAAGCGGGACGAGAACCAGCTCCATGCCGCCGTGGTCGAGCTGATCGCCCTCGACGACGCCGAGATCAAGTACTCGACGGTTCAGAACTGGTATCCGGGCAATGCCGAAGGCAAGGGCGGCATCTACAACTTCGTGACAAAGCGCGGCGATTGCCGGGGGCGCAACTCCGTCATCACCTGGACCCAGGTCGAGACCGGTTCCGCGATCACCTGGAAGTATCCGTCCTGCATCCTGCGCGGCGACAACTCACGCGGCGAGTTCTACTCGATCGCCGTGTCGAACGGCATGCAGCAGGTCGATTCCGGCACCAAGATGATCCATCTCGGCAAGAACACCTCGAGCCGGATCATCTCGAAGGGCATCGCGGCCGGCAGGTCCGAGAACACCTATCGCGGCCTGGTTTCGGCTCACCGCAAGGCGACCGGCGCACGCAACTTCACGAATTGCGACTCGCTCCTGATCGGCAACGAGTGCGGCGCCCATACGGTGCCCTACATCGAATCGAAGAACGCCACCGCCGTGTTCGAGCACGAGGCGACGACATCGAAGATCTCGGAGGATCAGATGTTCTATTGCCAGCAGCGCGGCCTCTCCGAAGAGGAGGCGACGGCGCTCATCGTGAACGGCTTCGTGAAGGACGTCCTGCAGCAGCTCCCCATGGAGTTCGCCGTGGAGGCCCAGAAGCTCATCTCGATCTCGCTGGAAGGCTCGGTCGGTTAATTCGGCAATCGGACGTGGGGGCCCGGGACAGGCCCGGGCATGACGCGAGACGCCTCAGGCCCGTCGCCTCAGGCCCGTCATGGGCCGGATTCGATCCGGCCATCCACGCCTCAACAACGGAATACTCAGATGCTCGAAATCAAGAATCTTGTTGTCCAGATCGAGGACAAGCGCATTCTCAACGGCCTCAACCTCACCGTGAACAAGGGCGAGGTCGCCGCCATCATGGGCCCGAACGGCTCGGGCAAGTCGACCCTGTCCTACGTGGTCGCCGGCAAGGAGGACTACGAGATCCTCGACGGCGAGATCCTGCTCGACGGCCAGAACCTGCTCGAAATGGAGCCGGACCAGCGCGCGGCGGCCGGTGTCTTCCTGGCGTTCCAGTACCCGCTGGAGATCCCCGGCGTCGGCACGATGACCTTCCTGAAGGCCGCCCTCAACGCCCAGCGCAAGGCGCGCGGGCAGGACGAGCTGACGACGCCCGACTTCATCAAGCAGGTGAACGCCGCGGCGGCAAAGCTCGAGATGCCCAAGGACATGCTCAAGCGCGCCCTCAATGTCGGCTTCTCGGGCGGTGAGAAGAAGCGCATGGAGATCCTGCAGATGGCGCTGCTCCAGCCGGCCTTCTGCATTCTGGACGAGACCGATTCCGGCCTCGACATCGACGCGCTGCGCATCGTGTCCGAGGGCGTGAACTCGCTCCGCTCGCCGGATCGCGCGTTCCTGGTCATCACGCACTATCAGCGCCTCCTGAATCACATCGTGCCCGACACCGTCCACGTCATGCATGGCGGACGCATCGTGCGCACCGGCGGCAAGGAGCTCGCGCTCGAGCTCGAGGCCAACGGCTACGCCGATTACCGGGAAAGCGAGGCCGCGTGACCATGGCCGACGTGACCCTCATGAAGACGCCGGCGGAAACCGCGCTGGTGCAGGCCTTCGAGAGCGTCAGGACGACGCTTCCGGGCGACGCGGAGTCGCGCGCCCAGGCCTTCGAGCAATTCTCGTCGCGCGGGCTTCCGCACCGCCGGGTCGAGGAGTTCAAGTACACGGATCTGCGCGCGCTCCTGCGCGAGGTCGCGCCTTTCGCGGCCGTGCCCTCGGCGGAAGAGGCCACGGCGGCGCTGCGGGACGCGAAGGCGTTTACCGGCGTGAGCGCGCTCGAAGTGCCGTTCGTGAACGGGCATTTCGTGCGTGAGGCCGTCGACTTCCACGCGCTGCCCGAAGGCATCGAGATCGTGCCCCTGCGCGAGGCTCTTGCCAACGGCCACGAATGGCTGGCGAAGCTCAGCCCGGTTCCGTGGGCGAGCGACAACCCGGTCTATCAGCTCAACACCTCGTTCATGGCGGATGGGGTGATGGTCCGCGTTGCCGGCTCGGTCGAGACGCCGGTTCATCTGCGCTTCGTGACGGCTGCCGGTTCCGCGGTCGCCACCGCCACGCGCGTGCTCGTGGTGGTGGAGGACGACGCGTCCGTCACGCTCCTCGAAACCCACGAGAGCACCGACGGCGTGAACCATCAGCCGAACGACGTGGTGGAGATGATCGCGGGCGACCGGTCGAACGTGCAGCACGTTCGCCTCAACGCCGAGGGCGACAAGACGCTCGCCCTGTCGACGCTTGCCGCGAAGGTCGGCGCCGAGGCGATGTTCAACAGCATCAACGTGGTGGTCGGCGCCGCCACGTCGCGCCATCAGGTCTACGCCATTCTCGACGGCGAGAACACGCATCTGCGCGTCAACGGCGCCTCGATGCTGAAAGGTTCGCAGCACGGCGATTCCACCCTGGTGGTCGAGCACAATGCGCTCCATTGCGAGAGCCGCGAGCTGTTCAAGACCGTGATCGACAACGAGGCCACGGGCGTCTTCCAGGGCAAGATCATCGTTCCGCATCACGCCCAGAAGACCGACGGCCGCATGATGTCGGCGGCGCTCCTCCTCGCCGAGGGCGGCTCCATGAACAACAAGCCGGAGCTCGAAATCTTCGCCGACGACGTGCAGTGCGCTCACGGCGCCACCTGCGGCCAGCTCGACGAGGATCTCCTGTTCTACCTCATGGCCCGCGGCCTGCCGCGCAAGGATGCCGAGAGCCTTCTCGTCCAGGCCTTCCTGGGCGAAGCCATCGAGTTCGTGGAGAACGAGAGCGCGCGCGAGGCCCTGGTCGGCACGGTCGAGGGCTGGCTGAAGGCCCGTTCGTAAAACCTCCTCGTCATGCCCGGCCCCGTGCCGGGCATTCGCTCTTCGATGACGAGGAAAGACGTGGATGGCCGGGTCAGGGCCCGGCCATGACGGCAGAGAAACGGTTCAGGCGATGAACATGCAAATCAAGCCCTACGACGTCGAAACGATCCGGGCGCAGTTCCCGATCCTGTCGCAGCAGGTCTACGGCAAACCGCTCGTCTATCTCGACAATGCCGCCTCGGCGCAGAAGCCGAAGGTCGTGATCGACGCCATGGTGAACGCCATGGAGACGGGGTACTCCAATGTCCATCGCGGCCTGCATTACATGGCCAACGTGGCGACCGAGGGCTTCGAGCGGGCGCGCGAGACGGTGCGCGCGTTCGTCAATGCGGATTCGGTCGACGAGATCGTCTTCACGAAATCCGCCACGGAAGCCTACAACCTCGTGGCGGATTCCTTCGGCCGCATGAATATCGGGGAGGGGGACGAGATCATCCTCTCCATCATGGAGCATCATTCCAACATCGTGCCCTGGCACTTCCTGCGCGAGCGCAAGGGAGCCGTCATCAAGTGGGCTCCGGTGGACGACGAGGGCAACTTCCTGGTCGAGGAATTCGAGAAGCTCTTCTCTCCCCGCACGAAGATCGTCGCCATCACGCACATGTCCAACGTGCTCGGCACCGCGACGCCCATGAAGGAGATCATCCGCATCGCCCATGGTCATGGGGTTCCGGTCCTTGTGGACGGGGCTCAGGGCGCCGTGCATCTCGATGTGGACGTGCGCGACCTGGATGCCGATTTCTACGTGTTCACCGGCCACAAGGTCTATGGTCCGACGGGCATCGGCGTTCTCTACGGCAAGCGCGCGTTCCTCGAGAAGATGCCGCCCTACCAGGGTGGCGGCGAGATGATCCGCGAGGTGCGCGAGGACGCGATCACCTACAACGATCCGCCGCATCGCTTCGAGGCGGGAACGCCGGCGATCCTCGAGGCCATCGGCCTGGACGCCGCGCTCCGCTTCATGATGGAGCTCGGGCGCGAGAACATCCGCGCCCATGAGGAGGCTCTCGCGGCCTATGCCGACGAGCGCCTGCGCGCCATGAACTCCATTCGCATCATCGGCCAGGCCAAGGGCAAGGGCCCGATCATCGCCTTCGAGATGAAGAACGCCCATGCCCATGACGTCGCGACGATCATCGACCGGCAGGGCGTGGCCGTCCGCGCGGGCACCCATTGCGCCATGCCGCTCTTGACCCGATTCGGCTCCACCTCCACCTGCCGTGCATCATTCGGCCTCTACAACACCATGGAAGAAGTCGATAAACTGGTGGACGCCTTGCAGAAGGCCGAAACCCTGTTTGCCTGAAGGATAGACCTGTGAACGATCAGACCCCCATCCAGGACGGGCCCAATACGCCGCAGGTGTCGCCCGGCGCAGGGATCCCCCCGGAAGAGCTCGACCGCATGACGGACGAGATCATCGCCGCGCTCAAGACCGTCTACGATCCGGAAATCCCGGCGGACATCTACGAGCTCGGCCTGATCTACCGCGTCGATATCGACGACGACCGGAACGTCGCCATCGACATGACCCTTACGGCTCCGGGCTGCCCGGTCGCCGGCGAGATGCCGGGCTGGGTCGAGAACGCCGTGGCCTCCGTGCCGGGCGTGCAGAGCGTCAGGGCCACCATCGTGTTCGATCCCCCGTGGGACCAGAGCCGCATGTCCGACGAGGCGCGCGTCGCCCTCGACATGTGGTAACCGACACCGGTTCCGCGAATCCTCCCGCATCGTCCCGTCATCCCGGGGCAAGCGTGGCGACAGCCCGGGATCCCGAGCCGCTGACGGGGCAGAAGGAAGCGGGCAGGTGCCGTTGCACTGCACCTCGACGCGTCGTGGTCATGGTTCTCCGCCTTCGCGGGGATGACGATACAGGGCGCACCGGAACGGGACGGTGCATCCCGCGTTGCGCATTGCCGTCGGAAATGTGCTAAACTTACAGCCTCATCCTGCCGGGAGGAGGCCGACTATGGACACGCCCCGGGTCCCTGAAACGCTTCAGGCCCGCTGCTGCATCGTCGGCGGCGGACCGGCCGGCATCATGCTGGGCTATCTGCTCGCCCGGCAGGGAACGGATGTCCTCGTCCTCGAAAAGCACGCCGATTTCCTGCGGGACTTTCGCGGCGACACCATTCATCCCTCGACGCTCGAGATCATGGGCGAGCTCGGCCTTCTCGAGGAGTTCCTGACCAGGCCGCATCAGGAGGTGCAGAGCGCCAACCTGAGGATCGGCGACACTTTGCTGAAGCTCGGCGACTTCTCGCATCTGCCGACCCACTGCAAGTTTCTGGTCTTCATGCCGCAATGGGACTTCCTCGATTTCCTGGTCGGGCATGCCCGGTCCTATCCGGGTTTTCACCTGCGCATGCGGACCGAGGCCGTGGACCTGATCGAGGAGGGAGGGCGTATCTCCGGCGTTCGCGCCATGACGCCGGATGGTCCCCTCGACGTGACCTGCGATCTGGTCGTCGCGGCGGACGGGCGGCACTCCGTCATGCGGCAAAAGGCGGGCCTTCCGGTGATCGATATCGGGGCCCCCATGGACGTGCTGTGGTTGCGGGTCTCCAAGCTCCCCAGTGATCCCACCAATCTGCTCGGACATATCGAGGCGGGGCGGATGCTGGTGATGCTCGACCGCGGCGATTATTGGCAATGCGCCTATCTCATCCCCAAGGGGACATTCGAAACCGTCAGACAGGACGGCATCGACGCTTTCCGGCGCAATCTGGCAAGCCTCGCTCCGTTCCTGGGGGCGCGGACCGAGGAGATCCGAGGCTGGGACGACATCCGGCTCCTGACCGTCACGGTCGACCGGCTGACGCAATGGTCCAGGCCGGGTCTTCTCTGCATCGGCGATGCGGCGCACGCCATGTCGCCGATCGGAGGCGTCGGCATCAATCTCGCCATCCAGGACGCGGTCGCGACGGCGAACCTCCTCGGGCCCTCCCTCAAGAAAGGCACCCCCGCGCCGGAGACGCTCGCCCTCGTTCAGAAGAGGCGGGAGCTTCCGACGCGGCTGACGCAAGGGCTGCAGGTGCTCATCCAGAAGCGGCTGATCGATCCCGTTCTCAAGACCACGGGCCCGGTGTCAGCGCCCTGGCTCCTCCGCGTGCTGGCCGGCGTGCCGTGGCTCCGGCGTCTTCCCGCCCGCCTCATCGGCATCGGCTTCCGGCCGGAGCACGTGCGGTAGGGTAGTCTCGCCGGCCTGCTCCTGCGCAGCCCCATCCGTCACGCTCTCGATCGTGTCGGCGTCCTCGACGGACGCGAGGATCGGGGCTCGCGGCGCATCGGGAACCGCCGAGATCATGGCCCGGGCGATTTCCTGCTCTCCCATCACCACCCGGGTCGCGCCGTATTTCATGACGTGATCTTCCTGGGCGGCGGAATGGACGCGCACCACGATCGGCAGGTCCGGGTTGAGCCTGCGGGCCTGCTCGACGACCTGTCCGCTCTCGAACGCATCCGGAATGGCGACCAGAAGGCAGCGGGCTTCCCCGACATTCGCGGCGACGGCGACCTCCGGATCGGCCGCATTGCCGATCAGGGTTTCGACACCCTCCTGCGGCAGGCTCGTCAGCTGGGTCTTGTCGGTCTCGACGATCAGGAACGGCGTTCCGGTCGCGGCGAGCTTGCCGCTGATGAACTTGCCGACCCGGCCGTGGCCGACGAGGACCACATGATCCGCCAGGGCCGTTTTCGGAAGCGGCTCTCGCGTTGCAACGGGTGCCTCGACCGGAGCCGATGCGGCTTCGGCCTCGGTCGCCTTCTCGGGTCTCGCGGCCTCCCGTCGGGCGAACCAGCGGTCCAGCAGCGTGAACAGGAACGGATTCACCAGAATCGAGAGGATCGCGCCGGCCAGGATGAGATCGCGTCCCTCGCTCGGCAGCAATCGGAGTTCCACGCCGAGGCCGGCGAGGATGAACGAGAACTCGCCGATCTGGGCAAGGCTCGCCGCGATGGTGATCGCCGTTGTGTCGGGATGCCGGAACAGGCGGACGATGCCGTAGGCGGCCAGCGACTTGCCGACCACGATGATCAGGAACGTGGCGAGCACCGGCCCGAAATTATGGATCAGGATCATCGGGTCGAACAGCATTCCGACCGAGACGAAGAACAGCACCGCGAAGGCGTCGCGCAGCGGCAGCGTTTCGGAGGCGGCGCGATGGCTCAGCTCCGATTCGCTCAGGACCATGCCGGCGAAGAAGGCGCCGAGGGCGAAGGACACTCCGAACAGCTCGGCCGCCCCGAAGGCCGTGCCCAGGGCGATGGCGAGGACCGACAGGCGGAACAGCTCCCGGGAGCCCGTATGCGCCACGTAATGCAGGATCCACGGAATGACGCGCCGGCCCACGACCAGCATGACCGCCATGAAGGCCAGGACCTTGCCGAGGGTGAGGCCGAGCGAGATGGCGATCGACTCGAGATCCGCGCCGGAACCCGCCGTCGCCTTGGCGAAGGCCGGGAGCAGCACCAGGGTCAGCACCATGGCGAGATCCTCGACGATCAGCCAGCCGACCGCGATATGGCCACGCTCGGTTTCCACGAGGCGGCGCTCCTGCAGGGCCCGCAGCAGCACGACCGTACTGGCCACCGACAGGGCAAGGCCGAAGACGAGGCCGCCTTCGAGGCTCCAGCCCATCAGCCAGGCGAGCCCCATCCCGAGCAGCGTGGCGCTGGCGATCTGGACGATGGCGCCCGGAACCGCGATGGCGCGGACGGACAGGAGGTCCTTCAGGGAAAAATGCAGGCCGACGCCGAACATGAGCAGGATCACGCCGATCTCGGCGAGCTGGTTGGAGAGCGTCTGGTCGGCCACGTAGCCGGGCGTGAAGGGCCCGACGAAAACGCCGGCCAGGAGATAGCCGACGAGGGGAGAGATGCGAAGCCGCTGCGCGATGGCGCCGAGAACGAAGGCCAGGACGAGGCCGACGACGATCGTGGATATCAGCGGCATGTGATGCGGCATCGGTTCTCCTCTGATGGGATTTGTCTTGGGAAAGGTCTTGGGAGAGGGTCTTGGGAGAGGTCTTGGGGAAAAGTCTTGGGAAAAAGCATACCCCGTATGAGGCACGTGGCCGCCGATCACAACCCTGTTGATCTCGACGTTTGCCCCTGGATCTCTTATCTATGGACCATCGTACTCGTTCTGCCCGGGCCTTGAACCCGGCTGCCAGGAGAGAAGGCTTATGGCTCTACCCGGTTTCAAGGTCGTCACCTTGACGGACGCGGCGGCAAACCGCGTCAAGGACATCATCGGCAAGGCGGACCGGCCCATCGTGGGCGTCCGCGTGGGCGTGAAGAACGGCGGCTGCGCCGGCATGTCCTACACCATGGAATATGCGGAAAGCGTCAACCCGCTCGACGAAGTGGTCGAGGACAAGGGCGTGACCGTGCTGATCGACCCGAAAGCGGTGCTGTTCCTGCTCGGCACGGAGATGGATTTCCAGACGACCAGGATGTCGTCCCAGTTCGTGTTCAACAATCCCAACCAGACCTCGGCCTGCGGCTGCGGCGAATCCGTCGCGATCACGCCGGCGACGCCGCCCGCGCTCCATAGCGCGAGCTGAACCCGATGGATGCCGAGGCCGTCCGCGAGACGTTTCAGGCGTTCGGCCCGGTCGGTATCCGCCGCATGTTCGGCGGGCAGGGGATCTATCGCGAAGGGGTGATGTTCGCCCTCGAGAGCGGCGGCGAACTCTACCTGAAGGTCGACGACGAGAGCCTCGGCTTCTTCCGCGACCTCGGCTCGCGGGCTTTCAGCTACCGGATGAAGGACGGCCGGACGGGAGTCATGAGCTACTGGCTCATGCCGGAATCGGCCCTGGACGACCCCGACGAGGCAGCCCGCCTGGCCCGCATGGCGTTCGAAGCGGCCCTGCGGACGAAAGCGGCGGCTGCGAAGAAGGCGAAAAAGCCGTCTTCGCGTGCCGGGAAATCGAGAAAGAGCCCGGAACGCGCGCTTTAGCGCATCGTGCGGACCCGCCGGGCCGCGCGAGCGAAAAGTGGACCCGGTTTTTCGCACGATGCTCTAGAGCCTTTTCCGCAAAAGTGGATGCCGGTTTTGCGAAGAAAAGGCGTCTTTCTCAAACAACAAACGCCTTTTCCGTGAACCGAAGTTCATGGAAAAGGCTCTAGAGCAAATTGCATTCTGACGGGATCAGAATGCTTGCTCTTTCTCTTTGGTGAAGCATCGTTTTTCGCGAAGAACCGGTTCCCACTTCTTCGCACGATGCTCTAGGGGCGCAGTAGTTCCCAAGACGTGGCTGGCCGGGACGAGCCCGGCCATAACGATGAATGGTTACGGCATCAGGCGTGAAATCGAACCCGTATCCGATACTGTCAGTCGACGGACTTGAGCATCTTTTCACGCAAAACCGGCGCCCGCTTCTGCGTCCGATGCTCTAGGACTTCTTGATCGTGACCGGCCGCATGAGGAAGGCCGGCACGTGGTCGCCCAGTCCCTTGACCGGCACATCGTCATCGTCGCGGTGCGAACGGCCCTGGTTCCCACCCTGGCTTCCCCTGCCGGAGGAGCGTTCCCTCTCGGGGCGCTCCCTCTCCGGGCGCTCTCTTTCTGGACGGGCTCTCTCCTGGCGCTCCCTCTCGGGGCGCGACCGGCGCGCGGACGGCTCCTGGCGAGGAGCCGCTTCCCGCGCGGGCGCGGCTTCGTCCCTCGTCTCGTCGTCACCGGTCCGCTGCCGGCCGCCGGAGCGAACCTTGACCTTGCGGCCGCGGGAACTGCGCTCCTCGCCACGGCCGCCGCGGCGGGACGATCCTTCGGAAGGCGGCAGTTCGGCCACGGTCGGGCCATCCCATTCGATCGTGGTGCCGATCAGCTTTTCGATCGCGGCCAGGGACTTCTCGTCGCCTGGGCTGACGAGCGTGAACGCATGACCGGCGCGACCGGCGCGGCCCGTGCGGCCGATGCGGTGGACGTAATCCTCGGCATGGTGGGGCACGTCGTAATTGAACACATGGCTCACGATGGGAATGTCGAGGCCGCGGGCCGCCACGTCGCTCGCCACCAGAATGGGCATCTCGCCGGTTCGGAAACTGTCGAGGGCTGCCATGCGGGCATGCTGATCCATATCGCCATGGAGGGCCACGGCCCCGAAGCCGTGCTTCTGCAGCGAGCGGTGAAGCACCGCCACATCGCGCTTCCGGTTGCAGAACACGATGGCGTTCTGCAGGTCGGTCGCGTTGCGGATCAGGCGGCGCAGCGTGTCGCGCTTCTCCCAATCCTGCCGGCCCGTCGCCACGAGGCGCTGGGTGATCGTCGCCGCCGCGGTGGCCGCGCGCGCGACCTCGACCTTGACCGGATTGTGCAGGAAGGCATCCGCGAGGCGCTGGATTTCCGGCGGCATGGTCGCCGAGAAGAACAGGGTCTGGCGCGTGAACGGCACGAGCTTCACGATGCGCTCGATATCCGGGATGAAGCCCATGTCGAGCATGCGGTCGGCCTCGTCGATGACGAGAAGCTCGACGCCGGTCAGCAGGAGCTTGCCGCGCTCGAAATGGTCGAGCAGGCGGCCGGGCGTGGCGATCAGCACGTCGACGCCGCGGGTGATCTTGGCGTCCTGGTCCCCGAAGGACACGCCGCCGATCAGCAGAGCCACGGAAAGCTTGTGGTTGATGCCGTACTTGTCGAAATTGTCCTCGACCTGGGCGGCCAGCTCGCGGGTGGGCTCGAGGATCAGCGTCCGCGGCATGCGGGCCCGGGCGCGGCCGTGCTCGAGCAGCGTGAGCATCGGCAACGTGAAGGCTGCCGTCTTGCCCGTGCCGGTCTGGGCGATGCCGAGAACGTCCTTGCGGGCGAGCACATGAGGAATGGCCTGAGCCTGAATGGGCGTCGGCTCGGTGTATCCGGCAGCGGCAACAGCCTGTTGAACTTTATCGCTAAGTCCGAGTTCGGCGAAGGACATGAATCTCTATACCGTTGGGGTAGGATGCGCTGACAGTGCCGGCCGCGCTCTACGGCAACAAACAGGCGCGAGACTGGTTTCACCTGAGGTTCTTGCTCAAGTAAAAGGTGTGGCGGGACCATAGGACAAGCTATGGGCTTGTCAATACAAGCAAACTTGCACGGGAGCGAAGAAATGGCCGAAACATTGGTTCTGATTCCGGGTTTGGCCTGCACGGCGCGCCTGTTCGACGCCCAGATCGCCGCCTTGTCCGGACGCAGGAACGTTGTCGTCGCCGACCATAAGCAAGATGATTCGATTCCTGCAATAGCCGCGCGGCTTCTGAAGGATGCCCCGCAACGCTTCGCCCTCGCCGGGCTCTCCATGGGCGGATACGTGGCCATGGAGGTCATGCGCCAGGCGCCCGAACGGATCGAGCGTCTCGCGCTCCTCGACACCAGCGCCCGACCGGATACGCCCGAAGCGAGCCGGGATCGCGAGCAGTTCATCGTCCTGGCCCAGGCGGGGCGCTTCGAGGAAATCGATTCAAAGCTCTGGCCGCGCCTGGTGCATCCCGACCACCGGAACGATCGGGACCTCCGGGCGATCGTGTCCGGAATGTTGCGCGAGACCGGGGCGGAGGCTTTCGGCAGGCAGCAGCGCGCGATCATGAACCGGGCGGATTCCCGGCCCCTGCTGCCCGGAATCGAAATCCCGACCCTGATTCTCGTCGGGGAGGGCGATGCCATCACGCCTCCCGAGATCGCCCGCGAGATGGCCGACATGATCGAATGGGCCTCTCTCGTCATCGTGCCGGGGGCAGGGCACCTGTCCAGCCTGGAGCAGCCCGAGAGGGTCGCGCACGCCATGCGGATGTGGCTCGAAGAGGGCTGAGAGGCCTGCCGGAAAAGTGCTCTTTTCCTGCATGGTCAATGATTTCTTACCGCCTCGGGCGCCTGTGCCCGAGGCTGCTCGTCCCTCGTCCCATCGTCATATAGTCCTTTGTTGACAACGCTTTACGTCCAGGGCGGGAGCTCCGCCCGCTGGAGTTCGGCCAGTCACGGGTCCCGTCGATGCGGCCGTGCGTCCAGATGCGGGCGCCAAGGATCGCGAGGTTTGTCCACTGTTGCGCAAAAGTGACAGACGGCGAGCCTGCCCTCGACTAGAAGCGAGGCCATAGCGTTCTTCGCGAATGGATAAATCAATGAAAAAGATTCTTCTCTCCTCGGTTGCTCTTCTCGGCCTCACCGCTGGCGCGATGGCTGCCGACCTCCCGTCCCGCCGCGCTCCGGCTCCGATCGTGGCTGCCGTTCCGGTCTTCACCTGGACCGGTTTCTACGTCGGTGTGAACGCCGGCGTCGGCTTCAACAACGGCGATGACGATCTCGTGTTCGGCGGCGACACCATCCTCGCCGACAGCGACAACGACGCGAGCTTCGTGGGCGGCGCTCAGGTCGGCTACAACTACCAGATGGGCTCCTTCGTGGTCGGCGTGGAAGGCGACCTGCAGTGGGCCGATTTCGGCAGCACCACCTACGACTTCACCGGTCTTGGCGGCGGCCTGATCACCCGTGATTCGGGCGACTGGTTCGGCACGGTTCGCGGCCGCGTCGGCGTCGCGTTCGACCGCGCTCTGATCTACGCCACCGGCGGCTGGGCGTTCGCGGACAACCGCAACGGCTGGACGGTCGGCGGCGGCATCGAGTACGCCATCACCAACAACCTCTCGGCCAAGCTCGAAGGCCTGTACGTGAAGCTCAACAGCGACGACTTCACGGTCCCGGGCGTTGGCACGGTCAGCACCGGCGACACCGATTTCGGTGTGGTTCGCGCCGGCCTGAACTACCGCTTCGGCACCTACTAAGATCCGTCGCATCCGCGACAGAAAAGGCCCGGGGAAACCCGGGCCTTTTTGTTTGCCTGCGGCGATGCCGTCCGTTGCCGGACGGCATCGCGATGCGAGACGCTTACTGGACGATGGTCACGACCTTGCGGGTCTTGGGATCCACAAAGACGACGTCGTTATTGTAGACGAAATAGCTGTAGCCCTTCACGGACGGGATGTCGGACACGATGGTGTCGGGAACCGTCTGCAACTCGACGGTGCCAGGAACCGTCGCGCCCACGGTCACCTTCTCCTTCACGGTCACGGGCTTCGTCGAGCCGAGGCGCTCATGGATGATGGTGCGCTTTTCCGGCGCGATGGTGATGGAGCCGGTGGTCTCCGTGGTCGTCACGGCCGTCTGGGCGCTGGCCGGAACAGCGGCCAAAAGGCCGAAAGCGGCCGCAACTGCGATCATAGCGCTCTTCATGGTTCTCTACTCCTCTAAAGCCATCAGGGTGTTCTTGAGACACGCGCATCGTGCGAAAAAGCGGACTCGGCTTTTCGCGTTCGATGCTCTCAAGGACGCGGCCAGTCGATAAGGCCGCTCCGGGCTGGGTAACTCCGAAAGGCGAGGATACGTTCCTGATTCGAGACCGCTTTTCCTAGGTAGCGCCGCCATATTCCTCTGCGTGCGGCAAATAAGCCGGGCATCGGGAGTGTCCGGCAGGAAGGCGCGGCATCCGCCGGTTCCGCACGATGCGCTAGAGCATCGGACGTGAAAAGTGGAATCCACTTTTGGGATCCAATCCGATGCTCCACTCCTAGAGAAGCGCATCGTTGCGAGCGGAAAACCGGATCCACTTTTCCGCACGATGGGCTAGCGCAGGGCCGTGGCGATCGCGATGCCGATGAGCAGGATTCCGGCGAGGCGGCTGATCATTGCGGTGGCGCGTGGGCTGGAGACCAGGAGTTCCCGGCCGCGTCCCGCCGCCATGGCGAGCCCGCCATAGATCGCGAACTGCATCGCGATCGTCATAAGTCCCATCACCAGGGCCTGCAGCCAGATCGGCCCGTAATGGGGCAGCAGGAACTGCGGATAGACCGCGAGCACGAAGAGATAGGCTTTCGGATTGAGAAGGCATGTGACGGCGCCCTGCCGGAAGGCCACCCACAGGGATCGCGGTTTCGCCGCTCCGACATCGCCGATCGTGATCGAGCTGCGCAGAAGCGTCAGGCCGATCCAGGTCATGTAGGCCGCGCCGGCATAGAGCAGGGCGCTCAGGATCGCCGGCGACAGGCGCGCGATCAGCCCGACGCCGAGCGCGCCGAAGATCGTGTGCGCCGCCCCTCCCGTCATGATGCCCGCCGTCGCCGCGAGGCCGGCCCTGCGCCCGCCCGTCAGGGCATTGGCGAGGACGAAGAGCATGTCCATGCCCGGAACGATGATGATGCCCAGAAGAAGCGTGAGAAAGAGCCCGAGATTCGCGCTATACGTCATGTCAGTTGCCCTCAGCCGTGCCGATGACGGATCCGACATTGATCGTTGTTTATCAATCCGATGAGCCTTGAGGGTCGGCATCTCTACTGACAGCGTTGTGTCAGTTGAAAGGAAGGCCAGATGCGGAAAGCCTCCCGGCTGTTCGAGATCATCCAGATCCTGCGGATCGCGGACGAACCGGTGACGGCGGCGCGGATCGCCCGAACTCTGGGTGTGACGGCGCGGTCGATCTACCGGGATATCGGGGCGCTGCAGGCCATGAATGTTCCGATTCAAGGCGGGCGCGGCATCGGGTACATGCTGCGCGCCGGGTTCGATCTGCCGCCGCTCATGTTCTCCATCGAGGAAACGGAGGCCATCGTGCTGGCCCTCGCGCTCCTGGAGCGCACCGGCGATGCCGCCCTCGAGCAATCGGCGAAAAGGATCAGCCAGAAGATCGCCGCAGCCGTTCCTCCGCCGCTCCGCCAGGCTCTTGCCGCCGATACCCTTCACGCCTGGGGAGCCGCAGCCCGGACGGGCTCGGGCATCGACCTCGCGGTGGTGAGAGCTGCGATCCGGGACGAGAGGAAGCTCGCGATCGCCTATCGCGATGAGCAGGGGCGGCGGACCGAAAGGACGATCCGTCCCATCGCGCTCATCTATTACCCGGAGGCCGCCAACATCGTCGCGTGGTGCGAGTTGCGTGAGGATCTGCGCCACTTCCGTGCGGACCGCGTGGAGAGCGGAGCGCCCGTGGAGGTCTTCTTCAAGGGTGAAGGGGATGCGCTGAGGCGCCGATGGGTTTCCAGTTGGGCCGTCGACCGGAGCGTTGCGGAAACAGGCGCCGCGTGATCCTGGAGGGCCGGGCATGACGAGAACGATGCCGCCACTGTAGGACAGCAATTCGCACCCACAAAAAAAGCCGGAGCCACGAGGGCTCCGGCAGGAAGGCTGCGGTGAAAAATGCAGCCGGGAGGAAACGGGTCCCGTCAGACGGAATAGTACATCTGGAACTCGACCGGGTGCGGGGTCATCTCGAAGCGGGCGACCTCCGTCATCTTCAGCTCGATATAGCTGTCGATGAAGTCGTCCGTGAAGACGCCGCCGGCCTTGAGGAAGGCGCGGTCCTTGTCGACGCTGGCGAGGGCTTCGCGCAGGGAGCCGCAGACCGTCGGGATCTTCTTGAGTTCCTTCGGGGGCAGGTCGTAGAGATCCTTGTCCATCGCCTGGCCGGGATCGATCTTGTTCAGGATGCCGTCGAGGCCCGCCATCATGATCGCCGTGAAAGCGAGATAGGGGTTGGCGGTCGGATCGGGGAAGCGGATCTCGACCCGCTTGGCCTTCGGAGAGGTGGTCCACGGAATGCGGCAGGAT
Source organism: Microvirga sp. TS319 (assembly GCF_041276405.1). Lineage (NCBI taxonomy): Bacteria > Pseudomonadati > Pseudomonadota > Alphaproteobacteria > Hyphomicrobiales > Methylobacteriaceae > Microvirga > Microvirga sp. TS319. The sequence continues at coordinate 2,420,580 of NZ_JBGGGT010000002.1, read as the reverse complement.
GCCGAACGGTTGCGCGCCGAGTAGGCGAGCAGGACCGGAGCCTCATAGCCCGGGACGAGACGCTTGTAGGAGTTCGTCGACGGGTTGGTGAAGGCGTTGAGCGCCTTGGCGTGCTTGATGATGCCGCCGATGTACCACAGGCATTCCTGGCTCAGATCGGCATATTTATTGCCGGCGAAGATAGGCTTGCCGTCCTTCCAAAGGGACTGGTGCACGTGCATGCCCGAGCCGTTGTCGCCGTAGACCGGCTTCGGCATGAAGGTGGCCGTCTTGCCGTAGGACTGGGCGACGTTGTGGATGCAGTACTTGTAGATCTGCATCTCGTCGGCGGTGCGGACGAGCGTGTTGAACTTCGTGCCGAGTTCGTGCTGGGCGGAGGCCACCTCGTGGTGGTGCTTCTCGACCGTCACGCCCATGGACTTCATGGCCGCCAGCATTTCGCCGCGCATGTCCTGGGCCGAATCCAGCGGGGGAACCGGGAAGTAGCCGCCCTTGATCGGGATGCGGTGACCGAGGTTGCCGCCTTCATAGGCCGTGTCGCCGTTGGTCGGAAGTTCCGACGCGTCGAGCCTGAAGCCGGTATTGTAGGGGTCGGCCATGAACTTCACGTCGTCGAACACGAAGAACTCGGCCTCGGGGCCGACATAGACCGTATCGGCGATGCCGGTGGAGCGAAGATAGGCCTCGGCCTTCTTGGCGATGCCGCGCGGATCGCGGTTATAGGGCTCGCCCGTGGCGGGCTCGAGAATATCGCAGTTGATCGTCAGGGTGGAGGCCGAGAAGAACGGGTCCATCTGCGCCGTCGTCGGATCGGGCATGAGGGTCATGTCGGACTCGTTGATCGCCTTCCAGCCGGCGATGGAGGAGCCGTCGAACATGATGCCGTCGGCGAACATTTCCTCGTCGACCATCGAGACGTCGAAGGTCACGTGCTGCCACTTGCCGCGCGGATCCGTGAAACGGAAGTCGACGTACTTCACGTCGTTATCTTTGATCGCCTTGAGCACATCCTTGGCGGTCTGCATGGTGCTGGTCCTCTTCTGCCCTTAAGATAGTCCTCGGCCTTGAAGCCTCGGCTTGAGTTGGCGCGTTTAGATCGCGTCGGATCCGGTCTCGCCCGTACGGATGCGGACGGCCTCTTCGACCGTCGACACGAAAATCTTTCCGTCTCCGATGCGCCCGGTCTGGGCCGCCTTGCGGATGGCCTCGATGGCGCTTTCGGCCATGTCGTCGTTCAGGACGATCTCGAGCTTCACCTTGGGCAGAAAGTCGACGACGTATTCCGCTCCGCGATACAGCTCGGTATGGCCCTTCTGACGGCCGAAACCCTTCGCTTCGATGACCGTGATGCCCTGGAGCCCGACTTCCTGGAGGGCTTCTTTGACTTCATCGAGCTTGAAAGGTTTGATGATGGCTTCGATTTTCTTCATCGGATAACCGTTTCGGTTCGGGACTTGCCGCTTTTAGCACCAGCACAGGGCGCCTTCCATGGATTCAACGATTCAAATCGGGCGCAATTGCATCTCCGGGGGGCAGTTCTTGCTCAAAGTTTGTGCATGTGCGGCTTTCATCGGCAAAGGGTCTTTATCCGGCAATTTCGAGGGTCCGAATGCCTCCTGAACTCATCCTCACGCCCCCGGACATGAAACAAGCGGATGCCCGGACCATCGAGTCTGGGATTTCCGGTATCGAACTCATGCGGCGAGCGGGCCGCGCCGTCGCCCGGGCGGCAGCGGAGATGCTCACGAAAGAGGCGCGCGTGATCGTCGCCGCGGGCCCCGGCCAGAACGGGGGTGACGGCTTTATCGTCGCGACGCTCCTGGCCGAGCAGGGCCATCGGGTCTCGCTCGGCCTGCTCGGAAGCGTCGAGCGGCTCTCGGGCGATGCCGCCCTCGCGGCAAAGGATTGGCAGGGGCGTATCGAGCCGGTCGAGACCCTGCCGTTCTCCGAGGCCGACCTGATCGTCGACGCGCTGTTCGGCACGGGGCTTGCGCGGGATCTCGACGGTGCGGCCCATCTCGCGGTCGACCGCATGAACGCCTCCGGCAGACCCGTCCTCGCCGTCGACCTGCCCTCGGGGCTGGACGGCGCGACGGGCCGGGTGCGGGGCATCGCGGCCAGGGCGGTCCGGACGGTGACCTTCGCGGCCCGCAAGCCCTGTCACGTCCTGATGCCGGGCCGGACCTTCTGCGGGCGCGTGGAGGTGGCCGATATCGGCATCGGCCGGGAGATCCTCCAGGCGGTCGGCGGGAGGCTTTTCGCGAATGCTCCCGCGCTGTGGCTCCACAAGCTGCCCCGGCCCGAGCTCGGCTCCCATAAATACGACCGGGGCCACACCCTCGTTCTTTCGGGCGGCGCGACGCGGACGGGCGCGGCGCGGCTGGCGGCCCGGGCGGCCTTGCGGATCGGGTCGGGCCTCGTCACGGTGGCTTCGCCCCCGGAGGCTCTCGGGGTCAACGCGGCCCATCTCACCGCCGTCATGCTGCGGGGCTGCGACGGTCCGGAGGGGCTCCATCACATCCTCCAGGACCGGCGGCTGAACGCCCTGGTGCTCGGGCCCGCCCTCGGGGTCCATTCCGGCACCCGCGCCATGGTGGCGGTGGCGGCCCAGGCCCGCCGCAGCCTCGTGCTGGATGCGGATGCGCTGACATCCTTCGAAGGGCTCGCCACGGAGCTTCATCAGGCTTTCCGCCATGCGCCGACGGTGCTGACGCCCCATGACGGCGAGTTCAGCCGTCTGTTCAAGGATCACCCGGATCTCCTCGATCCGGACTCGAAAATCGAGCGGGCGCGTCGCGCCGCCCTCTACACGGGCGCGGTCGTGGTGCTCAAGGGGCCGGACACGGTCATCGCGGCGCCGGACGGACGCGTGGCCGTCAACGAAAACGGCACGCCTTATCTCGGCACGGCTGGATCGGGCGACACCTTGAGCGGAATTATCGCGGGCCTCATGGCCCAGGGGTTGCCTGCCTTCGAGGCCGCTTCCGCGGGCGTCTGGATCCACGCGGAAGCGGGCGCGAGCTTCGGGCCGGGACTGATCGCCGAGGATCTGGCCGAACTCATTCCGGGGGTCCTGCGCGGCCTTCTCAACTGACCTCGATCCAGGTCCACAGGCCCGCATCGAACCGCTCCATGACCGTCGAGGCGAGGAGCCACTTGCCGGGATTGTCGGCCACGAAGGCGATCCGGACCGTCTTGTTCTCCGGGACCTGCACCGTGTCGAGCCAATAGGGCTCCCAGCCGTCGTCGAGCGCGTGCAGAAGCCGGAACGCGTGCCCGTGCAGGTGCAGGGGCTGGACGTAGCCGGTCTCGTTCCTGAGCGCCAGGACCACGGGCGTCCCGCGACCGACCTTCACGAGCGGCGGATTCGACGGCTGGCCCTGGGCTCCGTTGACGGCCCAGGGGGCATCGGGGCGTCTCGGGTCTCCCGTGATCGCCACGTCCTTGCGGGCGGCGCTCTGGAGCCTGATGGCCTCCGGGAGCCTCGGATTGGCCGGCAGGGGAGCGACCGGACGCAAGGGCTCGCGCCTGTCGCCCGCCGCGACGATCTCCAGGAGCGGGAATCCGTTGCCGATCAGGGCGCTCACGGTCCCGGCAGAGCCGGTCTCCCGCGGCAGGTCGACGAGCAGGTCGTAACGGTTTCCGGGCGCGAAGGGCAGGGACGCCTTCAGGGGCTCGAAGGTGCTGGAGGGCTGCCCGTCGACGGCGATCACGCAGGCGTTCAGTCCTTCGAGGCCGAGCCGCATGATCCGGGCGTTGCAGGCATTGGCGAGCCGGAGGCGGACGCGCCCGCCGGGCGCGGCCTCGATCCGCTGTGGAGCGGGTTTGCCATTGGCGGTCAGGACGCTGCCCAGCCGTCCTGCGGGAGCGGGATCTCCGAGAGCAAGACTCCCGTCGTCCGCAAGGGCCCAGTCGTCCACGAGCAGGGCAATATCCTGATCGACCTCAGGAGGGTTGGTTTCCTCGACGACCAGCAGACCCGACAGGCCCCGCTCCATAGGCTCGGCGCTCTTGCCCAGGATGCAGGGGCGGATCAGGAAGGTGCCGGGGTCGGGAGGGGTAAAGAGATAATCAAAGCGCTGGCCTGGCCAAACAGGTTCTTGCGTGAATACGCCTCTGCCATCGGCGCTGTTGCGGAGAGCGTGAAACGAGAACCCTCCTACGCCATCCATGTCATTCGGTCCTCGGACGCCGTGAAAATGCAGGGACAGGGGCTGGGGTGCTTCGTTGATGAGGGACAGCCGCACCTCTGCTCCATGCTTGATCCTGAAGGCAGGCGCCAATCGGCCGTTGAAGGTCCAGAGGTCGGCCTCCCGGGACGCGTCGGGCAGCAGGCGCATCTTTCGAGGCTTGGCGGTGACGTTCCAGCCGGGGCCGTTGCCCTTCTGGCCCTCGATCGCCGGAGAGGGCTGCGAGCCTTGGGCCGTTCCTTGGGCCGCTCCTTGCGCCGTCGCCCGCCCGGTCAGCCCGATCAGGGTCGTGGCAAGGCCCCCGATGGCGGCGCGGCGAGTGATCATGCAGGAGGGCTCACGACAGGGTTCGGGAGGTTACAGAGTACCTTCTTAAACGAAAATGGCCAAGTTTGGTTGCTTTGCGCTTGCGCGCTAACTTTTTTAATGCATGCCTCTCCAAGCATGGTATAGAGCCGCGTCCCGGAAGAGGGGCGCGTATATCGTGCTACTCCCATGCGGGCGTGGCGGAACTGGTAGACGCACTGGATTTAGGTTCCAGCGACGCAAGTCGTGGGGGTTCGACTCCCTCCGCCCGCACCAATCATCGGGATTGGGTCCGGAGGCTCCTGGCGCCTGGTTGACGACAGCGAATGTCGCATCGGCCGGAGCCAGATATCAATTTTGCGTGTGAATGAAGGCGAATAGAACAATGCAGGTGACGGAAACACTGTCCCAAGGCTTGAAGCGAGAGTTCAAGGTCGTGCTCCCGGCCACCGAGTTGGAGCAGCGCCTGAACAGCGAGCTGGACAACATCAAGGATCGCGTGCGGCTCAACGGCTTCCGCCCCGGCAAGGTGCCGGTCGCCCACCTGCGCAAGGTCTATGGCCGCTCCGTGATGTCCGACGTTCTCCAGAACGCCGTCAACGAGGCCAACCGCAAGATTGTCGAGGACAACGGCCTGAAGCTCGCCCATGAGCCGCAGATCCAGTTCCCCGAGGACAAGGACACGATCGAGAAGGCCATGGACGCCAAGGGCGATCTCGCCTTCACGGTCGCCCTCGAAGTCCTGCCGGACTTCGAGCTGGCCGATCTGTCGGACGTGAGCGTCAAGAAGCCGGTGGTCGAGGTTTCCGAGACGGAAATCAACGAGTCGCTCGAGCGCATGGCCAAGCAGAACCGCTCCTTCGAGACGAAGGAAGGCGCGGCCGCCGACGGCGACCGTGTCCTGGTGGACTTCGTGGGCCGAATCGACGGCACCGAGTTCGAAGGCGGCAACGGCCAGGACATCCACGTTGAGCTGGGCTCCAACACCTTCATCCCGGGCTTCGAGGAGCAGCTCATCGGCCTGAAGGCCGGCGACACCAAGCTCGTGAAGGTCAAGTTCCCCGAGAACTACCTGGCCGCTCACCTGGCCGGCAAGGATGCCGAGTTCGACGTGACCGTGAAGGACGTCGAGGCTCCCGGCGAGCTGAAGATCGACGACGAGATGGCCAAGGGCTTCGGCATGGAGTCCCTGGACAAGCTCAAGGAAGCGATCGGCGACGCCATCAAGCGCGATTTCGACGCTCAGTCCCGCCGCAAGGTGAAGAAGGAGCTCCTGGACGCTCTTGACGCCAAGTACAGCTTCGAGCTGCCCCCGTCCCTGGTCGAGCAGGAATTCGCTGCCGTTTGGTCGCAGGTCGAGGCCGACATGAAGTCGAATGGCCGCACCTTCGCCGACGAGGACACGACGGAAGAGCAGGCCAAGGCCGATTACCGCAAGATCGCCGAGCGTCGCGTGCGCCTCGGGTTGGTCCTTGCGCAGATCGGTGAGAAGTCCGATATCAAGATCTCCGACGACGAGGTGACTCAGGCCCTCATCGAGCGGGTCCGCCAGTATCCCGGCCAGGAGCGGCAGGTCTGGGAGTTCTACCAAAAGAACCCGCAGGCCCTAGCTGAAATCCGGGCTCCTCTGTTCGAGGAGAAAGTCGTCGACCAGATCCTGTCCCAGGTGAAGGTGAACGAGGAGACGGTTTCCAAGGAAGCCCTCTTCAGCGACGATGAGGCCGAAGGGTCCGATTCCGAGCCGAAGGGTAAGGGCGGTCAGAAAGCCAGCAAGGGCGAGTAACGCTTCATCTCGAGCGTCTCGCAGCTTGCATCAATCAGACGGCCGCGCATTCCGCGCGGCCGATTTGGAGCAGTGAGACATGAGAGATCCGGTAGCGCTCTATAACAACACGCTCGTTCCCATGGTGGTCGAGCAGTCGAACCGCGGCGAGCGCGCCTTCGACATCTATTCGCGCCTCCTGCGCGAACGGATTATCTTCCTGACGGGTCCGGTCGAAGACTATTCGGCGTCGCTCATCGTGGCGCAGTTGCTGTTCCTCGAAGCCGAGAACCCGAAGAAGGAGATTTCCTTCTACATCAACTCTCCCGGCGGCGTCGTGACCTCGGGCCTGTCGATCTACGACACGATGCAGTTCATCCGCTGCCCGGTTTCGACCCTCTGCGTCGGCCAGGCCGCCTCGATGGGCTCGCTCCTGCTGACCGCCGGCGAGAAGGGCATGCGCTTCGCGCTCCCCAATGCCCGGATCATGGTCCACCAGCCGTCCGGCGGCTATCAGGGTCAGGTCACCGACATCATGATCCACGCCCGCGAGAGCGAGGCCCTCAAGCGCCGGCTCAATGAGATCTACGTTAACCATACGAGCCGGAACTACGAGGAAATCGAGCGAGCGCTCGAGCGCGACAACTTCATGACCGCCGAGGCAGCCCGGGAATTCGGCCTGATCGACCAGGTCATCGAGAAGCGTCCCGAGCCGGCGGCAACCCCGACCTAATCCCTAAAACCTGGGGAAGAATTCTCCCCAGGTGCGTCTTTTTAACCTGTAATCCCGTTTCTGTTGATCGCGCGCCCGGCCCGTGATTGCATGTGGATTCGGGAGGGAGGCGATTTGACGTGAAAATCCTCAGCGTCGGAACCTTTCATTAGCTCCGGCGCTCATAACTTACAGGGTGCAGGGCCGGCACAGAGCCGTCCCGGCACGAATTGGAGATGTGATAATGACCAAGGCTGGCGGCAACGACTCCAAGAGCACGCTGTACTGCTCCTTCTGCGGCAAGAGCCAGCACGAGGTTCGCAAGCTGATCGCTGGCCCGACGGTTTTCATCTGCGATGAATGCGTCGAGCTCTGCATGGACATCATCCGCGAGGAGTCGAAATCGTCTCTCGTGAAGTCCCGGGATGGCGTGCCCACCCCGAAGGAAATCAGCCGCGTTCTGGACGATTACGTGATCGGCCAGGAGCACGCCAAGAAGGTGCTCTCGGTGGCGGTCCACAACCATTACAAGCGTCTGGCCCACGCCACGAAGCACAACGACGTGGAGCTGGCGAAGTCCAACATCCTGCTGATCGGTCCGACCGGCTCGGGCAAGACGCTGCTCGCGCAGACGCTCGCCCGGATCCTGGACGTGCCCTTCACCATGGCCGATGCCACGACCCTTACGGAAGCCGGCTATGTGGGCGAGGACGTCGAGAACATCATTCTGAAGCTGCTCCAGGCCTCCGACTACAATGTCGAGCGGGCGCAGCGCGGCATCGTCTATATCGACGAGATCGACAAGATCTCCCGCAAGTCCGACAACCCGTCGATCACCCGCGACGTGTCGGGCGAGGGCGTGCAGCAGGCCCTTTTGAAGATCATGGAGGGCACCGTGGCCTCCGTGCCTCCGCAGGGCGGCCGCAAGCACCCGCAGCAGGAATTCCTGCAGGTGGACACGACCAACATCCTGTTCATCTGCGGCGGCGCCTTCGCGGGCCTCGAGCGGATCATCGCCGGCCGCGGCAAGGGCACGTCCATCGGCTTCGGCGCCACGGTGAGCTCGCCGGACGACCGCCGGACGGGCGAGATCTTCCGCGAGGTCGAGCCTGAGGATCTCCTGAAATTCGGCCTCATCCCCGAGTTCGTCGGCCGTCTTCCGGTCCTGGCGACGCTCGAGGATCTCGACGAGGAGGCCCTGAAGAAGATCCTCCAGGAGCCGAAGAACGCGCTGGTGAAGCAGTATCAGCGTCTCTTCGAGATGGAGAACGTGCAGCTGACCTTCCAGGAGGAGGCCATGTCGCTCATCGCCCGCAAGGCGATCGAGCGGAAGACGGGCGCCCGCGGCCTGCGCTCCATCATGGAGGGTATCCTGCTGGAGACCATGTACGACCTCCCCGGCCTCGACTCGGTCGAGCAGGTGGTCATCGGCCCGGAAGTGGTGGAGGGCAAGGCCAAGCCGCTCTTCATCCACGGCGACCGGGCCGAGCAGACCAGCGCGAGCGCCTGAGGCGCTTCCGGGGACTTCCATGAACGGCGGCGTTGCGGGCACGGTTCTTGAAACACTGCATCCGCAACGCCACATAATTTCTTGCGCGGTGGTCGTCCGCTCATCCCCGAGGGGTGGCCCCGCGTACCGGATGCAGCCCATAACAAAAGCCTGAGCATTCCGGTATCCCGTCCGAGAACCAGCTTAATTCAAGGGGCGCTCCGGACGCAGACATAAGGATGTTGTCTCATGACACAGTCGAAGCCTCGTCAGCCTGTCATCCCGGGCTCGACCGGAACCTATGCGGTTCTGCCTCTGCGCGATATCGTCGTCTTCCCGCATATGATCGTGCCGCTCTTCGTCGGCCGCGAGAAGTCGATCCGTGCGCTCGAGGAGGTGGTCAAGAACGACCGTCACATCCTGCTGGCGACGCAGATCGATGCGACGGACGATGATCCTGCTGCGGATGCGATCTACAAGGTCGGCACCCTGGCCAACGTGCTTCAGCTCCTGAAGCTGCCCGACGGCACCGTGAAAGTGCTGGTCGAAGGCGCGAGCCGCGCCCAGGTGAAGGCCTATACCCGCACGGAAGAATTCTACGAGGCCGAAGCCGAAGTGCTTCCGGATGCCCTCGGCGACCAGATCGAGGCCGAGGCCCTGGCCCGCTCGGTGGTGGCCGAGTTCGAGAACTATGTGAAGCTCAACAAGAAGGTCTCGCCCGAGGTCGTCTCGGCCGTCACCCAGATCGACGAGCCCGCGAAGCTCGCCGACACCATCGCTTCGCACCTCGCCATCAAGATCGCCGACAAGCAGGCGATCCTTGAGACGCCGACCGTCGCCCAGCGCCTGGAGAAGGTGCTCGGCATGATGGAGAGCGAGATCTCCGTCCTGCAGGTCGAGAAGCGCATCCGGACCCGCGTGAAGCGGCAGATGGAGAAGACGCAGCGCGAGTACTACCTCAACGAGCAGATGAAGGCGATCCAGAAGGAGCTCGGCGACGACGAGGGTCGCGACGAGCTGGCCGAGCTCGAGGAGAAGATCGAAAAGACCAAGTTCACGAAGGAAGCCCGCGAAAAGGCGATGGGCGAGCTGAAGAAGCTGCGCCAGATGTCGCCCATGTCCGCGGAAGCGACCGTCGTGCGCAACTATCTCGACTGGCTGCTCGGCATTCCGTGGGGCCGCCGCTCGAAGATGAAGAAGGACCTGAAGGCCGCCCAGGATACCCTGGATTCGGATCACTACGGCCTCGACAAGGTCAAGGAGCGGATCGTCGAGTACCTGGCCGTGCAGCAGCGCGCCAACAAGCTCACGGGCCCGATCCTCTGCCTCGTCGGACCTCCCGGCGTCGGCAAGACCTCGCTGGGCAAGTCGATCGCCAAGGCGACGGGCCGCGAGTTCGTGCGCATGTCGCTCGGCGGCGTCCGTGACGAGTCGGAGATCCGCGGCCACCGTCGGACCTATATCGGCTCGATGCCCGGCAAGATCATCCAGTCGATGCGCAAGGCCAAGACCTCCAACCCGCTCATCCTGCTCGACGAGATCGACAAGATGGGCATGGACTTCCGCGGCGATCCCTCGGCGGCCCTTCTGGAGGTTCTCGACCCCGAGCAGAACAACTCGTTCAACGACCATTACCTGGAGGTCGATTACGACCTCTCCAACGTGATGTTCGTCACGACGGCCAACACGCTCAACATTCCCGGTCCGCTTCTCGACCGCATGGAAGTGATCCGCATCGCGGGTTACACCGAGGAGGAGAAGGCCGAGATCGCGCGGACGCACCTGATCCCGTCGTCCACGCAGAAGCATGGCCTGCAGCCGAAGGAGTGGAAGATCGACGACGATGCTCTGCTCATGCTGATCCGCCGCTACACCCGCGAGGCGGGCGTGCGTAACCTCGAGCGCGAGATCAACAATCTCGTCCGCAAGGCGGTGAAGGAGATTCTTCTCTCCAAGGTGCCGTCCGTCGAGGTCACCACGGCCAACCTGCCGGACTTCCTTGGTCCCCCGCGCTTCCGCTACGGCGAGGCCGAGACGGAGGATTCGGTCGGCACCGTCACGGGTCTTGCCTGGACCGAGGTGGGCGGCGAACTGCTCACCATCGAAGGCATCGGCATGCCGGGCAAGGGCAAGATGACCGTCACGGGCAACCTGCGTGACGTGATGAAGGAATCGATCTCGGCGGCGGCATCCTATGTCCGCTCCCGCGCGGTTGCCTTCGGGGTCGAGCCGCCGCTGTTCGACCGCCGCGACATCCACGTGCACGTGCCGGAAGGCGCGACGCCGAAGGATGGTCCGTCCGCCGGCATCGCCATGGCGACGGCGATCGTCTCCGTCGTGACCGGGATTCCGGTGCGCCGCGACATCGCCATGACGGGCGAGGTCACGCTGCGGGGCAGGGTGCTGCCCATCGGCGGGTTGAAGGAGAAGCTCCTCGCGGCTCTCCGCGGCGGCATCAAGAAGGTCTTGATCCCCGAGGAGAACGCCAAGGATCTGGTCGAAATCCCGGCGAGCGTGAAGAACGGCCTCGAGATCGTGCCGGTCTCCACCATGGATCAGGTGCTCCAGCAGGCCCTCGTGCGCATGCCCGAGCCGATCGAATGGGACGAGGCTTCGGTGCTCAAGGGTCCGAAACCCGCCGTCGAGGAGGACGGAGCAGGCGTCGTCGCCCACTAAACAATCGACGTAACGTCACGTGAAAACAGGCCCCCGGATGGCGAATCCGGGGGCTTTTTTTGGTGCGAAACGACAGAAAGTGGCCCATTTCCGGCGCTTTAGGGCTTGCCTACGGACTAGCTTTGCGCCACACGAGTGCTCCCTGAAGCGGTGATACTTCATAACCTGCGATCGCCGCGATCACTGGAGGATATGATATGAACAAAGGCGAGCTCGTTGCAGCCGTCGCCGACAAGGTCGGTCTTACGCGTGGCCAGGCTGGTGAGGCGATCGACGCCGCCATCGAGGCGATCACGGGCGCTCTGAAGCAGGGCGACGAGGTGAAGATCGTCGGCTTCGGTACGTTCGTGGTGACCAACCGCGCGGCCGGCGAGGCCCGCAACCCGCGCACCGGCGAGAAGGTGGCGGTTCCGGCGTCCAAGACGCCGAAGTTCCGCGCCGGCGCGGGCCTGAAGGACGCCGTCAACGCGAAGTAAGCGCATTTAACGCCGCTTTCGCTTGCATAGAAGGCCAACGGCGCTTGCGTTGTTGGCCTTCTCTTTTTATGTCAGTCGCATCGGGGCTGGAAACATTCGCAGCTTCTGGTATGACGCATGTTCCTTCGGAGACCGATTCCGAAGGCAACGCGAGGGCGGTTAGCTCAGCTGGTAGAGCATCGGTTTTACACACCGCAGGTCGGGGGTTCGATCCCCTCACCGCCCACCATCTTTCCTTGTCATGTCATGCGGAAACCGTCGGCATCGCGGTCCTCCTCGGCGGGACTGTCGCGGTGCTTCGCGGATCTCCTGTCGCTCCCCAAATCACCGAGCGCATCGAGCGAGTAAGTGGACTCCACTTCCCGCGTCCGATGCTCCAGGCTGATCCCTGGACCTCATCGACGCCGTTTTTGCTGGTCAAGAGCGGCGCGGCGCTCCCAGTAGCGGGATCTCTTGCCCCAAGAGCATGATCGAGCTCCGTTCTGCAAACGCCTGAGGAATTCCGGAGCATTGCCGGACGAGTGGGCGGAGAGGGGTTGAGGTGGAACGCCGCACCCTGCAACAAGCCCATGGGGCAATCGTTGAAGCTCATTCCTCCCGAGACCGCTCCTGTGACTCGCCCGCTCCACGACGTGTGGAGCGGGCCCTTTCGTCGTGCATGGTCAAGACATTGCCGAAAGAGCGCGAGCGAAACGGCAAGAGCCGATCCGGACCATCCCTGAGCGCACGGCTCGTTTCCCTTGTCGTGAGGATGACTACTCCTTGAATGGCGCATCGTTCATTGCGGACCCGAAGGGCCGCGTCAGCGAATACCGGGTCCACTTTTCCGCACGATGCTCTCTTCTTTGAGCAGCGCATCGTTCATTGCGGAAAACCGGGTCCACTTTTCCGCACGATGCGCTAGACTCGCCGACGCTGATGGTCTTCAGCGACAGCCAGACAGGCAGGTTTTACATGAGTTGGGATCTTGAACTGCTGATGCTCGATGGCGCGCTCGGCGGAACATTGGTCGGCAGCCTCTTCGAACTCGGCGAGGCATATTTCGATCTTCCGGGCGGGGTCGAACCGCCCATGCATTTCATGGCGGAGATCGCGGCTGTCAGCGTTGCCGGAGCGGTGCTTTGCGCTCTCGTGGCGACCTGCCTGAAACGCCTTAATCCGGGATCGTGAACTCGCGCCATGGTGCCCGTTTCCTCGATCCGGCACGAGGGAGATCTCGAGCCTCGGGCTTGTCCCAATGCCTCTCCATCGATGCCGGTGAAGACCAGCGCGCACGGCGCGCGATCGCAGCTGCAGGCGAGGGGGGATTGTCCGCCGCGAATGTAATCCCGCATAAATCGGCGCGAAGGATGAGGAAGGCCTCATGCACGGCTGCATGTGTCAGCCTGAAGGGCGGGGTGAAGGTGGACGACCTGAGCGATGGGCTCGTCCATGGCATCGGCGACAGCCGATAGAACCATCGCATAATCGCGGGCTTCCCGAGACCACAGGGCCATCCGCTGTTCGTCGGCACCGAGAATGTCGGCCCAAGGGACGCGGGCGATCTCTTCGCATGCGGCGGTCAGGGCGTGGCTGGTATTGGCGCTCCTGCACGGACGATGGCGGAGTTGCTCGGCATCGTGGGACGCGACGAGAGCGAGGAATTGCTCCTGGTTTCGCTTCAGATCCATGTGCCTCACCCCCTCACCGGACGAGCTGGAGGCTAAGTAGGTTAAATCCGACAGTCAAGGCGGAGTCCGGATGGGTGCGCGACTCGTTTCCGACTATAATTCCGACGAGACGCGACGTGCTGTGGAAAACCGGATCCGACTCGACTCTCCGCCAGGCCTTCGGCAACATCGGAACATAACGGGAACGCAAGGAGGCCATGGACGTGAAGCGCCATGTGAGTGAGCTGCGGCAGGCGAAAGCGCTGGACATCTTCTGTGAGGATTGCGGGAGCGCACGGCGCTTCCAGAGGCGCCATCTTCTGGAGTTGGATATGGGGGGCTTCACGAGCTTCCAGCAGCTCGCCGCCAAGCTCGTCTGCAGGCATTGCCGGGAGCGGAAAGGGCAGGGGCACAATGTCACCCTCAGGCCGCGCTGGTTCTCCCATCCGCGGATGACGGTACGGCATTAGCGCATCGTGCGAGACAGTGGACCCGGTTTTTCGCAAGAACGATGCGCTCTTTCCAAGAAGGAAGCATCGAATTCGATCCCAAAAGGACAGATCCACCTCCCGCGCCCGAGGCTCCAGGCAACAAAAAAGCCCCGGCGTCTGGCCGGGGCTGTCATTCAGGACGCCAACTTTACGAGGTCGGCGGAGCTTCCTCCTTGACGGGGCCGCGAACGGGACGCTTGCCGGGCTTCCCCCGAAGGGTAAGGGGTTCCAGATTGGCTGAGACTGGATTTGGATAGTGCTCCAGGGTCGAGCCGGTAGCGGCATCGACGCCCATCCCGATAAGCCCGCCAATGAGCACATTGCCCGCAAAGCCCGCAGCTCCACTGCCGGCCACGCGGGTCTGAACCATCACATCCTGGCTTTTGTAGCCCTCCTTGGAGAAGGTGGCCACGAACTCCGACTTACGGTTCACCTCGAGCGTGCAAGGCGTCGTCGGGCAAGTGAGCCCAGTCGATGTCCTCATGGCCGCCGGCGGGTCGGAATCGAAGGTAAGCTGTTCGGTTGTGCCACGCGTGACGGTGGCGCAGGCTCCAAGAGAGATCGTGCCCGCAACGATGGCGAGAAGAGAAATGCGCATATTGGCCCCCAGCCAACTCGGTTAAAGAATGGCAAATTGCCATCTTGGGGGCACGCTAAATTGCTAAGCTGGCAATGCAATCTCGACTTTGGACTTGTTGATAGTCCAGAGCAGCGTGCGAAGAAGTGGGAGCCGGTACTTCGCGAAGAGCGATGCATTGTCCTATTGTGGGAGCATCACTCTCGCCGTGCCCGGCCCTGAGCCGGGCGTCCACGGCTTTGGCATGTTTTTCCGCAAAATCGGTTCCCGCTTCCCGCGTTCGATGCTCAGGCGCGCCGTGCGACGAACGGGACCCGGATTTTCGCAAGAACGGTGCGCTCACCGAGACGGGAGCATCGGAGGGAAGCCCAAAGGTGGATTCCACTCTTCACGTCCGATGCCGTGGAGCACCTTTCGGAAAAGTGGATCGGGTTCGCCCTCAACAATGCGGCTGAGTCAAAGACGAGCGCTGTTGCCGAACACGAACCTCACTGTCAGACCCCGAGAAGCTCATCGTAGGGGATGACCCGGTGAAGGCTCTTCACGTCCTGGAGGTCGAATTCCAGCTCCTTGGGCGGGTTGAACTGGGACACGATCAGCTTGGTCGAGGTCTTCCGCACCAGGCGCTTGATGAAGCCCTTGCCGGGATCGCCATGGTCGGAGCCGTGGAGTTCGATCACGACGTAATCCGTGGGCCGGGGCGTCCGGTGGGGGTCCACGTAGAGCCGCTCGCCCTCCTCGAATCTCGGCGCCATGCTGTCGTTGCGGACATAGAGGACATAGACGTCCTTGCGGCTGGCGATGCCCGGCGGCCGCGGCGCGTAGTCGATGGTTTCCCCGTTGAAGCGGAAATCCCCGTCATCGTTGCCGCCGCCGACCGCCGTGCCGTAGACCGGGACGCTCCTTGGCCCGCCAAAACCCCGGAAATTCGGGACATCCTCCGCCCTGGCGAGGTCCGTGTTGGGTTCCGGGGGCGGGGGGCGCAGGGACGGCTCCTCGAAGTGCCGAAGGGCCGGCTCCTCGAAGTACTGATACGGTCTCGCCTCGACGGGCGCCATGGGGCCGGAGTCGGGATCTCTGCCCCTGATCTCCGCTCCGGCGCGAGATGGATCGTTCGTTCGGGCCGTCAGGTACTCGATGGTGGTCTCGAGGGCGGCCGCCAGCTGCTCCAGCTTGTCCGCTCGGACCGACTTCTTTTTCCCCTCGGTAATGTCGCGAATGTAATTGCGCTCGAGCTTCGCCGATGTGGCGGCCTCGACCGGTCCCTTGTTGATCGCGACGAGACGGGCGGAAACCCGCTTCTGGAGTTCTTCCATCATATCGGATTTATCCGATGAGTCGGCCCGGAATGCGAGCCTGTTGTTTCCGATTGACATAGTCGGAATTAACCTACTATTGTGCCCTCCATGGAACATGAGGTTCGTCATCGCCTGAAAGCCCGTGCCGCGTCGTCCTCAGAAGGATGGCGCAAGGCCGCGCAAAGGTTCGCGAAGGCTGCGGTGCGGGTGCAGGACGGCGCGGCTCAGGGAGCCTGCAGCCTCCTGATCGTGGCGGGGCGCCCCAACCACCGAAGGCGCGACATCGACGATCCCGTCGAGCCCCTCTCGGATGCCGTCGTTCACGGCGGCGCCATCGCCGACGCCATCGCCGACGACAGCGTTCGCGTCGCCATCACGCCGGCCGGAGCGCGCGCATGAGCAACGATTGGTTCCGCTCATGGCATGGCGCTCCCACCGACAACAAGTGGCTGGTGATCGCCCGCAAGGCCGGGACATCGCCGGCCGTCGTCTCGGCCATCGTATGGGCGCTCCTCGACCATGCCAGCCAGTCGGACGAGCGCGGCTCCATAGCGGGCTTCGACGTGGAAACCTACGCGGCGTTCTCGGGCCTGGAGGAGGCGGAGATCCAGAGCGTCATCGGCGCCCTGACGCACAAGGACATCATCGGTCCCGACGGCGGGTTCAAGAACTGGAACCGGCGCCAGCCCAAACGCGAAGACGGTTCGGCCGACCGCTCCAGAGAGTGGAGGGACCGGCGGCGAGCGGGAGCCGAGCGCGCGCGAACGCAAGCGAACGCGGATGAACGCCCAGATAAGAGAAGAGAAGAGGCGGATATGACCTTAGCTGACGCTAAGGACGCTGCCGCGTCGGAGCCCGCCGACGTTTCCGGCCAGGTCGTTCTTCATCCCAAGTACACCGACGCCGTTCACGAGCTCTTCGGCGAGGGCGTGCCGGCCCTGGTGAGCCTTGGCGTCCCCGAAAGGCAGGCGCGGTCCATGATCGGATCCTGGCGCAAGCAGGCCCGCGAGGACTGCAAGGCCGTTCTCGGGGCCATCATTCACGCCCGCGACCAGCGCGTCTCCGACCCGATCCCCTACGTCACAGCATCCTTGAAAACGAGGGAACGCCATGAGCAGCCTTCCAACACATCGGACCTCGCAAGCGCCTTCGACCGTTTCGACGAGCGGTTCGATGCTTTGGGAGGGTCTTGACCGCGTGGTGCGCGACACGGCGCGAAGCCGTGTGGATCTGACCCGGATCGATCTTGCGTCGTGTCACGCCGTCATCCGCCTCGAGCAGGAGCTGGAGGGACCGCCCGTTCCTCCGAAGATCGCCGCGAGATACGGGAAGTTCATCACCGGGTGCTACCGGGCCCGCGACTTCGTCGATGCGGACACGTTCGCGACGGCGCTCGTCGCCACGCTCGTGCAGCATCCCGAGGCCGTCGTTTCGATGGCCTCCGATCCGATCCACGGCATCCCCCGCAAGTTCAAGTTCGTCCCGGCCATTTCCGAGGTGGCCGATGAGCTGGAAGCCATCACGGCGCGCATCAGGCTGGCGGCCCAGGGCGCCCGCCGCGCGCTGGCCGTCGGCGCCGTCCACCCGAAGGGCGGCGCCGAGAACGACCTCGGGCCATCGAGCCCTCGATCCATGAGATGTGTGGAGGAAGACGCATGACGCTGTTTTGCGGCCGCAAGGCAGGGAGGCCCCGCAAGCAGGGGGTCCCTCGCAACGTCAAGGGGGCGATCGCCTACGGGCACCGCTCCGCAACGGAAGATTCCGATGCCGTCCGCCGGACGGCGGAGGAAGCGCGCATCAGGCAACTATGGGGTGTCGACGTGTGGCTGAAGGAACGGCGCAGCGAAAAGACACTCGCCGAAGCCCGCAAGAGAGCGGGCGATCCGCTCCTGGGTTATGCGCTCGGGCGGTTTCTCTACGCCAGGGAGATCGACCAGAAGCAGCACGATGCGGGAATGTATTTCGCATGGCTCTGGAAAGCCAATGCGAAGATCCGCGGCTGGCCTTCCCCGAACGTGAAGGCCCTGGATTACGACGCGTCGTTTCCCGGCCTCTCCACCTATCCCGAAAGCTCGGACGCCTATGTCGCCGAGATCCGCCGCAAGTGGGGGGACACCTATCGCTACATCCTCCAGGCTCAACAGGATTTCGGGCCCGTGTTCGAGATCCTGAAGCGGACGCTTTTGGAAGATGTCGGGCCGCGGAACGCGTCCGAGCTGGGCAACCTTCGCATCGGGCTGAACGCGATCAACCAGGCGAGGGGTGTTTGAAACCTTCATCGTCATGGCCGCACGTGTTGCGGCCATCCACGTCTTCAGAAACCGTAACCCCATCAAGACATGGATCCCCGCGACAAGCCCGTGCATGGCGAGGACAGTATCGCGGGCCGCACGATTCCCTCGCGCACCGTCGAAGACACATACCGCTTGACAACCCGCGCGGGCGCGCGTACAAGCGAATTTAATGCAGGGTACGAAAATGTGCCTGACGATGATTTGAGGCTCGCTTCGGCGGGCCTTTTTTGTTGCCTGGAGCCGATCCGATCCACTGAATTCCGCTTGATGCAGCGGCTCGTTGGCCCTCCCTGTCCGTGAGCCGGGTGCATGTCGATGGATCGATCCGATGCTCCCACTATCGAACAGCGCATCGTTCTTGCGAAAAACCGGATCCACTTTTTCGCACGACGCACTAACGACGAGAGAGACCCATGAGCCTTGATGTTTTCTGTCCCGCGGACGGCGTGTGCACGGTTGCGCTCGCGGTCGCCACCAGCTCGCAGGCGGTCGCGCTGATCGATCCCAAGACCGGCAACGACGACCGCTATTACCGTGTCGCCGTGACCGGCAGCGACCCCGCCATCATCGCTTTCGGAAAATCCGGCATCGCCGTGACCGCTCCAGCGAACGGCGCGCCCGCCAACGGCATCACGATCCCGGCGGGCGGCGTCGAGATCTTTCGCCGCGACTGCGCGACCACCCATCTGGCGGCCTTGTGCCGCTCCGGGTCCACGGAAGTCGAAGTCACCACCGGCAGGGGTGTCTGAATGCTGCGTCGTGGTGTCGGCCGCCGCAACCTCTCCAGGAGCATCGGGCTTCCGTTCTTCGGAGCGCCCGGTTCCGTCCTGGACATGGACTTCCGGCAGAACCGCTATTTCGGCCGCACGCTCGCCGACATGGAATGCGCCCGCGTGTCCGGGGCCTATACGGAAACGCCGACCGGCGATTACGTCTATCACACGGACCATGTTGCGCGCCGCACCGGCAACGGCCTCTTGTCGGAATCCATCCGGACCAACGTCATCTCCAATTCCTGGGCGATCGGCGCGGCCGTGGGAAATCCCGGCACGCTCCCGGCCGGATGGGCCGCGATCGTGCCGGCCGGAACCGCGCTCTCCGTCGAGGGCAAGGGAATCGACAAGGGCCTTCCTTACGTCGATCTGCGCCTGAGGGGCACGGCCACCGGCGGCAGCTTCCGGCTCCAGTTCAATCCCGCCGGCGAAGCCGTCGCTCCCGGTCAAAATTGGGTCGGCTCCTTCTTCCTGCAGGCCCTGGAGGTGAAGGGCCTGACGGATCTGCGGGCGTCCATCCGAAAGCAGAACGGTTCCGGCATTTTCATAGGCGATACCGTCAATGGCAACATCCTGAGCGCCGCGGCCAGTTGGGGGCGTTTTGCCACGTCCAATCCGACGACTCTCGGCGATGCCAAGTTTTTCTTCGGCCTCTTCGGGCCGCAGAATTTTACCGGCGGGGTCGTGCTCGATGAGCTGCTGCGGGTCAGCCTGCCGCAATTCGAGCAGTGGGACCCGACCATCGTTCCGTCCGCTCCCGTGATGACCTCCTCGCCGATCCGGACGGAGGAAGGCGCGGCGGCGCGGGGCGGCGAAGTGCTGCGCGTGCCGGTTTCGGGCCTCGGGCTCGACACCGCGCTCACCTGCGTGGTGATCGCGCGGACCTCCCGCATGAGCCGCAACTACGGAACCTATGTGGAGTTCAACAACTGGTTCACGCCTGGATCCATGGACGTGATCGCGCTGCGCAACAACGGCAACACCACCAAGATGATCATGGATGTGACCACGGACGACAATACCAACCCGGTCGTTCCCGAATACACCATCCCGGCCCGCAACACCCGGTTCTGCGCCGCTTTCGCGTTCACGGGCAACGACCTGGCCTGGAGCCTCAACGGCCAGGCCATCAAGGCCGTGACGTCCACCGTTCCGTTCGAGGACGGCGGTTATCGATGGCTCAATTTCGGCGGCACCTGGGGCGGCGTGCATCAGTCGGAAAACTTCATCGAGCGCGTGATCGTCTATAGCGGCCGCAAGTCGAATGCCGAGCTCGTGGCCCTGTCGAACCTGGGCACGTGGGGCTTGAGCGCGGTGACGTGGGACGACGAGGACGGCGAAGTGGTGTCCGAGGTGGTGTCCGAGGTGGTGTCATGGGGCGACTGATGTTCGACTATATCCGCATGTTCGAGGACGAGGCGGCGGCGATCGCGGCCTGTCCCGACTATGGCCGGATCAACGAGGCCGGGACCTGGGAATGGTCGGCCGTGCATGTGCTGCCCGTGACCCTGACGGACGAGGCCGGCGACCCTGTGCCGGGCTTTGCCCTCATGGTTTCGACCGAAACCTCCGACGACGATCTGGCGGCCGTGTCCACGCTGGAACTGAGCCGGGCGCTCGGGCCTTCCGCCACGACGCTGATGGATTGCGTTTCGCGATCCGACGCGGCGTTCACGACCACGGTGGCGTTCTTCGCGCCCGTGTGGCTGGGCGCCGAATATCCGGGAGCTTCAGGGAAACGCTCGTCAAAGCCGCTCGTCGATCAAGATCTCAATCGGAGTGAGGCAGATGGCTAAGGGTCATAAGACCGAAGGCCGCCGAAAGAGCTCCCGCGACAAGACCACGGTGATCGCCAAGGAGGTGATCGCCCTCGCGGCCGAGCGCCTCGGCGGCGTCGAACGGATCGTCGCGTGGGCCGGGGAGGATGAGCGGAACGAGCGCACCTTCTGGGCCACGATCTATCCCAAGCTGCTGCCCCTGCAGGTGGCGGGCGATCCGCAGAACCCGCTGCAGGCCGTGACCCGCATCGAGCTTGTCGCCGGACCATCCCATGGCGACGGTCCGGATTAAGCTCCCACCGAAGCTCGTTCCGGTCTTTACGGGCGAGGCCGACGTGAGAGGGGCCTATGGCGGTCGCGGATCCGCCAAGACGCGCTCCTTCGCCAAGATGTCGGCGGTCCGGGCATACGTGTGGAGCCGGGCGGGGCGGGAGGGGATCATCCTCTGCGCGCGCCAGTTCATGAACGCGCTGGACGATTCCTCGCTCGAGGAGATCAAGGCGGCCATTCGCTCCGAGCCCTGGCTCGAAGCGCATTTCGAGATCGGCGAAAAATACGTCAGGACCCGGGACGGGCGCATCGCCTACAAGTTCGCCGGCCTCGACCGCAACATCGACAGCATCAAGTCGAAGGCCCGCATCCTGCTGTGCTGGGTGGACGAGGCCGAGCCGGTCACGGAAGAGGCGTGGACGAAGCTGATCCCGACCATCCGCGAGGAGGATTCCGAGCTCTGGGTGACGTGGAACCCGGAGCGCAAGACCAGCGCCACGCACAAGCGCTTCCGGGAGAAGCCGCCGCTCGGCTCCAAGATCGTCGCGATGAACTACACGGACAATCCGTGGTTTCCGAAGGTGCTGGACAAGAAGCGTCTGGATGACCGGGAGAACAGGCCCGATCACTATGCCCATATCTGGGAGGGCGATTTCGTGAGCGTGTACGAGGGCGCCTATTACGCCGGGCCGATCACCCGGATGAAGCATGAGGGGCGCCTGGGCCGCGTCTGTGCCGACCCCTTGATGACCTGTCGGGCCATCTGGGACATCGGCGGAACGGGCGCCAAGGCCGATGCCTGCGCGATCTGGATCGCGCAGTTCGTGGGACGCGAGATCCGGGTTC
Source organism: Microvirga sp. TS319 (assembly GCF_041276405.1). Taxonomy (NCBI): domain Bacteria; kingdom Pseudomonadati; phylum Pseudomonadota; class Alphaproteobacteria; order Hyphomicrobiales; family Methylobacteriaceae; genus Microvirga; species Microvirga sp. TS319. The sequence goes on along the minus strand of NZ_JBGGGT010000002.1, from coordinate 2,398,993 downwards.
TGGATTACTACGAGGCCAAGGGCCAGCCGCTCGCCACGCATGTAAACTGGCTGCGGGAGAAGGGCTACGCCAAGGCTTTGTGCGTCCTCCCGCATGACGGGGCGAGCAACGACAAGGTCTATGACGTTTCGTACGAGAGCGCCCTGAAGGACGCGGGCTTCGCCGTGGAGGTGATCCCCAACCAGGGCAAGGGCGCCGCCATGAACCGCATCGAGGCGGCGCGGCGGCTGTTCCCGTCGATCTGGATGAACGAGGCGACGACGGAGCACGGGCTTGTGGCCCTTGGTGCCTATCACGCCAAGAAGGACGACAAGCGAGACATCGATCTGGGACCCGAGCACGATTGGTCCTCGCACGCGGCGGACGCCTTCGGGCTCATGTGCGCGGTCTACGAGGAGCCCCGCGTGCGGCGGGAGAAGACACCGAAGATCCGCCGGACGGGCGGTTGGCAGGCAGCATGATGGCGGATGACAAGATCGAAACGGCGAAGGACAGCGAGCCCGATGGAGCCGACTTCATGAAGGAGGCGCGCGACCGCTACGAGCGCGGCCTCCAGCGTGAACGCGACAACATCGACGAGGCCTACGAGGACCTCGCGTTCCGCGTCGGCGAGCAATGGGACGCCGAGGCCAAACGGGCCCGCAAGGACCGCCCATGCCTGACGATCAACCGCATCCCGCAATTCGTCCGCCAGGTCACGGGCGACATGCGCCAGATGAGGCCCGCCATCAGGGTCGTTCCCGTCGACGCCCGAGGCGACCCGGAGACGGCGGAAACCCAGGCCGGGATGATCCGCTACATTGAGAACCGCTCCGATGCGCCCGCGGCGTATTTCCAGGCGGCGGACAGCCAGGTCGCGGCGGGTGCCGGCGCGTGGCGCGTGCTGACGGAATACGCGGACGACTCGACGTTCAACCAGGAGATCCGCATCGCTCCCGTCGAGGATCCGATCGCGATCGTCTGGGATCCCGACGCCGTTCAGCCCACGCGCGAGGACGCGCAGTTCTGCTTCGTCCCCGTGGATATGAGCCGCGCCGCCTTCGAGGCGAAGTACCCCGGCGCGAGCCAGGAGAGCTTCCAGGGCACGCAGCACACGGCGACCTTCAGCGGCTGGTTCGCCGACGATTACGTCCGGGTGGCCGAGTACTGGTACAAGAAGCCCGCCACGCGCCTGCTGCTGCAGATGCCCGACGGCGCGGTGGACGACCTGACCGATGCGAGCCCCGAGGACATCCGGCAGGCGCAGGAGATCGTCGCCTTCATCGAGGCCCGCGGCGAGTTCGCCCGCCTGGAGAGGCGGGACAGCTACGTCGTCTGCCGCGCCGTGATTTCGGCCTCCGAGGTGCTCGAAGACTCGACCGAATGGCCGGGGCGCTACATCCCGATCGTGCCGGTCTGGGGCGAGGAGATCCGCATCGGCCGCAGGATCGTCCGCCACGGGGTCGTGCGCTACGCCAAGGACCCGCAGCGGATGTACAACTACTTCCGCTCGGCGCAGACCGAAATCGTGGCGCTTCAGCCCAAGGCCCCGTTCATCGGGACGGAGAAGCAGTTCGAGCAATACCAGGACATCTGGGAGACGGCGAACACGGTCAACCACCCGTATCTCGTCTACGCGCCGGACGGCAATGCGCCGCCTCCGTCCCGGGTGCAGCCGCCGGTTTCGTCTCAGGGCGTCGACGCGGGCGTCGCGCTCGCCGCGGAGGACATGAAAGCCGTCACGGGCATCTATGACGCCTCGCTCGGCAACAGGTCCAACGAGAGCAGCGGCAGGGCCATCCTGGCGCGCCAGCAGGAAGGCGACACCGGCACATACGTCTATATCGACAATTTCGCCCGCGCCATTCGCCACACCGGCAAGATCCTGATCGATCTTATCCCGAAGGTCTACGACACCGCCCGCACGATCCGCATTCTCGGCGAGGACGGAAAGGTGGACGTGGTGGAGATCAACCAGCCGTTCGGGATGGATGAGGGCGGGAAACCGATCATCAAGAACGACGTGACGGTCGGGGCCTATGACGTGGTCCTGGAAATGGGCCCGAGCTACAACACCAAGCGCCGGGAGGCCAAGGACGGCATGACGGCGTTCATCCAGTCGGCTCCGGGCGCGGCGCCGCTGATCCTCGACCTGATCGCGAAAGCGCAGGACTGGCCGAACGCGACGGAAATCGCGGAGCGGCTGGAGGTGATGCTGCCCCCACCCGTGAAGGCGCTCAAAGCCGAGAAGGAGGGCAAGCCCCTGCCTCCCGAGATGCAGCCGCCCCAGCCGGGCCCGATGGATGAATTGGAACTCCAGGCGAAGCAGGCCGATGTCGAGGCCAAGAAGGCGCAGGCCCGCAAAGCCATCGCGGAAGCCGACAAGGCGGAAATCGAGCTGTTCCAGGCGCAGGCGATTATGGGACCCGGCGTGATGCAGCCGGGCGGCCCACCGCCTGCGCCTCCGCTCGAGCCCATGCTGCCGTCGCCTCAACCGGCGATGCCAGAGATGATGCCGCAACAGCCACCTTCGGGTGGCTCTTTGGTTGGCCTCGAGACACCGGAGCAAGCGCCTCCGGTCTGAGCTTCACGCAGGCAGTCGCATGACGCGGTTGCCGCGATGATGAACGCCGCCTTCGGGCGGCTTTTTCTTTGTGAGACCCATGAATATCGAGGATGACAACCTGACCGCCGCGCAGGCCACCGAACGTGCGCCCGCCGAAAGCGAAGCGTCTGAGGCCCAATCCGAGGACACGACCACGGACGAGGCCGATACGGAGACGGATCGAGACACCGAGGCCGAGCGAGGCGAGGGTGACGATCACGACGAGGGTTCCGACGAGGACAGGCCTAAGAAACCCTCCCGCTATCAGCGCCTCAAGCGCGATCGGGAGCGCCTTGCCGCCGAAAATGCCGAACTGCGCCGCCGCGTTCTCGCCGGCAGCCCCGAGGCAACGGATCGGGCAGGGATCGACGGGCTTGTGGAGGCCGAAATCGGCCCGCCTCCGCAGGAAAAGGACTTCTCCGACTATCTCGCCTTCGAGCGGGCGCTGACGGCCTACGAGACCGAAAAGCGCATCGTCACGCGGGAGGTCAGGAGGAACGTCCAGGCGAGCCGGATCACGCAGCAGGACAGCTATCGTGAACTGGTCGAGGACTTCAGGGATCATTACGAGGCTGCCGCGCAGCAGATCCCGGAAATCCGCAAGGCGGCTCTGCCGCCGATCACCCCCGTCGTCGAGGACCTGATTCTCCGCGCCGGAGAAAAGGGGCCCTTGATCGCCTACCATCTCTCCAAGAACCCGGCCAAGGCCGCCGATCTGAACGCGATGAGTCCTGTGGAGGCAGCCCGCGCCGTCGGACGTCTCGAGGCCACGCTCTCTCTGCCGAAACCCAACAAGACCACCCGAACCGCTCCCCCTCTGACGCCTGTCAGGGGCGGCGGCTCAGCGCCCCTCGATGCATCCAGGATGAGCATGGAGGAATACGCGGAAGCGCGCCGCAAAGGGCGGATTCTTTGACCCGAAAGGAAAGCCTTGAATGGCCAATACGACACTGACGGCTGACATCATCGCCAAAGAGGCCTTGATGATCCTCGACAACGAACTCGTCATGGCGAAGCAGGTGTTTCGCGGCTACGAGAACGAGTTCGACAAGAAGGTGAACGGCTACGAGGTGGGCGAAACCATCTCGATCCGCCGCCCGACCGACTTCACGGTCCGCGACGGCGCGGTCGCGTCCGCGCAGGACGTGGTGGAGGGCAAGACCACCATCACGGTCGACAAGCGCAAGGGCGTGGACTTCAAGTTCACCTCCCAGGACCTGACCCTGAAGATCTCGGACCTCTCCGAGCGGGTGATCAAGCCCGCCATGGTGCAGCTCGCCAACCAGGTCGACCGCGACGTGATGGCCCTTTACGCGGACGTCCCCAACTGGGTCGGCACGCCCGGGCAGACCATCAACGCCTATACGGACTTCGCAAAGGCTCCCGAGCGCCTCGACGAGCTCGCCGTG